>JBOHYR010000018.1:0-25586 GCA_050737995.1 Rhodanobacteraceae bacterium
AATTGGCGGAGAGGGTGGGATTCGAACCCACGTTACGGTAAGACCGTAAACCGGATTTCGAATCCGGCGCATTCGACCACTCTGCCACCTCTCCGGGTTTGCGTGGTATCGCTGGGGCGCCCGTGGCGGGCCAGCCATCATAGCGACGCAAGGGTGCGCTGCCAACAGAAATGGTGCCGACGCTATCCGCGCTTGCAACCCGTCAACCGCAACCGTTTTCCGACTCGCAGGTCGGACGCGGAATGCAGGTGATTGCTGCGTACCAGTTGATGAACGTCGTCGCAATGGAAACGACGCGCTATTGCGTATAGCGTATCGCCCTTGCGGACGGTGTAGTGCCTGACGGAAGCATGCTGGCTCTGGCGCGGCGGGTCGACGGCCGCGACTTGTACCGGTGGCGCAGGTACCTGGGCGTTCTGCAACTGATCGGCGAGCGCGACCCATTTCCCGCTCACGCATGACCGTTGGTACACATCCTGCAGAAACTTCGGCAGATTGATTCGCGTGTCCTGCGGCTGGACCTGCGAAGGATCCATCTGCGGGTTGAGGTTGCGCAGGGTTCGGTACCACCCGTAATGCGCATTAGCGTCATTGCCGAGACACACCGACAACTCGTTCAGCGACGCGGCCTTGGCAATATCCACGTAACCTGGCATGCGATCCACCGACGGGAAGTGCAGGTTGTAACGCTGCGGGTGCAGGAACAACCATGCTGCCGCCAGCACCATGGGCACGTATTCACGGGTTTCGGCCGACAGCGAGAAATAGACATCCGGATCCCAGAAACTCGCGTTCTGTATACCCGCCGCGAGTCGCCCGACCCTGCCCTCGCCGCCGTTGTACGCGGCCAGTACCAGCGCGAGATTGTCGTTGAGCTTTCCGAGTTGCTCGTTGAGGTAATCAGCCGTGGCGCGTGACGCCATGGTTGGATCGAAGCGCTGATCGAATCCGTCGATCGTGTTCAGGCCGAAACGCGAACCGGTGGCTGGCATGAACTGCAACGGTCCAGCCGCACCCGAACGTGACACGGCATGCACGTTGCCGCCGGACTCCTTGGCCATCAGCCCAAACAGGATCGCCTCGGGAAGTCCCGCCTTGTGGAATGCCGGCCACATCTGGTAACGCAGATACTGGTAGTCGATGTAGGACCGGATCAGATTCGGGCGCAGACGTGTCAGCCACACCTGAAGCGCGGCCTGTACCGTGCCATTGGTCGCGACCAGATCCGACAAGGTGTGGCCTTGCAGCAACTGAACAGTGCGCTGCGCCTGCGGCAACGTGGCCAGCACACCCGAATCGGCATCGGAGGTGTCCTGGTCCTGATCGTCGAGCGCGTAGTCGTCGTTCTCGGTGCCGAGGAAACTGCCGTCCTTCAGACGCAGGGCGCGATCGTAGGCCGACAGGAATCGCTGGGGGTCGCAACCGGGCGTGTTGACGCAGTGATCGGATGCTGTGCGCATCGCGTCCAGCGCGGCTTCCAATGTCTTCTGCGATTGCGCGTTGTCGCCGCGCCGCGCCTGTTCCAGCGCCTGGTCGTATTGATTGCTGGCCTGATCCAGCTGCGCATACAAACCGTTCAGATCCGCTGCGGAACCACGCCCACGCGTAGGCGCTTGCGCACAAGCCGCCAACAAGCCCAGCGCACCCACGCACACCAACCAACCCGATTGCCGCAACATCCTGAACCACCTGCCAAAAGCATTCGATGAATGCCGCACCCTAGCGGGATGCGCTCTACTACTCAACCCGACGCCGCACCGTACAATCGAAAGCCATTGAACGCCCGCAGCCTGGGAGTCCGCGTGAGCAACATCCTGATCCGCAGGAGCGCCACCACAACGGTTGAACCCGGTCCGCATTTCGGCAACCGTCATGGCATGATCGCCAGTGCCATCGGCACCGGAAAAACCGTATCGCCGATGGCGCTGGCGGAAGGTTTCTCGCGACTCGGCACCCCTGTGTTCCTCCCCGACGTCGAGGGCGATATCGCGGGCGTGTCGCAACCTGCCGCATCGCCGCCGAGCGACAAACTGAAAGCCAGGCTGACGAAACTCGGCACCGACAAGCCTTGGCAGCCAGCGGCGAATCCGGTGTTCCGGGATCTCTACGGCAAGCTCGGCTCGCCGGTGCGGGCGACGGTTTCCGAAACGGGTCCCACCCTGTTGGCGCGCGCGCTGGAGTTGAACGATACCCGGCAAGGCATGTTGGAAACCATGGGCAAGCAAGTGATACGCTCCATGGGCAGCCAACCCGGACGGCAGATCCTGCGCGGCATGCTGGGTGGAATTTTCGGCGGGGAACGCTAGGAACACGATGTCACGCTGGCGCCCGCCACCCCCCCACTCCACCGCGATCATCACGCGCACGGGCTTCGATGCGCTCAAAACCGAGATCGACCATCTGTGGCGCGAATTGCGCCCGCAAGTCGTGAAGGCGCTCGCCGCAGCCGCCGCCGAAGGCGACCGCTCGGAAAACGCCGAATACGCCTATCGCAAGAAACAACTCGGCGAGATCGATCGCCGCGTGCGTTATCTGTCCAAGCGCATCCCGTCGCTGAAAGTGGTCGACAACAGGCCGCCCGACCGCACCGCGATCTATTTCGGAGCGACGTTCGAGATCGAGAACATCGATGGCGCCGACACCCACCGCTATCGCATCGTCGGCCCCGACGAAACCGACGCGAAGCGCGGCTGGATCAGCGTGGACTCGCCGGTCGCGCGCGCGGCACTCAAGAAGCACATCGACGACGAGTTCGATGCCGAACTTCCAGGCGGGAAGGCTCGGTTCGTGATTCTTGACGTGAAGTACGGATAAAGGAGCGCCGACTACACCCGATCGTCATTCCGGACGCGGCGAAGTCACGATCCGCAATGACGAGGAAATATGCAGAACCCGGCCACCGCTTCCAAGTCGTGCGCGCCAGCAGCGGTGACACGGACATCGGCGAACTGCCCCACCTTCAAAGGCGCGCCATCGGCGATACGCACCACTCCATCGATTTCCGGCGCATCGGCCATCGAGCGCGCGATGGCGCCCTCGGCACCGACTTCATCGACGAGTACGGTCAGCGTGCAGCCAAGCTTGTTTTGCAGTTTGGCTGCAGAGATCTCCGCCTGCACTTCCATGAAGCGTTCCAGTCGGTCTTCCTTCAATTCTTCCGGGATCGGATCGGGCAAATCGTTGGCCCGGGCGCCGCCGACCGGCGAATAGGCGAATGCGCCAACGCGATCAAGCTGCGCCTCGCGCAGGAAGTCCAGCAGTTCCTCGAATTCTGCATCGGTTTCGCCGGGGAAGCCGACGATGAAGGTGCTGCGAATCGTCAGGTCGGGACAAACCTTCCGCCACTCACGGATTCGTTCCAGCGTCTTTTCGGAATGCGCCGGGCGCTTCATCAATTTCAATATCCGCGGACTCGCGTGCTGGAATGGAATGTCCAGATACGGGAGGATTTTTCCCTCTGCCATCAGCGGGATCACGTCATCCACATGTGGGTATGGATAGACATAGTGCAGCCGCACCCACGCGCCGAGTTCGCCGAGCCCGCGGCACAGATCGGTCATGCGTGTCTGATACGGGGTGCCATGCCACGCGCGTTCCGCGTAACGGACATCGACACCGTACGCGCTGGTGTCCTGCGAAATTACCAGCAATTCCTTGACGCCTGATCGCAACAGTTTCTCGGCTTCGACCAGCACTTCGTCGATCGGCCGCGAGACGAGCTTCCCGCGCATCGAAGGGATGATGCAGAACGTGCAGCGGTGATTGCAGCCTTCGGAAATCTTCAGGTACGCGTAATGCTTGGGCGTCAGCTTGATGCCAGTGTACGGAACCAGATCGACGAATGGATCGTGCGGTTTCGGCAGTGTCGCGTGTACCGCACCCATCACGCTGGCGTAATCCTGCGGGCCGGTGATCGCAAGCACATCGGGGTACGCCTCGCGTATCAAAGCATCGCGCTTGCCGAGGCAACCGGTGACGATCACCCTGCCGTTCTCATGCAGCGCTTCGCCGATCGCATCCAGCGATTCCTGCACCGCCGCATCGATGAAGCCGCAGGTGTTGACGATCACCGCGTTGGCCTTGTCGTAGCGCGGCACGATCTCGTAACCCTCGGCTTTCAACTGGGTCAGGATGCGCTCGGAATCGACCAGCGCCTTGGGACAACCGAGGCTGACGAAACCGACTTTCGGTGCGGGAGCAAGCATGCGGACGATATGACAGGGCGGAACGCGGATTGTATCGGCCCAGCGCCCGTCCGCCTGCCCGGAATCCGGCGCGCCGGGCTGTTCCAATCCCCTCGCGGTTCGGGCCCGTTGAAGATGCCGTGCCATCGGCCTACGCTCAAAGCATAACTTCTGCGGAGATGGATCATGGGCGAACGCCTCAACCTCAACACCGCAGGCACGCACTGCATCGGCGCGTACCTCGCCAAGCCGGTGGGCAAGCCCAAGGGCGGCATCGTGGTGGTACAGGAAATTTTCGGGGTGACCGAGCATATCCGCGACGTCGCGGATCGCTTCGCCGCGGCCGGCTACACCGCCGTCGCACCGGCGTTTTTCGATTACGTCGAGAACGACCTCGAACTCGCCTACGATCAAGCTGGCACGGAGCGCGGCAAGGACCTTGCCGCGGAAGTCGGTCTGGATCGCGCGGTGGAAGCGGTTGCCAGCGCGGCGGCATCGATCGAATCGTCCGGGAAAATCGGCGTGGTCGGTTACTGCTGGGGCGGCACGGTGGCGCTGCTTGCCGCGCAGCGCCTCGGACTACCGTCGGTGAGTTACTACGGCGCGCGCGATATTCCCTACCTGAACCAACCGCTGAAGGCGCCGGTGATTTTCCACTTCGGCGCAAAGGATCGCTCGATCACGGCTGATGCGGTGCAAAAACACCGCGATGCGTACCCGGACGCTCCCGTCTACGTTTACGACGACGCGGGCCACGCCTTCAATCGAGACTGCGATCCGACGCACTACGCCGCGCAAGTTGCGCCGTTGGCGCTGAAACGGACCATGGCGTTTTTCGACAAGAAACTCGCGGGCAACGCATGAGCGAAAACCCGGAAGCGCGCTTCGAACTCGATCCGCGCCTCGCGGCGGATACGGTGTTCGTTGCCGACTGGGAATTGTCGCGTCTGCTCCTGATGGACGATGTACGCTTTCCTTGGTTGATCCTGGTGCCGAGGCGAACCGACGTATTCGAGCTGGATGACCTGACGCGCGAGGATCGAACCGTGCTGACACGGGAAAGCGACCACGCGATGGCGTTGCTGCGACAAGTGGCGCCGTGCGACAAACTCAACGTCGGCGCATTGGGCAACGTCGTGCGGCAGTTGCATGTGCACGTGGTGGCCCGCCGCGAAGCCGACGCCGCATGGCCGGGGCCGGTCTGGGGCTGCGGCAAACCGCAACGCTACGAAGAAACCATGCGTGGCGCGCTGGTGACGCGACTGCGCGATCTGCCCGTGCCAGACTAGCCCAGCCACGTGACATGCCGACGTCGACTTGAAGACTGACTTCACCGCCGAAGCCTTGGCCGAAGATGCGCTGTTGGTGCGCTTCGGAGACACGATCGATGCCGTGACCAACTCCCGTGTGCATGCGGCAGCACAGGCGGTGCGCGAAGCTGCGCTACCCGGTGTCATCGATATCGCACCAGCATATGCCAGCCTGCTGCTGCGTTTCGATCCGTTTGCCTGGGATGACTCAGGCAAATCCGGCACGCTGCCGCAGGAGCGATTTGCGGACGCGTTGCGCACCTGCTTGCGCGAAACCGCCGAAAGGACACTGGGTCCCGGCTTTCGCCGGGATAACGAACAAAACGCTGACGGTCCGATGGATGCACCCGTGCGCATCGTCGAGATACCGGTTTGCTATGGCGGAGATTTCGGTCTCGATCTGACCGACGCCGCCTCACACGCGCGCATGACGACCGACGAAATCATCGCGCGCCATACGGCGGGGGAATACACGGTAGCGATGCTCGGCTTCGCACCGGGCTTTCCCTACCTGCTTGGCCTCGACCCGACCCTGCACATGCCCCGTCGAGCAACGCCGCGCACCCGCGTGCCTGCGGGATCGGTTGCGATTGGCGGAGCGCAGGCCGGCATTTACCCTTGCGAGCTACCGGGAGGCTGGCAACTGATCGGGCGCACGCCGCTGGCAGTGTTCGACCCCGAACGCGACCGGCCCTGTCTGCTCGCACCCGGAGACAGGGTTCGGTTTTGCGCCATCGATGCTGCGGAGTTCGCCCAGCTCACGGAGCACCCGGCGTGAGGATCGAGGTCATCAAGCCCGGGTTGCAGACCACGTTGCAGGATGCGGGCCGCCTCGGCTTCGCGCACCTGGGCATCGGCCGGACGGGCGCTTTCGACACACCGGCATTGCGCATCGCCAACGCACTGGTCGGCAACGCACGCGACGCCTGCGCGCTCGAAATCACCCTGCTTGGTCCGATGTTGCGCTTTCGCCACGGTGCATGGATCGCGGTGACCGGCGCACCGACCGTGTTTCGCATCGACGGCGTCGACGCACGGATGTGGGCGCCGGTACACGTACCCGCGAATACGAACGTCGAACTCGGCGCGATGCGATCCGGATGCCGCGCTTGTCTTGCCGTGGCTGGAGGATTCGATGTGGAGCCCGTGCTCGGCAGCCGCAGCACCGACGCCAATGTGCGTCTCGGTCCGTTCGGTGGGCGACCGCTGCGGACAGGCGATGTATTGAAGATTGGAAAAACAGGTGGCAAGCGGCACGCGGCAAAGGGCACCGTGACGGCGCCGCAGTGGAGCATTGATGCGCGGCCTTGGTTCGACGACGATCCCGCACACGCCCTGCGCCTGCTGCCCGGCACACATCTCGATAATTTGACAGAAATATCACGCAAGGGTCTGTTTTCGCAATATTTTATTGTGGATACAGATTCCAACAGGGTCGGCCTTCGATTAAATGGCCCAAGACTGGAATGGACATCGCCCATTGAAATGGTGAGCGAAGGTTGCGTGCCAGGACTCCTGCAACTGCCACCTTCAGGCCAGCCCATCGCGCTTGGACCCGAGTCCCCTGTCAGCGGCGGCTATCCGCGCCTCGGGCAGATCATCGCGGTGGATCTGCCGCGCCTCGCGCAACGGCGCACCGGCGATGCGGTACGCTTCCGGCCGTGCACGTCCGAAGAAGCGTGGCGTGCATTGCGGGAACGCGAGACCGGCCTGCGCAGGCTGGAGCGTCGCATCACGGCGCGCCTGCAGCGGGAATATTCCACAACTACGCCCTGATCCGATGTCCGCAACGATAGACCTCAATGCCGATCTCGGCGAATCCTTCGGCGCATGGAACATGGGCGACGACGCCGGCGTGATGCCATGGATTTCCTCTGCAAACATCGCCTGCGGTTTCCATGCAGGCGATCCCCTGATCATGCGGCACACCGTCGCGTTGTGCATCGAGCACGGGGTCGCCATAGGCGCCCATCCCTCCCTGCCGGACCTGCAGGGCTTTGGCAGGCGCGAAATACGGGTCACGCCGGACGAGGCGTATGCGCAAACGCTGTATCAGGTCGGCGCGCTGCACGCGATTACCACGGCTTGTGGCGGACACCTGCACCACGTCAAGCCGCATGGCGCGCTTTACAACATGGCTGTACGTGACCGGGAGCTCGCCGATGCCATTGCCAACGCGGTACGCGATTTCAATCCGACCCTGATCCTGGTCGGGCTTGCTGGCAGCGCGCTCGTTGGCGCGGGCTGCGCAGCGGGGCTCGCGGTCCAGCGGGAAGCGTTTTGCGACCGTCGTTACCACGCGGACGGTTCGCTGGTTCCGCGTACGCGACAAGGCGCCGTGATCGAAGAAGTCGATGTCGCCATCGCCCAGGCCGTATCCATCGCCACGCGTGGCGAAGCAATGACAGACGATGGTATGGCGGTACACATGGAGGCTGACACGCTTTGCATCCACGGTGACCGCACCGGCGCTGGCGCCTTTGCGAAAGGCCTGCGGCTGGCGCTCGAGCATGCCGGGGTGCAGGTCAACGCGGCGGAACGTCCTGCGTGATGCATTGGTTGCCGCTGCTTGGCGTGCTGGTTATCGTCGCGGGCTTCGCGCTGCGCTTCAATCCGGTGCCGGTGGTGGTCGTCGCGGGGATCGTCAGTGGGCTCGCCGCCGGCAAGTCCATCGGCGAGATCCTCGCACTGCTCGGCAACAGCTTCGTATCCGAACGCGCGCTGCTGTTGTTCATCCTGACGCTGCCCGCGATCGGTGTGCTCGAACGCGCGGGCCTTCGCGAACATGCGCGCAACTGGATCTCGACACTGCGCGGCCTGACCCTCTCGCGCCTGCTGATCGCCTACCTCGGCCTGCGCCAGATCATGTCGATGCTGGGCCTGACCAACGTCGCCGGGCAGGCGCAGACGGTGCGCCCGTTGCTGGCGCCCATGGCGGAAGCCGCGGCTGAACAACGTGGCGAACCGCTGTGTGCCGACGAACGCAACGATGTACGCGCCTTCAGCGCCGCCACCGACAACATCGGCCTGTTCTTCGGCGAGGATGTTTTCATCGCACTGGGCGCGGTGCTGCTGATCCAGGGTTTTTATTCCCAGCACGGCATCGAGTTGGAACCGTTGCATATCGCGCTGTGGGCATTACCGACCGCGATCGCTGCGTTCTTCATCCATGCCGTCCGCACGGTGCTGTTCGCGCGCCGGATTGCGCACCGGCGCGTCACCGCAGACACCGAGCAGGGCGGCGACTGAGATGCTTCGCATCGAACAAGCCTACTGGCTGATCGCCCTGTTCCTGATCGGGGCAGCGTGGTTCAACCTGCGCGACCGGCGCTGGTCGCACGCCGCGTTCTGGCTGGTACTGGCGGCGCTGATGGCCGGCGGCCATTACGTGATGCAGGCGACCAAGGCACACCACGAATTGCCGGCGCAACTCGCCGGGGTCGGGGTGATCGCGCTCGCAGTCTTGTCGCCCCGGATGAAGCGTGGACACCTGGTCGAACGAGACGCTGACGCGCGCGAAGCCGACGCGAAGCGTCTGGGCCATCGTCTGTTCGGGCCTGCACTCCTGATTCCGCTGGTCACGCTGCTGGTTGCGCTGTTCGGTGGCTACCTCGTTATCGGCGGCGTTGCGGTGTTCGACAGGACCCGGATGACGCTGACCGGACTCGCGCTGGCTTGCGTGGTGGCGCTGATCGCCGCGTTGAGGGTGACGCGCGCAAAACCCATTGCCGGCATCGCCGAAGGGCGCCGTCTGCTCGACACGTTGGGTTGGGCCGCACTGCTGCCGCTGACATTGGCCGCGCTCGGCGGCGTTTTTGCAGCGACCGGCGTCGGCACCGCGGTGGCCGACCTGGTGCGGACGCTGATTCCGGTGAACAGCACCTTGGCCTGCGTAATCGCCTACGGGCTCGGGATGGTGCTGTTCACCGTGATCGTGGGCAACGCCTTTGCAGCGTTCCCGGTGTTGACCGCGGGCGTCGGCCTGCCCCTGTTGATCCAGATGCACGGCGCGAATCCGGCGATCCTGGGTTCGCTCGGCATGGTGACCGGCTATTGCGGAACCCTTTTCACGCCGATGGCCGCCAATTACAACATCGTGCCGGTGGCCTTGCTGGAGCTGCCGAACCAGAACGACGTGATTCGAGCGCAATGGAAAACCGGCGCGGCGCTGCTCGTCGTAAACTTGGCACTGATGTACCTGCTGGTGTTCCGCTTTTGAATACGACTACACGTCATCACGAAACGGCGGTGCTGCTGGCCGGCTTCGCACCATTCGGCGGCGAGGCAGTCAATCCATCGTGGCAGGCGGTACGCGCGCTTGACGGTACCATGATCGAGGAGCATCGCGTCACAGCGGTTGAACTGCCAACCGAGTTCGATGCTTCGCTACCCGTATTGTGGCGAGCTGTGCGCAAAACCGAACCACGCGTGGCGATCGCGGTCGGCCTCGCCGGCGGCCGCACGGGCATTTCGCTGGAGCGGATCGCGATCAACCTGATCGACGCGCGCATTCCGGACAACGCTGGCGCGCAGCCCGTGGATGTTCCGGTCTTGCGCAGCGGCCACGCCGCATTCTTTTCGACGCTGCCCGTCAAGGCCTCGCTGGTGGCCCTGCGGCAAGCCGGCATTCCCGCACACCTCTCGCAGACTGCGGGCACCTATGTGTGCAATCAGGTCTTCTATGCGCTGATGCACGCCCTTCGGCGACGCCGCAATACACGCGCGGGTTTCGTGCACGTACCGTGGCTGCCCGATCAGGCCTCCCGCCACCGCGAACCGGGCATGCCACTCGCCGACATGCAACGCGCGATCGAAATCATCGTGCATACCGCCTTGACGACCAAGCGCGATACGCGTATCCCCGGCGGCGCGGAATCGTGATGACCCCCGGACCTGGCTAGAAGACGCCGGACGGGATGCCACCACCCTGTGAACCGCCACCGCCGAAGGAGCCACCACGGTGCCGG
This sequence comes from Rhodanobacteraceae bacterium, assembly GCA_050737995.1. Classification (GTDB taxonomy): domain Bacteria; phylum Pseudomonadota; class Gammaproteobacteria; order Xanthomonadales; family Rhodanobacteraceae; genus 66-474. The sequence goes on from JBOHYR010000018.1 coordinate 10,462, forward strand.
TGATGCCCCTGATTGCCTTCTGCGTTTTGGTTGCCTTTTCCTTCAACCGATTTCATCAGGGTCAGCTTGCCCTTGTGCAGGATGTAACCAGTGAAGTGGAAACTCAATTGCAGACTGGCGAATTCTTCCAAATCCGCATTGTTGATCTTTGCCGAATCGGAGTCTTCCAGCAGCACGGTCTTGGGAAGTTGTTTCTGGTCCTGCAGGTATCGGAAATGCCCTTCCAGGTCAGCACCGGACAAGACCGCACTGTCCAGCAGGAACTGGTTGTCCTTGAATGCGCCGATCGTCATGTCGTACTTGCCCGGTACGTTGACCGTACTCTCGCCGCCGCTGCGCACATTGCCATTGCAGGCAGCCAGCGCGAACATTGTTGCCAACAGGACCGCGCTGCCGAGGCGGGTGGTAAACGAACGCAGGGTCATGGGAACGGTCTCCGTTGCTGATCGATGAAAGCAGGCCACACGGCCGCAATCAAGCCAGTCTGCCACAAACAAGCTGAACTCGCCGCAGCGGATGGAGAAACCGCTGGAGCGCTACCCAACGGCCTTATGTTTTCGGAAGTGTCACGCCTTTCTGACCCTGATACTTGCCGCCACGGTCCTTGTAGCTGGTCGAGCAAGCCTCGTCGGATTCCAGGAACAACATCTGCGCCACGCCTTCATTGGCATAGATCTTGGCTGGCAGCGGGGTGGTGTTGGAAAACTCCAGCGTTACGTGCCCCTCCCACTCGGGCTCCAGTGGCGTGACATTGACGATGATGCCGCAACGCGCATAGGTGCTCTTGCCGAGGCAGATCGTCAATACGTCGCGCGGAATCCGGAAGTATTCGACCGTACGCGCCAGCGCGAACGAGTTGGGCGGAATGATGCAACAGTCGCCCTTGAAATCGATGAAATTTCGCGAGTCGAACGCCTTGGGATCGACGATGGTCGAATTGATGTTGGTGAAGATCTTGAACTCGTCCGCGCAGCGAACGTCATAGCCGTAACTCGACGTTCCGTAGGACACGATGCGACCGCCGCCATTTTCCTTGACCTGACCGGGCTCGAACGGCTCGATCATTCCGGTGGCGGCCATGCGGCGGATCCAGTTGTCACTCTTGATGCTCATCGGACGGAAAGTGGGGCGCGGGAAACCGGCAAGCGTAACAGCGCAGCGGGCGCAGTCACAGAGACGAGAGTCAATCGTCGGCGATCGCGATGTTCGGCACACCCGCCACGTCGCGCTCGGCCTGCAATGACAGGCGGCCGGCGGTATTGCGCGCGATCTCGCGGTAGCGCGCGGCGAGGTCCGAATCGGGTATCGCGGACACCGTCGGGTTGCCGCCGTCGGCCTGTTCGCGGATACGGACATCCAGCGGCAGCGACCCCAACAGCGGCACACCGTATTGCCCGGCGATGCGGGCGCCGCCGCCGGCGCCGAAGACATGTTCCTCGTGGCCGCAGTTCGAACACACGTGAGTCGCCATGTTCTCGATGACACCGAGCACCGGCACCGACACTTTCTCGAATGCCTTCAGACCCTTCCTCGCGTCGAGCAACGCGATGTCCTGGGGTGTGGTCACGATCACGGCGCCAGAAACCGGCACCCGCTGCGTGAGCGTCAACTGGATGTCGCCGGTGCCGGGCGGCATGTCGACGATGAGGTAGTCCAGGTCCTTCCAGCGGGTCGCATTCAGCAACTGGGTCAGCGCCTGGGTCACCATCGGGCCGCGCCACACCATCGGCGTGTCGTCGCCGACCAGGAATCCGATCGACATCACCTGCAGGCCGTGGTTGGTCATCGGGATGATGGCCTTGCCGTCGGGCGACTCGGGACGGCCGTGGATACCCAGCATCAGCGGCTGGCTGGGGCCGTAGATGTCGGCATCCAGCACCCCCGCATTGGCGCCTTCCGCCACCAGCGCCAGCGCCAGATTCACGGCGACGGTGGACTTGCCGACCCCGCCCTTGCCAGACGCCACCGCGATGATGTTCTTGACGCCCGGCAGCGGCATCAGATTGCCCTGCACTTTGTGCGTGGCAATACGTGAAGTCACCGAAACGGTCGCCTGCGCGATGGCTGCGTCGGCTTCCAGCACGGCAGTGATCTCCGTGGCGAACTCCTTGCGCCAGCCGGCCGCCGGGTAACCAAGCACGATCTCCACTGCGATCCGATCGCCGTCCACGCCGACTGCATGGATCTCGCCACTCTCTTCGAGCGATGCCCCGGTGTGCGGATCGACGATGGTCGCCAAATGCGCGCGAACCTGGCTTTCGGTGACGACGGATGTCATGCAACTTCCTGAACTAAAACGGCCCTCGATTATGCCAGACGCGCCCGTGGCAACCCTGACACTGGTCAGCCGATCGGTCATCGGGAGTTGACGCGCAGGCAACCATGGCGCAGGGTAGGCCCAACAACCCCGGAGACATCTCATGCGTATCGCAGCCCGCTCCGCCCTCATCATGTTTACCCTGCTGTTGACCACCGCGGCATACGCCGCCACCGACACCCCGGTCGGCAACTGGACGCAGGTCGACGACGCCACCGGCAAGCCCAAGTCGATCATCGAAATCACTCAGCAGCCCGACGGTACGCTGCAGGGCGTGGTCAAACAGGTGCTGTTCTCCGATCAGGGCACGCACCCGATCTGCGACAAGTGCGAGGGTGAGCGCCACAATCAGCCGGTCGAAGGCATGACTATCATGTGGGGCGTGAAAAAGAACGGCGACCAATGGGACGGTGGCCAGATCCTGGATCCGGCCAAAGGCAAGACCTACAAGGTCAAGTTGACGCTCGAGGACAATGGGCAAAAGCTCGACGTCCGCGGTTATATCGGAATGCCGATGCTCGGGCGCACCCAAACCTGGCTGCGTAGGAAAAGCTCCGAGTAATCTGTCGCGCCCGGCCTGATTCAATTCATGGTGGCGGGAGCGTGCGTATGCGGGAATCAGGTTTTGTATTCGTCTTCCCGACAGGGCACGATTAGCACTGCAACGCTCGCCGCTCGCACATTGCGCCGCCGGTGGCATCCATCTGATTCAGGAGGGACGATCTGATGTCGATCTGCATTTCGCGAGTTGCGCGGGCCTGCGTACTCGCACTATCCGTCGCGACGCTCACGTGTTTCGTTCCCGCTGCCGGCGCCCAGCCGCCTTCCACGCCATCCTGGCAGACGCCCATCGCGGCCCACGGCGCGGAGTACACGCGCCTGCAACATGAGGCGCAGGCCGTCACCATCACCCGCGACAACTGGGGCATTCCGCACGTGCACGGCAAGACCGACGCCGAGGCGGTGTTCGGCATGATCTATGCGCAGTGCGAAGACGACTTCAACCGCGTCGAGCAAAACTACTTGACGGCGCTGGGTTGGACCGCTCAGGCCAAAGGTAAATCGGCGATCTGGGATGACTTGCGCTACCAGCTTTTCATCGACCCCGTCGTGCTGAAGCAGGACTATGCAAAAAGCCCCGGCTGGCTCAAGAACCTGATGAACGCGTGGGCCGATGGAATGAACTGGTATCTCGCCACGCACCCGGACGTACATCCCGAGGTGATCAAGCACTACGAACCGTGGATGGCGCTGTCCTTCACCGAGGGCAGCATCGGCGGCGACATCGAGCGCGTCGATCTTTCCGATCTCGCGAAGTTCTATGGCGCCGATCCGGCAACCGCGATCGCGCTCGCCAGCGCAAAGCCCGCGACCTGGCATGAGCCGACCGGCTCCAACGGCATTGCGATCGCACCGAAACTGTCCGCCGACGGCCATGCGCTGCTGTTGATCAATCCACACGTCACCTTCAATTTCCGCAGCGAGTCGCAGATGTCCAGCGACGAGGGCCTCGATGCCTACGGCGCCTCGACCTGGGGCCAGTTCTTCATCTACCAGGGCTTCAACAAGCACATCGGCTGGATGCACACATCGACCGGCGTCGACGCTGTCGACGAATTCGCCGAGACCATCGTGAAGAAGGACGGCAAGCTCTATTACAAATATGGCAACAAACTGCTTCCTGTCACCACTCGCCGCATCACCATCGATTACCGGACCGCGGCTGGCGCGATGAGCTCGCGCACGTTTACCGCCTACTTCACGCAGCACGGCCCCGTTGTGCGGAGCGAGAACGGCAAGTGGATCGCGGAGGAGCTGATGAACCGCCCGATCCCGGCGCTGGAACAAAGCTGGCTGCGTACCAAGGCCACCGATCTTGCCAGCTACATGAAAGTGGCCGAGCTCAAGGCCAACTCATCCAACAACACCGTCTTCGCCGACGACAAGGGCGAGATTGCGTTTCTCGTGCCGCAATTCATCCCGAAACGCGACAACGCCTTCGACTACCTGAAGCCCGTAGATGGCAGCAATCCGGCGACGAACTGGCAGGGTCTGACGCCAATCAAGGACATGCCGAACGTGATCAATCCGCCCAATGGATGGGTGTTCAATACCAACGACTGGCCGTGGACGGCCGCCGGCAAGTACAGTCCGAAGGCCGTCGATTATCCGCAGTACATGGATAGTTTCGGCAAGAACGCACGCAGCGAGCACGCGTTGCGCATGCTGACCGGGGCAACCGATTTCACCAAGGCCAAGCTGATTACCGATGCATTCGATACATACCTGCCGGCGTTCGCGCGGCAGATCCCGATCCTGGTCAAGGATTACGACGCTTTGCCAGAGAGCGATCCGCTGAAATCGAAACTGGCCGGCCCGATCGGCGTATTGCGACACTGGAATTACCGCTGGGGCCTTGCCTCGATCCCGACCTCGGTCGCGGTATTCTGGGGCGACACGTTGTGGAACGAAGTCAGCGCGAAAGCCGCGGCGAGCGGCATCGACGCGCACGCCACCAACATGCAGGTGCTGGATTACATGGCCGAAAAGACCGACGCGAAAACGCGGCTGGACGCGTTGGCGAAAGCCGTCGATCGCCTGCAACAGGATTTCGGTTACTGGGGCGTGCCGTGGGGCGAGATCAACCGCTACCAGCGGCTGGACGACTCGATCCAGCCGCACTTCGACGACAGCAAGCCGAGCATCGCGGTGCCATTCACCTCGTCGCGCTGGGGATCGCTGGCTTCATTCGGCGCGCATCCGTGGCCGGGCACCAAAAAATATTATGGCAACAGCGGCAACAGCTTCATCGCCGTCATCGATTTCGGACCGAAGGTGAGCGCGCGCGCGATCCACGTCGGCGGCCAGAGCGGTCATCCGGATTCACCGCATTTCACCGACCAGATCCCGCGCTACGTCACCGGCGACTTGCGCACCGTGTATTTCTGGCCGGAACAGCTCAAGGCCCACACCAAGCTAACCTACCATCCCGGCGAGTGACTGCCACTGACCGCGACCGGCAGGAAGCGCGGATTGTCTCGCGTGACCTCGAGAGGTCGCATTTGATACGCGGCGCTCATGTGCAGCCCGACTGTCCGGGACGGTCGCCCTTCCGTGGCTGGCCATCCCGGACATTCACTTCACCTGTGGCTACCTATTGAGCCTTGCGCGCGTTGGTCATCGCGGTCAGGTTCTGCACATCCTGTGGCGATAGTTCGTGCCGGGACTTGACGTGCTGGTAGATCTCGGGCCCCAAGGCCTTTTCGAACTTCCGATCGGCTGCGTCATAGCTGGCTTTGTACCCAGCGTAGGAGGAGCGGTCACCCAGCACCATCTGGACCTGGCGTTCCGTCAGTCCGGTGGCGTTGGAGAGAAGTGCGACGGGGTGGACTCCAGCGGGGGCATGGACGTGGATGGTCTGGAGGGTCTGCTGCGCCACTGCGGTGCCTGCGACCGGCAAGGCAAAGGCGGCTGCGATCCCGAGGCAGAGAACTCGACTGAGGATTCTGGTTTTCATGGTTATCACCTTGTGTTGGGGGGAATGTCCCTGCAGGAAACGGTGGTTCCTTCCACGGCACCAGACTGGCCACTCGGCAACGCCGCCGGCAGAGAAACGGGGTGACTTCACCGTGAACTCCGCCTCGGATAACGCGCGTCACCGGGCGAGTGGGGTATAAAGCGAAGCTGCAACAGGATCCCGACAGGCCATGCGGCCGACGAGGTGCAAGATGCTCCCGCGCAAAATCGAACGCGACCCGCCCCGCGTCGGCGTCATGACGGATGAGCAGGTGCGCAAAGCCACCCTCGAGGCGCTCGATGTATTCGAGGAACTGGGCGAAAGGATCCAATGGGTACGGAGCTACGTCACCGAGGACAAGGCGTACTGCATCTACTCCGCCGCCGCCGAGACCCTGGTCCGCGAGCATGTGGAGAAACGAGGTATACCGCAGGATCGGATATCCGAAGTACGGCGTATGATGCAGCCGATTCGTGCCGCCGCAGTGGCTGGTACTGCTTGAACAACCGCGCAAACGGTCAGTATCCCGTCTGTACGGGCAGTTCATCCGATTCAATATCGGCAAGAAGCTGCCGCACATAGCCGACCGCCCGTTCAGTGTCCAACGCGACACCGCGTTGGTGACAATCGCTGATTTGCACGGGCATCAGCGCATCCCGTGCGGGTTGCAGCGCCGCATCGAGCCTGGCTCGTTGATAAGGATAGGCAACTATCTTCAGGGTCGAACGCGCGGCCTCGGCCACCCCCGCCAGTACCAAAGCCTGCGTGTAGCGTCCCTTCGCGACCGCCAAAGCCGCGCAGCCTTCGATCAGGTTGGCCACGCCGCTCAGGAAGCCCTGTTTGCGGTAGATGCGCAACGCATCGGCGAACCGCGACGCCGCCTCACTGAACTCACCCCGCTGCAATGCCAATTGTCCGAGATCGGTCCAGCAACGGGCGATGCCGAGAAAATCAGCCAGCTTCAGAAACCGTTGCGCGCTACGCTGGTACAGCTCTTTCGCCTCCTCGTCGCGCCCCGCGACCATCGCGGCATCGCCCAGCTGATTGAGGCACCACGCAGCGGCCGTCCACTCTTTCCGCTTCAGGAACGATTCGAGCGCACGCTCCATCAGGTCGCGCGCCTTCTCGTGCTCGCCCAACGCCAGCCTCGCGACGGCGAGGTTGCTCAGCGCGGCGGCAGTCTCGCCCTGCGACCCCGATTCCTCGCACGAATGCAAGCACTCTTCGAACAAGGCCACGGCATCCTCGTAGCGCTGCAGGAAACCGAGGGAAACAGCCAGGCTGGTGAGTGCCATGATTTCCACACCCTTGTCGCCGACTTGCCGCGCCACTTCCAATCCGCGTTCGAGGTGCGCTTGGCCCGCTTCCTGATTACCCATCCGGCCTTCGAGCGCCCCCGCGCAACAAGCCAACTGGGCCCACATCGCGGCGTTGGTGGATGGCTCGAACCGTTTCAGCACCGACAGCAACGCGCTGCAAGCTTCGCCCAGATATCCGCGCCGCTCCCAGTACCGGTACAACGCCCGCACCAGCCGCAGCGCCCATTGCCCGTTGCCGCGCTCGACCTGATCCTCGAGTGCGGCCCGGAAATTGTCCCGTTCCAGATCACAGCGCTCCAGCCACTGCTTGCGCGTTTTGCGGTCGAGACGCCCGAGGCCTTCCTCGGCCAGCACCAGAAAATACGCGGCATGAGCCTTGCGGGTATCGTCGCGGTCTCCGCTCGCGCCCAACTGCTCCAAGCCATAATCGCGGATGGTTTCCAGCAGCGCATAGCGCCGTTCGCCGGAATCGGATACCAACTGCAGCAGGTTGTTGTCGAGCAACCGGTGCACACCTTCAGACACGTCGATGCCGAGGTCTTCGCGCACATTGGCCACGGCTTCGGCTGCTTCCAGCGTGAAACCGCTGGAAAATACAGTCAAACGCCGGAACAGCGTCCTTTCCGGCTCGCCAAGCAGTTCGTGGCTCCATTCGATGGCATGGCGCAATGTACGTTGGCGATCGGGCACGTCCGCGACATTGGTCGCCGGCACGTCCAGCCGCTCCGGAAAGTGCTCCAGCAACTGCGCGGGCGTCAACGTCCGGCATTGCGCCGCCGCCAGCTCGATTCCCAGCGGCAATCCGTCGAACTGCCTGCAGATATGTGCTACCGCTGCGGCGTTGGCTTCGGTCAGGGCAAATCCTGGATGGGCGGCGGCCGCGCGCTGCACGAACAGTTCCACTGCTGGCACGACAGCCAGCTCTTTCGGCGCCATCGAATCGCGTGCAGGTACCGCCAGCGGCGTCACGGGATATTCGCATTCTCCATACAGGTGCAGGGCAATCCGGCTGGTCACAAGCACCTTGAGCAACGCGCAGGCGTCGAGCAGCGATCCGATCAGGGGCGCCGACTTGGCGAGCTGCTCGAAGTTGTCCAGTATCAGTTGCGGCGCCAGCTCGATGTCGTGCAGGTGTCTGCAGATGGCCTCGACCGGCGGCGTGTTGTCGACCGTCCGTACCCCCAGCGCACTCAGCAGCGCCATCTCAAGCGTCTGGGCGTCGCTGACGCTCCCCAGCGGGACGAAGACGACGTCCCCAGGAAGTTTTTCCTGACATCGCAAACCCGCCTCGATGGCAAGCCGGGTCTTGCCGCTGCCGGCCGCGCCAGTCAGGGTGACGAGACGAGGGCCGCCGCTGTCGGTGAGCAGTTCCTGCAATTCCCCGACTTCGCTTGCCCTATCGACCAGCGGCGTGCGCGGCGCGGGGATCGCGTTGCTGCGAAATCGTTGCCGCCTCGGTCCCGGCTCCGAGGCAACCAGCCCGCTCGAAGCCCGCGGCTCCATCGGAGCCTCTTGTAATGGCGTCTGCGGGGTGACGTCGACCTGATAATGTCCAGTCGGGATCGCGATCCGGATCGGATCGACCCGGCCGTCATTCTCGTAGTACCTGGCAAGGCGCGCGCGCAGACGGCGTGCGTGCACGCGCACGATGGTATCCACGGCCGGGTCGAATGTCTCGCCGCGCTGCAGCACCTCTATCCCGATCGTGTATTCCTTGGGCGGAGTGTTCTGCCCGTCGATGCAGCATTCCACGACATACCGCAGGAAACGGCTGAGAATCGGCGAGTTGGCGAACGCATCGCTGGCGAGGATGCGCTGCAGTTGGGCCCGGACGGCCTCGGCATCAAGGCCTCCGGCACCCGACACGGGAATGCTCACCATGCTGCCCTCCTGACGAGCGTCGATCATACCCGCGATGGCCTTCCACTTCCCGTTGTCGCGAGATGTCATCGGCAATCTGCCGCCTGTATTTCTGGCCCGGGTAAATCCAAGGATCATTCCGAGCAGGTGTACCATCCCGGCCAGTGAGTTTCGCCATGGCGGCGACCGCGCCATTCGTGGTTGGGAAAACTCGTGTGACAAGGGGAATGCCGTTTTGAAACGTTCGATCCTTCTCGGCGTGGCTTTGCTCGCGTCAACCCCGTTCGCGCACGCGGACCAGCAAGGCTGGATTGCCTGCAAGCAACCTGTGATCGCTTTCACCCACGCCACCATAGTCGATGGCACCGGCGCGGCGCCGAAACACGACCAGATGCTGGTGATCGACAACGGCCGCATCAGTGAACTCGGGCCGGCGACGAGCACCGCTGTTCCGGCCGCCGCGACAGTGATCGACGCCCGCAGCAAGACCTCGCTGCCCGGACTCGTGAGGATGCACGAGCACCTTTTCTACACGACGAGGGTTGCGGGCACGTTTCCCGGCGCGTACTACGTCACTCCCATGCCGTCCAGCTTCCCGCCGCTGTATCTCGCGGGCGGAGAAACCACTGTCCGCACCACCGGCTCGGTAATGCCGTACGTCGATTTGAACGTACGCGACGACATCCGCGCCGGCAAGCGCGCGGACATCGTCGTGATCGACGGTGACCCGATGCAGAACGTGTCCGCCATCGAGTACATGCCCCTGGTGTTCAAGAATGGTGTCGGCTACGACACAGCCGCGATCTTCAAATCCATGCAAGGCCAGATCGGGATGAACTGATTCTGTCGTACCGAATTCCGCAAAGATGGAAGGAGATGGGAATGAAGCCATTTTGCTTACCGGTTCTTTTCATGGGCCTGCTGGGGCCGGGCACCGCGTTTGCCGCGAATGCACCGGTTCGCACGGCAGTGCAGATACACCGCGCGCTTTCGGCGGCGCCCTCGGCCATCGCGGACGGAGCGACCGTTGTTACATGGGAAGGCAAGGGCCACATCACCGAGCTGCGCCATGGCAGCAACGGCTGGACCTGTTTCATCGCATCCGGCGATCCGGAACCGCTGCCCGCGTGTTTCGACGCCAACGGAATGGCGTGGATCCGGGCGTATGCCGCCGGCCGCGCACCCGACCCGAACAAACCGGGATATTCCTACATGCTGCAAGGGGGTTCCGCCTGGAGCAATACCGATCCGAAGGCAACCGAACTGCCTGCGGACAGGAAAACCTGGATCCACATCCCGCCCCACGTCATGATCCTGAGCAGCAGGATTGCCGGCGACTCCGGCTTTCCCTCCGGGCAGACCAACCCGAACACGCGCAAACCGTTCGTGATGTTCGGTGGAACGAAATACGCGATCCTGATTATTCCGGTGAAGTAACGCACTCGGCCTGTCGCAGCGGCCAGGATGAAGTCTCGAGCCAAAGCTTAGTTCCGGGGCGTTCGTAGAGCACCCACGCGCGGGGGTTTTCGTGGCAAACGTGAAAAAGCGGCGTTTGCCCGCATACCTATGTGCAGTTGGCCAGGAACGCGGTCAGGTGCCGTGGTTGGCGGCGCTTGGTGAAAACGGAAAACGCGCAAACTGCACTCGTTTATGCATGCGTCTGGGTGCCGAGTTGCTGGTGACCGGTGGCCGATGATGTCCATGCCGTTTCGTGATACGTTGCCGAACATTACGCCGGTGCGCGAAGGGCGCTACCGGGCTTCGTCCGATGAGGGCTCGTGAAAGAGTTTTGGACCCGCCGGCAATTTCCCGGAATCTCGGGCGCCGCGCTGCTTGCGCTGCGCTACCGCCCGTCTCCGGCAACCCATTGGAGTCATCGACCGCCATGATCGGCGCCGATCTTTACCGTAACGCTTTCGTGCTCGACTGCAATGCCCTCGCGTCGATCGGCCTGGAGTTCGACAACGCGGCGAGTTTTCGGGCGCTGCGCGACTCCGGCGTCACCGCGCTTAAAAGCACGCTGGGTGACGCCAACGGCGCCTTCGAGGAAACCGTGGCCGACATCGCCGCGGCGCAGACACTGGTCGAGCGGCATCCTGAACTTTTCATCAAGGTGAAACGCCACGCCGACCTCGAGCGCGCCAAACCCGAGAACAAGGTCGCCGTGATCTTCTCGTTCGAGGCCGCCACGATGCTGGAGGACAAGCTCGATCGCATCGATCTGTTTCGCCAGCTCGACATATTGATCATGCAACTGAGTTACAACCACGACACGCCGCTCGGCCACGGCTGCCTGGACGGCGAAACCGGCGGCGTCACCGATCTCGGCCGCCAGGCCATCGCACGCATGAACAAACTGGGCGTGGCGCTGGACCTCAGCCACTCCAATACGCAAACCACCGCGGAAGGCATCGCGCTATCGCAGAAGCCGCCGCTGGTAACCCACGCGGGTTGCCGCGCGGTATTCATGCACCCACGCAACAAGCGCGACGAAGAAATGAAAGCGCTGGCCGACAAGGGCGGAGTGATGGGCATCTACATGCTGCCTTTCCTGACGCCCGAAGATCGTCAGCCGATGCTGGCCGACTACATGCAGCACATGATCCATGCGCTGAAGGTGTGCGGCGAAGATCACATCGGGATCGGCACCGACACCGCCTTCTTCACTGTGACGGACGCCGAACTGAAGTCAATGAAAGAAGACGAGGAAGATCGCCGCGAAAAGGGTGTCGGCGCGCCAGGCGAAAACCGTCCGCCCTACATCCCCGACATCAATACCCCACGCAAACTCGAATTCGTTGCCGCGGAGTTGCTGAAGCAAGGCTATTCCGCGCGCGTCACCGACAAGGTACTCGGCCTCAATTTCAGCCGCGTGCTCAAGGAAACCTGGAGCGCCTGAGTCATGAGCAAGGGAACACACGATTACAGGAACGATCCACGCAACGCGTCGATAAAGATCAGCCTCAACGGCAACCTCGTCACACGCGACGAGGCGAAAGTTTCCGTTTTCGATGCGGGCTACGTGTTGGGCGACGGCGTGTGGGAAGGCCTGCGCGCGCACGATGGCGGCCTGCCCTTCCTCGCCATGCACATGGACCGCCTGTACGAGGGCGCCAAGGCTATCGACCTCGACATCGGCCTGACGCGCGAGGCACTTGCGCAACGCATTGTCGAAACACTACGCGCCAACGGCATGCGTGACCACGTACACATCCGGCTTATGGTGACGCGTGGCATCAAGGCCACCCCGCACCAGGACCCGCGTTTCGTGATCGGACCGCCGACCATCGTGATCGTCCCCGAATACAAGGAACCGTTGCCGGAGACGGTCGAGCAAGGCATCCGCCTGTTCACCGTACATGTGCGCCGCGGCGCGCCCGACGTGCAGGACCCGAAACTCAACAGCCATTCCAAGCTCAACTGCATCCTCGCCTGCATCCAGGCCACCAAGGCCGGCTACGACGAAGCGCTGATGCTCGACCCGCTGGGTTTCGTCGCGACCTGCAACTCGACGCACTTCTTCATCGTGCGCAAGGGCGAAGTCTGGACGTCCACCGGCAAGTATTGTCTGGGGGGTATCACCCGCGCCAACGTGATCCGGCTGTGCCGCGACCACGGCATCCCCGTGTTCGAGAAGGATTTCAGTCTCACCGACGTGTACGGTGCGGAGGAAGCTTGCGTCACAGGCACATTCGCCGGACTGACGCCGGTGCGCGAGATCGACGGCCGCATCATCGGCAATGGCCTGCGTGGACCGATGGTCGAGCGCCTGCAGGCGTTATACATGCAACTTGTCGAACGTGAGAGCCGCGCGGGCATGCGGGTGTGAACATGCGTGAAGGCCTGCGCATCGCGATGTGGTCGGGGCCGCGCAACATCTCCACCGCCATGATGCGCGCTTGGGAGAATCGCGGTGACACGGCTGTCATCGACGAGCCGTTCTATGCGCACTATCTCGTCGAGACTGGCGTGAATCATCCCGGCCGTGACGAGGTAGTCGCCGCGCAGAGTACGGATGCCGCACAAGTCGCGGCGATGCTGACCGGGGCGATCCCGGATGGCAAGGCGATCTGGTACCAGAAGCACATGACTCAGCACGTCTTGCCCGACATGTCGCTGGACTGGCTGGATCATGTGACGAACTGCTTCCTGATCCGGGAGCCCGAAGCAGTGGTTGCGTCATTCACCATCCAGCGCCCCGACGCCGCTGCATGGGAACTCGGATTCGAACAACAGGCACGCTTGTTCGATCACGTCTGCGACAGACTGGGCCACGCACCTCCGGTCATCGACGCTGCCGATGTATTGAAAAACCCGCGTCGCGCCCTGAGTTCGCTGTGCGCGAACCTCCGTATATCATTCGACGAACGCATGCTGCGCTGGCCGACCGGCCCACGCTCCAGCGACGGCGTGTGGGCGCCGCATTGGTACACAGCCGTGGAACGGTCGACCGGGTTTGCACTGTATCGGCCGCGCCAGACGAAACTCACGCGCTTCCAGCAACAGCTCGCGGATTCATGCCGCTCGTCCTACGGGAAACTCGCTGCGTATCGACTGGAATGCAGGACGGGGATCAACGCGTCACTCGAATAGTAAATGCGGTCGACCTCAGCCCTGCGAAACCATCACCTCGGCCTCGACCTCGACGGGAATGTCGAACGGCAGCTCGGCCATGCCGACCGCGCTGCGTGCATGCGCCCCTGCCTCGTTGCCCCACACTTCCAGAATCAGGTCTGAAAACCCGTTGATCACGGCAGGCTGTTTGTTGAAGCCGGGCGCAGAGTTCACCATGCCGAATGCGCGCACCCAATTTTCCACGCGATCCAGGTCGCCGAGCTCGCGCTGCAGGCTGCCCAGCATGGAGAGCGCCGTGAGCCGCGCCGCCCGATACCCCTGCTCCACCGTCAGTTCGCGCCCGAGCTTGCCAAACGGCCCGGCAACCGAACCGTCCGCGGCTTGCGCGCTATGACCGGAAATCAGTACGCGGTTGCCGGTCACGCGCACGAACCGGAAGGACAGCACGACGCCGGGCGGCGGTTTGACCGGCGGCGGCAATGCCAGCCCGAGTGCGGCGAGGCGATCATCGATCTTTGACATGGGTCCCCCGAAACGTATCGGCTGCAAGCGTACAACGACGCGGCGAGACCGCGTACATTCGCCGGCGGCGCCTCGCATGCGGCGAGCTCGCCGTCCGCGTGATTGCGGGCGCCGCTTCCGGCAGCAATTCACGCGGTCGTTCACTTGCGAATTCTCCGGAATTGGTACACGCTATGTTCGCTATCAGGGAATTCACGGCAGGTAACCACACCCCCACGGGAGAGCGACTCCATGAAACGCTTGGGCTGGTCCATCGTTGCTTCGATACTTCTGGCCGTGCCACTCGCCGCCAGCGCCGCGGATGGCTATGTCACCGGCAACGTCAACATGCGTGCGGGGCCCGACGTTCAATATCCGGTGGTCACCGTGGTCCCGGCGGGTACGCCGATTTCCATCCAGGGTTGCACCGCCGGGTGGGAGTGGTGCGATGTCGTCTCCTACGGCAATCGCGGCTGGATCGCGGGCAACTTCATCCAGTACCAATACGATGACCAACCCGTATTGCTGCCCGCCTATGGCGCGCGCATCGGCATTCCGATCGTCACCTTCGTGATCGGCACCTACTGGAACAATTACTATCGCAACAGGCCTTTCTATCGGGACCGTGCGCGCTGGTACAGCCGTCCGATCCATCGGCGTCCACCACCTCGCCCGCTCAATACTCCGCTAAAACCCATCCATACTTCAGCGCGCCCGGGACACCGCCCGCAGCCGACTGGCGCCCGCCCGCAGCCTCGTCCACACCCCACTGGCGCACGTCCGCAACCGCGCCCACAGCCGACCGGCGCACGTCCGCAACCGCGCCCACAGCCGACCGGCGCACGTCCGAAATCACACCCAAAGCCGACCGACGCACGTCCGAAATCACACCCAAAGCCGACCGGCGCACGCCCGGAGAACCGGCCACCGCAGGCCACCCACACAGGTACTCGTCCGGCTCCGAACAAAACCAAAGCCAAACATGAGCCGAAGAAGAAAAAGCCGAAAGACCAGGACGGCGGTCATTGAGCGTCTA
>JBOHYR010000019.1:0-2738 GCA_050737995.1 Rhodanobacteraceae bacterium
TTACTCATAAGTCAGTATATTAGGGAACAAATGATGCCGTCCGCGGTCCAAGCCGACATGAAGATCGATGGCCGGACGTTGACCCGTGAGACGCTGGAAGCGATGCGCTTCATGGCGCTAGACCGGATGGCGGAAGGCGAGTCGCCGGCGGCGATCTCGGCATCGTTCGGGATGCACCGGACTTGGGCGTACAAGGTGCGCTTGAAGGCCCGAGGTCGTGGCAAGGGCAAACGTGCGGTGCAGTTGCGCAAGGCGCCGGGGCGGCGCCGGACGCTGACAGATGCGCAGGAGCGGCAAGTATTCCGGTGGGTGAACGGCAAGAATCCGCGGCAGTATGGCTTCGACTTCGGTTTGTGGACCCGTCAGATCGTGGGGGAGCTGATCACGCAGCGTTTTGGCGTGACGCTGAGCTTGGCCTCGGTGGGTGCGCTGCTGGCGCGGGTCGGGCTGACGCCGCAGAAGCCGCTGCAGCGAGCCTATCAACGCGATCCGGAAGCCATCGCACGCTGGCAGCGGGAAACCTACCCCGCGATCGCCCGCCAGGCCAAGCGCGACGGGGCGGACATCTCTTTTTGGGACGAGTCCGGGTTCCGCGCCGATGCGGTGCACGGCAAGACCTGGGGCGCGAAGGGCCAGACACCCGTGGTTGACGTACCGGGCCAACGCCAAGGCATCAGCGCCGCGTCGGCGGTCAGTGCCAAGGGGGCGTTCTGGTTCACGACCTACCAGGGTGGCCTCAATGGCGACTTGTTCGTGACCTTCCTGCGGCGCTTGATGCGTGGTCAGCACAAGCCACTGCACCTGATCCTCGACAACCTGCCCGCGCACAAGACCCGCGCCGTCAAAGCTTATGTCGCCAAGCTGAAGGGCAAATTGTCGTTGCACTTCCTGCCTGGCTACGCACCGGAGTTGAATCCGGACGAGTTGGTCTGGAGCCACGCCAAGCGTACCGGCAATGCCCGTCGCCCGCTGCGTGCCGGCGAACGCCTGGAAGATCGCATCCAGTTTCAGCTGGCCGACATGGCGGCACGGCCAGACCTGATCCGTTCGTTCTTTCGGCATCCAAGTGTTGCCTATATTACTGACTGCTGAGTAATTACCTCCATCCCTTTTTTGCCTTGACATCTTTTTGCGCGCAGCGGTTTCAATGCTAGCCTGGCGACATGGGGACGTTGGGCCGAGGGCTATACGAACAGCTGCTGACGGATGCCCTGGAGGCTGACCTCCAAAGGCTCGATCCAACGTTGCAGGCATTGCGTGGCGCGTTGGATGCGGAGGAGGCTCCTGACCGCATTGCACTCCATATTGGCGCCCTGCTCCGTCGCAGCATCGCCCGCCTCGGTGCCGCTGATCGCCGCTCAGTCGGAATTCGCGTTGCACGCGAGATCGTCGAACTGCTGAAGTCCACCAATGACGCCGTCGACCCTGGCGACATGCCGACAGCGACGGGCGAGGTGCTGCGTGCGATCCTTGGATTCCGACCGGATGGCTCCGCAGAAGGCATTGAAGTTCCCGCAACGCCTCTTCTCGACACGACGCTTTTGACCAACGCTCCGGGTGAGCCGCATATCGGCTATCAGGTGAAGTCGGAGATCGCGTCGGCCGATCGAATCGACATCCTGATGGCCTTCGTTCGCAGGACTGGCATCGCCCCCATGCTGGAAGCTATCCGTCGGCGAGTCGAAGCCGGCTGCATCGTGCGCCTGCTCACGACGACGTACACCGGATCGACCGAACTTGCCGCACTGCGAGATCTTGCCGCGAGTGGCGTCGACATCCGCATCTCCTACGACACCACCTCCACCCGATTGCACGCCAAAGCGTGGTTGTTCCACCGCAAATCCGGATACTCGACGGCCTACATCGGTTCATCCAACCTCACCCATTCGGCGCAGGTCACTGGCCTGGAATGGAATGTTCGCGTGGCCGGTGCCCGCAACCCCGATGTGCTGGACAAGTTTTCCGCCGTGTTCGAAAGCTATTGGCAAAGTGGCGACTTTCGCCCATTTGACGAACCCGAATTCCGCGAGCTGACGCAAGCAGCCCTATCTGGACCACGCGTTTACCTCAGCCCGATCGAAATTCGCCCTGAGCCGTTCCAGTCGCGCTTGCTGGAACAGATTGAGCTGGCACGGCTCCAAGGCCACCACCGCAATCTTCTGGTATCAGCAACTGGAACCGGCAAGACGGTCATGGCCGCGCTGGACTACCAGCGGCTGCGCAAGCGATTACCTCGGTCCCGCCTTCTGTTCGTGGCCCACCGCAAGGAGATTCTCGAGCAAAGCCTCGCAACCTTCCGACACGCATTGCGCGACGCGGCATTTGGTGAACTCTGGGTAGATGGCGAACGCCCCGCGGACTATGAGCACGTGTTCGCATCGATTCAAAGTCTGGCGGCTACCGACCTTACCCGTCTTGCTGCCGACCACTTCGATGTCGTCATCGTCGACGAGTTCCATCACGCGGCCGCGCCCACCTACACGAACATTCTGGAGCGCCTGGCTCCCAAGGAACTTCTCGGGCTGACCGCAACGCCGGAACGCGGCGACAACGAGCCCATCCTTCACTGGTTCGACGACCGCATCGCGGCGGAGCTGAGGCTGTGGGACGACATCGAACAGCAGCATCTCGTGCCCTTCGCCTACCACGGCATCAGCGATGGCACGGATTTGAGGCAAGTCACCTGGAAGCGGGGCCGCGGTTACGACCAGCACGAGCTCACCAATGTCCTCACTGCG
>JBOHYR010000020.1:0-13950 GCA_050737995.1 Rhodanobacteraceae bacterium
GCGCCGGTGGGTTCGTCGGCTTCGTTGGGCGAAGCGGTGATGGCGCCCATGAAGGTGCTGACGCGGTGATTGATCGCTTTCATCAAGCGCGAGCGCAGTGGCCGTTCCAGATCGCAAAGCAGAATCACCCGCGTGCTGTCTGTCTTGTTCTCGACCCAGTGCACGCAGGTTTCGTCGAAGATCACGTCCTCGCCGTCGCGCCAGTGGTATTCCTGACCATCCACGAAAATATGACAGTTCGGCGAGTTGGGCGTCATAAGCCCGAGGTGATAGCGCAGCGAACCCGCGAACGGATCGCGGTGCGGATTGAGCGTGGTGCCTGGCGGCAGCAGCGCGAACATCGCTGCCCTGATGCCGGGAATCGCGTTCACCAATTCCACCGTGCGCGGGCAGAGTTTTTGCGCAGACGGCAACGGTTCACCGTACCACTTGACGTAGAAGCGCTTCCAACCCTGCTTCAGGAACGAACTGAAGCTGGCGTCGTCGCCTCGCAGCGTGGTACGGATGTGGCCTTCGTCGGAGAGGCCTGCGGCCTCGTCACGGATCGTCTGCCAGTTGTCGCGCAGCGCATTGACGTCCTCGAAGCGCGTGCGATCGGGGAACGCGCCGGCCGGGACCGCCGAAAACGCATACATCAAGAGGTTATAGGGCGCAAACACCATCGCGTGGCCGGCCAGTTGCTTGCCGAGTTTCAGACGCACGCGCGAGCGCAGGTGCACGACCAGCGCGCTCAGCAGAAACAGCGCGATCAGGCACAACAGAACGAGACGCAGGACCAGCAACATGGGATTGAGGCGCGGAGGAAGAGTTGTGCGGATATTAGCGCGAGCGCTGGGTCAGCACCCTGAGTGGGGTCGTGCCGGGAACGTACGCATTGCCCAGCGCGCGTTGAACGAAAGCAATCGCGTGGCGCGCGGCGACTCGTGGTGTCGCGCCGCGGGCCAGTTGCGCCGCCACCGCCGAAGACAGGGTGCAGCCGGTGCCGTGCGCGTCGAACGGCAATCTGGGGTTTCTTACTTCGAAGGATCCGCGGGTATCGAACCAGCGATCGACGACTTCGCGCCCGTGTCCGTGGCCATCCTTGAGCAGCACCGCATTGGCCCCAAGATCGCGCAGGATTATTGCCGCGCGTTCGCCATCACGCGCGGTCTGGATCTCGATGCCGGCCAACGCTTCGGCCTCTGGCAGGTTGGGCGTCAGCACGTCAGCCAGCGGGATCAACTGCTCGACCAGCACGCGCACCGCACTTTCATCCAGCAGACGTGCGCCCGACGTTGCGATCATCACCGGATCGACCACGATCCACCGAGGCATCCGGCGCGCCAGTTCGCGTGCCACGCAGCGTACGGTGCGCGCGTCGCCGAGCATTCCGGTCTTGACCGCGACGATGTCGAAATCGTCGAACACCGCATCGAGTTCCGCACGCAGGTGTTTGGCGGGAACCACGTGCACGGCATTCACGCCACGGGTGTTCTGCGCAGTCAGCGCGGTGATCGCACTGACGCCGTGCACACCCAACGCAGCGAAAGTCTTCAGGTCAGCCTGGATCCCCGCACCGCCGCCGGAATCGGAGCCCGCAACCGTCAGGCAGGAAACGGGTCGCCGGTCACGAGGTCCCGGTTTCGTCACAGCGCTTCAGACGCGAAATCCGCCAGCCGCGATCGTTCGCCGCGTCGCAACGTGATATGCGCGGCGTGTGGCCAATTCTTGAAACGGTCCACGGCATAGGTCAGGCCCGACGTGGTCTCGGTGAGGTACGGCGTGTCGATCTGCTCGACGTTGCCGAGGCAGACGATCTTGGTGCCCGGGCCGGCGCGGGTTATCAGGGTTTTCATCTGTTTCGGCGTGAGGTTCTGCGCCTCGTCGATGATCAGGTAGCGCGACAGGAAGGTGCGCCCGCGCATGAAGTTGAGCGAGCGGATCTTGATCCGCGACACCAGCAGGTCATTGGTGGCCTGGCGCCCCCACGAACCGCCGTCCTCGGGGTTCGCCAAGACTTCGAGATTGTCGGTCAGCGCGCCCATCCATGGCGTCATCTTCTCTTCCTCGGTGCCGGGCAGGAAGCCGATATCCTCGCCGACCGAGACCGTGACGCGGGTGACGACGATCTCGCGGTAACGCTGCTGGTCCATCACCTGGGCGAGTCCGGCCGCGAGTGTCAGCAGCGTCTTGCCGGTGCCGGCGTTGCCGAGCAGGGTCACGAAATCGATGTCCGGATCCATCAGCATGTTGAGCGCGAAGTTCTGTTCGCGATTGCGCGCGGTGATCCCCCACACGCCGTGCGCGCTGCCGGTGTAGTCGCCGAGCAGCGCCAGCCGCGTCTTGTCTTCGCCGGATTCGAGCACGCGCAACTCGACGCTGTTCTCGCCCGGCAGGTACAGGCATTGGTTGGGTTGCCAGATCTCGTCTTCGCGCGGCTTCAACTCGTAGAAGGTGTGGCCGCGTTCGCTCCACGATCGCAATTCAGGGTGCCGGTCCCAGAAATCGGCGGGCAATTCCGCCGAGCCGGTGTACAGCAGCGAGAAATCGTCCAGTGCGCGGTCGTTCTCGTAATCCTCGGAGGCGATCCCGAAAATGGTCGCCTTGATGCGCAGATTGATGTCCTTGGACACGAGCGCGACCGCGGCATCCGGACTGTGTTCGTTGAAGTCCAGGATCGCGGCGAGGATACGGTTGTCGGCCTTGCCTTGGCCGTTGCCGCTGCGAGTCTGGAAATACAGGCGCCCGTTCGCGCCTCCGGTGCGCAGCTTGACCCCATCGGGCTGGGCCAGCGGCACGCCGTCAGCGATCCCGTGGCTGTTGTTGCGTTCGATCAGTTCGTTGAGGAAGCGGCTGGCCTGGCGCGCGTTGCGGGCCACCTCGGATACCCCCTGTTTTTTTTCGTCCAACTCCTCCAGTACCGTCATCGGGATGAACACATCGTGTTCCTCGAAGCGGAACAGCGCGGTCGGGTCGTGCAAGAGGACGTTGGTGTCGAGCGCGTAGGTGCGCTTGCGTTGCGGCTTCGGCATGCGGGCTCCGGAGTCGGGGGAACGGGAGGTGGCGGGTGGCGCGTGGGATTCGCGCGGCGCGGGCTTGGAACGGGGTCGGGCGGTCACTTGGCGGGAATCGTATCCAGTACGGCTTGCGCGTGACCGGGCACTTTCACGCCGCGCCATTCCTGTTTCAGCCTGCCATCGGGGTCGATCAGGAAGGTGCTGCGGTCGATGCCCACGTATTCGCGGCCGTACAGCTTTTTTTTGCGGATCACGTCGAATGCCTTGCACCAGGTTTCGTCAATGTCGGCGACAAGTGCGAACGGCAGGCCCAGTTTTTCCTTGAAGCCGTGGTGCGAGCGTGCGCTGTCGCGCGATACGCCGACGATCGCGGCGCCACGCCGCTTGAACTTCGTGTAGAGGTCGCGGAAGTCGCCCGCCTCGCGAGTGCAGCCGGTAGTGTTGTCCTTGGGATAAAAATACAGCACCACCCATTGCCCACGCAGGTCCGCGAGTGCGAGCGCGTCGCCCGACTGGATAGTGCCGGAGAGTTTGGGAACGTTGTTGCCCACTTTCGCCATCAAAACTTCACCGGGTCCATGATCGCGTCCAGGTTGAGGCCGTCGCACAATTCCATGAATTCGTCGCGCAACTCGGCAATGCGCGTGTCGGCCGGAATGCCCACGGTGAGCTGGGCCTGGAACATGTCGGCGCCGGTCTGCATGGCCTGATATCGCATCGAGGACATCTGTTCGATGCTGACCTTGCGATGGTCGAAGAAATCGATCAACTCGACCAGCACGCCAGCTTTGTCCGCGGCGACCACTTCGACCATGTATGGCAGCAGATGGCTTTGCTGGTCGCGCGCCTGGGTGCGATAGCTCAAGAGGTGCAGGTTTTCGTCGCGCCCGATGCGACCGAGTGCGGTTTCCAGCTTGGCGATGGCGTCCCATGCACCTTTCGCGAGCAGCAGCACCGAAACGTCGGCGCCGACTGTGGCCACGCGCGATTCCACCAGATTGCAGCCGGCATCGGCGATCCGGCGCGACAACACCAGCAACGGTGAATCCCCGGATGGCGCGACCGCTTGGACCAGCAATTGGTGATCGGCCGCGGGGCGTGTGCTGGAGCGGTTCAAGGTGGTGACGGGCTTGACGGTCACAGTGGACGAGCATAGCGGTTTTGGCGCGCGACCGTCCATGATCGGTGCAATGTTCGTGCAATCGTCCATGATTGCCGCTTCGGCCGGCAAAAGTGCAAGTTGGCAAGCACCGCGGCCATGCAATGCCAGAACGACCATCCCTGGTCTGGTTTCTCTCAACAGCCGCTGCGGATCACGGTTGATAGCCGCTTCGGCCAGCCGTCCCGTTAAGATGAATGTTTGAACGAGTCTATGGAATTGCCCGTGGAGCTTGCCGGCAGCCTTTGTGCGATTGCTACGCCGTTCGACGCGGACGGTTCGCTCGATCTGCCCGCGTTCGGGCGACTGCTCGATTACCAGCTCGACGGCGGCACACAAGGTATCGTCGTCGCCGGTTCCACCGGCGAAGCACACATGCTGGAC
The DNA here is from genome assembly GCA_050737995.1 of Rhodanobacteraceae bacterium. Lineage (GTDB taxonomy): Bacteria > Pseudomonadota > Gammaproteobacteria > Xanthomonadales > Rhodanobacteraceae > 66-474. The sequence continues at coordinate 4,540 of JBOHYR010000020.1, forward strand.
GAGCACGACTACGAGCGCCTGCTGGCGTTCGCGGTCGAGCGTGTCGCGCGTCGGGTGCCGGTGATCGCGGGTACAGGCGAGGCAGCGACCTCCAAGACCATCGGACTGACCCATCGCGCACGGGCACTGGGTGCAGACGCGGCACTGGTGGTGACCCCGTACTATGTGCGTCCAACTCAGGAGGGCCTGCGTCGCCATTTTGGCGAGGTGGCCGCCCATTGCGACATCCCCATAGTGCTCTACAACGTGCCCTCGCGCACGGCCTGTGACATGCAGCCCGAGACAGTGGAGGCGCTCCGCGACACAACGGGCATTATCGGCATCAAGGAAGCGGTGGGTACACCCGAAAGGATCGAGGCCATCGTGAAACTTCAGCGTCAGGGGTTTGTCTACCTGTCCGGTGACGATGGCAGCGCCTCCGAGGCGATGCAGGCCGGTGCGGGAGGTGTGGTTTCCGTGGTCAACAACTTGGTTCCGAAGCTCTTCCGCGCGTTGTGCGATGCGGGACGTAAACGCGATCATGCGTCCACGCAGCAGTACAAGGCGCGCCTCGAACCTCTGCTGACGGCGCTGAACTGCGCCCCCAACCCAATCCCGGTCAAGGCCGGTCTGGCCGAGCTCGGCCTCTGCAATGCCGCCTTGCGGTTGCCGCTGGTTGAATTGCCGTCAGGATCGGCGCGGACACGCTTGCGCGATATCCTGTTGCCTCTTGCTGGCGCCACCGCGCCCTGATCATGCACAATGCGCCCATGAAACGACTCCCACTCCTGCTTTTCCTGCTCGTCCCGATCGCGCTGACCGGCTGCCAGACCATCAAGGCCCACAATCCATTTCGGCACAAGGAGCCGGCGTACAAATCCGCTCAACAGGAACAGCCGTTGGAAGTGCCGCCGGGCATGGATCAGCCGGCGACCAGCGATGCGCTGGCCATCCCGAGTACCGGGACCGGTGCCGCTGCAGCAGCGCAACCCGAGGCGACAGCGCCGCCTGCCGCCGAAACCATGTCCGCCGCACCCGCGGCTGGGGGCGGCACCAGTTTGACCCTGTCGGATACGCCGGACAGTGCCTATCACCGGGTCGGGTTGGCGCTTGAACGTGGCGAGGTTGGCAAGGTGGTCGCGCACGACGATGCCACGCATACCTACCAAATCGCGGTCGATACCGTGGTGACCAGTAAGCCGGAGGGCGGGTTTTTGCACCGCATGTTCCACCACAGCAAGAACGAAACCGTGACCGGTAACGTCACCGTCAGCGTGGCGCCGCGAGGCAGCGGCAGTGTCGTCGAGGTGACCGGCAATCCGGATGCGGCCGCGCGGGTGACGGCGCTGTTGCAGCAACGGCTGCAATAGCTTGTTTGGTGCGATCGTCCGTGATCGCCGCGGCAACCACACTAGCGCAAACTGCAAAGGCCCTGGCGGTGAGGCATCGGAACGGCTTTCCCGGCCTGGCTTGTGGCAACCGGCGCTTCGAACCGGCATTTAGAGCAACAGTCTCTCCGGACGAAATGTCCGATGCATAAGAAACACCGCCAGAGGGCGGCGTTTTTCGTGAACGGTTCAGCGCTCGAGAAGTGGCAGTTTGTCGGCTTTGCCATCCCACTCCTTGGCGTCTGGCGGCGGATCCTTGCGCTCGGTGAGCACCGGCCAATCAGCCGCCAGTTCCTTGTTCAAGGCTATGTAGTGTTCCTGGCCTGCGGGCACGTCGTCCTCGGGGAAGATCGCGTTGGCCGGGCATTCCGGTTCGCAAAGGGTGCAGTCGATGCACTCGTCCGGATCGATCGCAAGGAAGTTCGGTCCCTCGTGGAAGCAATCGACCGGACACACCTCCACACAGTCGGTGTACTTGCACTTCACGCAGTTATCGGTAACGACGAAAGTCATGGCGGGGTCTGACAAGCGGCAACGGGGAACAATTACCGCGAATGATCGCACACCAAACGGCCGATTCGAAGCGGCTGTTGCGAAAAAGCCAGCTCTCGGACGAAAGTTCTGATGTTGCGTGGCCCAAGCACCCGCCGACTCGCGGATCAAAGCCGCGATCATGGACGATCGCACAAACTTGGCGCTCCCTACGAGAATCGAACTCGTGTTCCCGCCTTGAGAGGGCGATGTCCTGGACCGCTAGACGAAGGGAGCGTCGGGCGTTGGAGCGCGCTAGTATAACGAACTTCGTGTCTGGATCCGCGGCACGACTCTGCATGGACGGCTTTCGCTTGAGTTCCGAATCTTCATCATCCGATTGCACCGACCCCGTGCCGCGCGTGATTCCGCGCGACCAGCACAATCTTTCCCGCAATCAGATCAGTCGTGGCGCGCTGCGCGTGCTGTACGGCCTGAAAGACGCCGGTTTCCGCGCCTGCCTCGTGGGCGGCGCGGTGCGTGACCTGCTGCTGGGACGGCAGCCCAAGGACTTCGACATCGCCACCAGCGCGACGCCCGAGGAAGTCCGCAAACTGTTTCGCAACTGCCGTCTGATCGGGCGGCGGTTCCGGCTCGCGCACGTGATCTTCGGGCCCGAGATCGTCGAGGTCGCGACGTTCCGCGGCACCGGCGATGGCGATGGCAACGGCGACCTCCACGTGGTCGACGGCCGCATCCTGCGCGACAACGTGTGGGGGACGATCGAGGAAGACGCGCTTCGCCGCGACTTTCGCGTCAACGCGTTGTATTACGACATCGCCGACTTCAGCGTGCTGGATTTCGTCGGTGGCATCGAGGACCTCGAACGAAAACACTTGCGCCTGATCGGCGATGCGGCGACGCGCTATCGCGAGGATCCGGTCCGGATGCTGCGCGCGGCGCGGCTTGCCGCCAAGCTCGGATTCACGATCGACCCCGAAGCGGCGGCGCCGTTCGATGAACTTGGCCGCCTGCTCGCGGATGCGCCGCCTGCGCGACTGTTCGACGAATGCCAGAAGATGTTTCTCGCGGGGTACGGTCTCGCGAGTTTCCGCACGCTGGTGCAGTACGGCCTGATGAAGCAATTGTTTCCCGGCACCGCGCGCGCCCTGGCGCACGACGACGCCGGCGCTTTGCGCGCAATGATCGAGCGCGGCCTTGCAGGGACCGACGCGCGTGTTGCGGATCGTCGTCCAGTGACGCCTGCGTTCCTGTTCGCGATTTTGCTGTGGGGCGAGGTCGCGACGTTGGCGGTCAAGCTGCAAACCGAAGGCACGGTGCGGTCTCTGGCGTGGCAGCGCGCCGCGCACCGGGTGATGGCCGAGCAGGGCAAGCGCGTCGCAATTCCACGCCGCTTTGGTTACGCGATCGAGGAAATCTGGGCGCTGCAGCCGCGTTTCGCCGAGCGCACCCGCAAGCGGGTGTTCCGGTTGCTGGCGCACCCGCGTTTCCGTGCGGCCTACGATTTCCTGCTGATGCGTGCAGATGAATCCGATGCGTTGCGAGAATCAGGTGAGTGGTGGACCCGCGCGCAGGAGCTTTCGCCCGATGAACTTTCGGCGTCGCTGGCGCCGAAGTCGTCCGGTGCCAACTCGGGCGAGGCTACCACCAAACCGAAACGACGTCGGCGGCGAGGCGGGCGGCACGGCAACGCCGGAAACGCGCAATCCGACTCGCCGGAATGACGCATGCCTGAAGCGTACGTTGCGTTGGGGAGCAACCTGGACGATCCGACGGTGCAGGTCGAACGCGGTTTCGAGGCGCTTGCGAGACTGCCGCACACGACATTGCAGGCCCGCTCGCGCCTGTATCGCACCCCGCCGTGGGGCGTGGTCGATCAACCCGATTTCATCAACGCCGTGGCCTCGCTCGAAACCGCGCTTGCACCGCGCGATTTGCTCGAAGCCTTGCTTGCGATCGAGACGCGCGCGGGACGCGTGCGCGGCGCGCGCTACGGACCACGCACGCTGGACCTGGACCTGCTGTTGTACGGCGATTCGCCGGTGCGCGAATCCGGCATGGAGATCCCGCATCCACGATTGCACGAGCGGTCTTTCGTGCTGCTGCCGTTGGCCGACCTTGCGCCGGACCTCGAAGTGCCGGGGCATGGGCGCGTCGCCGATCTGCTGGCACGCGTCGATGCGAGTGGCTGCACTCCACTCGCCCGTTAGATCTCCCTTCGTGCAGTCGTTGCTGAAAAGCTTGCTACGGAAGGCCGTTCTGGTGCCCGTCAGCCGCGGATGATCCCGGTTGCCGGTGCGTTCAGCGATGCAGCGATCAGGCATGATCGCAAGATCATTGCCGATATACTTCGCCGATGCTGAGGATTTCCCGTGACATCGGAGGGCCGTGCCTGGCTCCGAACGGAAGCGTGCTCGCGATTGGCGCATTCGATGGCCTTCACCGCGGTCATGCGGCGCTGCTCGCTCGGGTGTGCGAGCGTGCGACTGCGCTCGGCCTGACCGCGGCGGCGGTCAGTTTCGAACCTTTGCCGCGCGGGTATTTTTCGCCCGTACCACTGCGTCGCTTGTCGTCGGTGCACGAAAAATTGCGCGGCTTTACCGACGCGGGGATCGAGCGTCTGCTGTTGTTGCGCTTCAACGCACGGCTGGTCGCGATGACTGCCGAAGATTTCGTGCGCGATGTACTTGTCGCCCGAATGGGGGCACGCGAAATCTGGGTGGGTTCGGACTTCCGTTTCGGCCACAATCGAACTGGTGACGTGGAGCTGCTGCGCAGCATGCAGGGACAGGGTGATTTCGAAGTGCGAGTGCTTGATGCAATTTCGAGTACCGATGGCGAGCGGGTATCGGCTTCGCGGGTGCGTGGTGCGCTGGGCACGGGTGATTTTGCGCACGCTCTGTGGTTACTGGGGCGACCCTTCACGATCGGCGGCCGGGTTGTGCGCGGCCGGCGCACGGGCCACGAACTCGGCTATCCCACCGCCAACATCCGGCTCGGCAAACGCGTTTCGCCGATCTCGGGAATTTTCGCGGTACGGGTTCATGGCGTTGCGGCTGGGCCGCTGCCCGGCGTTGCGAGTCTCGGCGTGCGCCCGACAATCACCGGCAACGGTGAACCATTGCTGGAGGCCCACCTGTTCGATTTTGACGGCGACCTGTATGGTCGGCGCATTGACGTGGAGTTCGTCGCAAAATTGCGCGACGAGGAAAAATTCTCCGATCTTGATGCACTGCGTGCGCAGATGGATCGTGATGCCGCCGCCGCGCGACGCATCGTTGCCGACACCAGTTCCGTTACCGGAGTGACCGCGTGAGCCGCGATTACAAGCACACCATCAACCTCCCCCGCACCGATTTCGCAATGAAAGCCGACCTCGCCAATCGTGAGCCCTCGATGCTCGCCGAATGGGAAACAGGCGGACGTTACGCTGAACTTCAGCGCCATACGGCGCAGCGCGAACACGGGTTCATTCTGCACGACGGGCCGCCCTACGCAAATGGCAAGATCCACTTGGGTCACGCGGTCAACAAAATCCTGAAAGACATCGTCGTGCGCTCGAAACTGATGGCCGGTTTCCGTTCGCCCTATGTGCCGGGCTGGGATTGCCACGGCCTGCCGATCGAGATCGCGGTCGAGAAAAGATATGGCAAGGTGGGCCGCAAGATCGATGCGGAAACCTTTCGCAAACTCTGCCGCGAATATGCGGCGGCGCAGATCGACCTGCAGCGCAAGGACTTCAAGAGGCTCGGCGTGCTGGGCGACTGGGAAAACCCCTACCGCACAATGGATTTTGGTTACGAGGCCAATATCCTGCGCGCGCTGGCGGGGGTGTACGCAAACGGCCATGTGACCCGCGGTTTCAAACCGGTGCACTGGTGCTTCGATTGCGGTTCGGCGCTGGCCGAGGCCGAGATCGAATACACCGACAAACGGTCTCCGACCGTCGACGTCGCTTACGACGCGCTGGACCCGCGAGCGCTGGCCGCGAAATTCGGTGCATCCATCGATGACGACACGATCGTCGCGGTGCCGATCTGGACTACTACGCCCTGGACGTTGCCGGCCAGCATGGCGGTGACGCTCGGTCCCAAACTGGAATACGTGCTGGCGGAAGGACCACGGCGCGACGGAAGGCGGGTGTTGCTGGTTGTCGCAGAGGCTTTGCTGGACAGGGTGCTGGCGCGCTACGGCGCAGAAATCACGAAATCGCTGGGTCGTGTCGAGGGCGGCGCGCTGGAAGGGTTGAAGCTGCAACACCCTTTCTACGACCGCGAGATTCCGCTCATCCTAGGCGACCACGTCTCGGCCGAAGAAGGCACCGGTGCGGTACATACGGCGCCCGGTCATGGCGCCGACGACTTCACCGTCGGCCAGCAATACGGCATCGTTGCAGCGACGCCAGCGAATGTACTGAATCCGGTCGGCCCGAACGGTGTGTACTTGCCCGGCACACCCATCTTCGAAGGTCAGCACATCTGGAAAGCCAACGACGCCATCGTTGAGCTGTTGCGGGAACGTGGCGTGTTGCTGGCTGCGGCGGAGATCACCCACAGCTACCCGCATTGCTGGCGGCACCGAACCCCGGTGGCGTTCCGCACCACGCCGCAATGGTTCATTGCCATGGATGCGCAAGGCTTGCGCGCCAATGCACTGCACGCGATCCACCACGACGTCACGTTCTATCCCGAGTGGGGCGAGGAGCGCATAGCCAACATGGTCGAAGGGCGTCCCGACTGGTGCATCAGCCGCCAGCGCGCCTGGGGCGTGCCGATCGCGCTGTTCGTGCACAAGGTCACGGGTGAGCCGCATCCACGCAGCGCGGAGTTGCTGGAGCAAGTCGCGCTGCGCGTGGAAAAAGCCGGCGTGGATGCGTGGTACGCGCTCGATCCCTCAGAATTGCTGGGCGACGAAGCAAGGGATTATGACAAGGTCGGGGACATCCTCGACGTATGGTTCGAGTCCGGCGTCACCCATTTCTGCGTTCTCGACCAGCGCCGGGAACTGCACCGCAACGAAGGCGACAAGGTGATGTATCTGGAAGGTTCCGACCAGCACCGGGGTTGGTTCAATTCGTCGCTGGTTACCAGTTGCGCGATGCACGGACACGCACCCTTCAACGAGGTGCTGACCCACGGTTTCACGGTGGATGCGCGAGGGCGCAAGATGTCGAAGTCGCTCGGCAACGGGATCGAGCCGCAGGACGTGATGGACCGCTACGGCGCCGACATCCTGCGCCTGTGGATCGCCTCGGCCGACTACCGCAACGAGATGGCGTTGTCGGACGAGATCCTGAAGCGCGTCGCCGACAGCTATCGTCGCATCCGCAACACCTGCCGGTTCCTGCTCGGCAACCTCGACGGTTTCGATCCCGCCTCGGATCTTCTCACTGTCGATCGCTGTTTGTTGCTCGATCAGTGGGCGGTGCGTTGCGCGCGCGACGTACAGGACGCGTTGGTCGCTGCCTACGCGCGCTACGATTTCCCGGAAGTGGTGCAGCGGATACAGAATTTCTGCACCAACGAAATGGGTGCGTTGTACCTCGACATCACCAAGGATCGCCTGTACACGATGCCGGCGGCGAGCCATGGCCGGCGCAGCACGCAATCGGCGATGTACCGGATCCTGGAGGCGATGGTGCGCTGGCTGGCGCCGCTGTTCTCGTTCACTTCGGAGGAAGTGTGGCAACAGATGCCGCGCGCGGTGCACATGCCGACGGAAATCCGCGGTGGCTTCACCGTGCGCGACACCTCGGTGCTGTTCGAAACCTGGTATCAGGGCTTGCGCGAGACGCAAAACGACCCCGACCAGCGCCGCTGGTGGAGCGACCTGCTGGCGATCCGTGAGACCGCTGCGCGGGTGCTGGAAGGCATGCGCAAGGACGGTCGAATCGGATCGTCGTTGGACGCGACGCTTACCATCCACGCCGATCCCGCGATCGTCGAGCGCTACAGGCAGGTGGCCGACGAGTTGCGCTTCTTCTTCATCGTCTCCGACCTGCGTCTCGACGTGGGCGAGGCTCCGGCGGACGCCGTGCTCACCGAACTCGAGGGTGCCAATGTCTGGGTTTCGGCGCAGGTGAGCGATGCGCCGAAATGCGTGCGCTGTTGGCACCACCGCGGGGACGTCGGCAGTCACGCCGAACATCCGGAATTGTGCGGTCGCTGTGCGGACAACGTTGCGGCGTCCGACGGACAGGGGAAGGGCGAGACACGGCGCTGGTTTTGAGGGGCGCTCGCAAATCGTTCGCGCCCTGCTGTACGCTCGGACCAGTGTGCCATGGGACTCGCGGCCTGCCGCGAGATGCGATACGTCTCGGGCTCGGGACCGACGTGGCATCGATGGGCGGCGTCAGGGAAAAGTGAGGAATGTCGATGAAACCTGTATGTTGTCTTGCAGCGCTGTGTCTGTGCTCATTCGCCGCTGCATTGCTCGCCGATCCGGTGTCGTTCGCAGATCTGGCGCGCCATTCGCAATACAAGATGGTCAAGATTTCGCCCGACGGCACGCATATCGCCGCGACCTCGGTGCTGACCGATGGCCAGACGGTACTGACGCTGGTCAACCTGATGACCAAGAAGGGCGTCAACATTTCGCCGCGCGAAGGCGACGATGTGCTGGATTTCTGGTGGGCGTCGCCGAAATACCTGGTGTACAGCGAGGCGGAGCATCAGGGGGGCTGGGACATGCCGCTCGCGACTGGCGAGTTGTACAGCGTCGAGGCCGACGGCGGTAGCCCAACCATGCTGTATGGGTACCGCGCGGGAAACATGGAAACGGGTTCGCACATCCAGCACGTCACGCAGGAACGCGGTACCGCGCAATTCCTGTCGCGCATCGAGGGCGATCCCGATCACATTCTGGTCGAGGTGACGCCTTGGGATGCGAGTGGTTCCGCCGGAACGCTGACCTCGGTGTACAAGCTGGACGTACGCAATGGCGCCAAGGTGCGTATCACGGGGGCACCCATGCGCGAAGCCAGCTTTCTTGCCGACCATCATGGCCATGTGCGCTTCGCTTCTGGCGAAGATTTGCAGGGCAACAGTGTCATCTACTTGCGGTCCGCGGATGGCGGAGATTGGCAGTTGCTGGGAAAGGCCAGCGCCGACCGCGACTGGCCTATCGCGTTTAGCGCCGACGACAAGGTGGTGTGGTTCACCTGTCCCGGTGAACCGAGTGGATTTGGTGTGTGCGAGTTCGATCCGACCACGAAAAAAATGACGCATGTGTGGAGCAACCCTGATGTAGAAATGCAGGCGTTGGCAAAGGGCCTGTCAGAGGATTCGATCATCGGCGTGCAGTTCACGGACGGGCGCCCGGCGGTTTCGGTATTCGACAACGCAGCGCCAGGCGTGCATGCGCTGATCGAGTTGATGAAACAGTATCCCGGTGAGAACGTCGGCTTTGTCTCCGGTACCGGTAACGGCAGCAAGGCGATCGCTCTGGTCCAGGCCGATGTCGATCCCGGCACTTTTTTCCTTTACGACCGCGCGTCGAACAAATTCACGCCGCTCCTGCAACGTGCGGCCTGGATCAATCCCGACAAACTGGG
>JBOHYR010000021.1:0-17817 GCA_050737995.1 Rhodanobacteraceae bacterium
ACGTTTGGCACTCAAGTTTCTGGTGATCGCGCTCGGCGTACTGTTCGCCTACGACATCTTCCTGTACTCGTACGCGATGCTCTACCGGCAGTTCAACATGAGCGCGTGGGCGGCGCGCGGCTTCATCGATGCATTGCTGGTACCGCTGCTGCTGGTGGCGGCGGCACGCAACCCCGAGTGGTCGCTGGACGTGGGGGTTTCGCGGCGTGCGGTGTTCTATTCGACCAGCCTGATGGTGATCGCGTTTTACATCCTCGCCACGGCGATCGGTGGCTATTACGTGCGCCTGTACGGCGGAGACTGGGGACGGGTTGCCGAAATCACGCTGGTTTGCTTCGCGCTGCTGATCGTGGTGTTGATTGCATTTTCCGGTCAGGCACGCTCGCGTCTGCGCGTGTTCCTGCACAAGAACTTCTTCAGCTTCCGCCACGATTATCGGGAGGAATGGCTGCGGCTGACCGCCACGCTGTCGGCCAGCGACATGGAGCTGTCACTGCGCGCGGTGCGTGCGATGGCGCAGATCATGGACAGCCCTGCCGGCGTACTGTTCATGCGCGGCGAGACGGAAGCATTCGTACCGGAGGCGCGCTGGAACATGCCGGCGCCGGCCGACCTGGCGTTTCCGGCCAACCTGCCCGCGTTCGAGCTCATGCGCGAGCGCCGCTGGATCTACGATTTGAGCGAACCGACGCCTCTGGGAGACGAACGTCTGCACGCGCCGCCCGAATTGACGCGCCTGCCGCGCGCCTGGCTGTTGGTGCCGCTGGTGCTGGAAGACCGGCTTGTCGGCTTCGTGGTACTGGCGCAGGCGCGCGCGCGCCGCGCTTTCGATTGGGAAGATATCGATTTGCTTCGCGCCGCCGGCGATCAGGTGGCCGCCACCCTCGCACAGGCTGCCGATGCCCGGCGCCTTGCCGAGGCGCGCCAGTTCGAAGGCTTCAATCGGCTGACGGCATTCCTGATGCACGACCTCAAGAACCTCGCGGCCCAGCAATCGTTGCTGCTGCAAAACGCGGAGCGCCACAAGCACAACCCGGCATTCGTGGACGACATGCTCACGACCGTGGCGAATTCCGTGCGCCGCGTCTCGCGGCTTCTCGAGCAGTTGCGCGGCGACGTAGCGGCACCCGCAACGCACGGTCGCGTGCAACTTGCGGCAGTGATCGACAAGGCGCTCGGCGAGTGCCGCGCGCAGTCGCCGCGGCCGGAGTACCATCCGGCCGCGGAGGCCCTGTGGGTGCGGGCCGATGCCGACCAGCTTGCCACGGTGCTGGGCCATGTGATCCGCAACGCCCAGGACGCGGCGGAGACCGACGGTCGTGTTACGCTGACGGTCAAGCACGCATCCGGACACGCCGCGATCGAAATCGAGGACGACGGAGCGGGGATGGATGAGGATTTCATCCGCAACCGGCTGTTCAAACCATTTTTCACCACCAAGGCGAGCAAGGGCATGGGCATCGGTGCCTATCAGGCCCGGGAGTATGTGCACTCGCTGGGCGGAACCATGAGCGTCAACAGCACGCCGGGTCAGGGCACCCGCTTCGTCATCCAGTTGCCACTGGCCGATCCCGTGGGGGACGCCATGGTGGCCGGCAAGCTGAGGGCCGCATCATGAGCCTGACGTCATGAACACGAAACAGCGCTGCCTGTTGATCGTCGAGGACGATGTGGGCCTCCAGAGCCAGTTGCGCTGGAGCTTCGAGGATTACGACGTGGTCATGGCCGGCGACCGACCGACCGCGCTCGACCTGTTGAGCCGTCACGAGCCCGCGGTGGTCCTGCAGGATCTCGGCCTGCCTCCGGACGCGGCCGGCACCATGGAAGGTTTCGCCACGATCGCGGAAATGCTCGAGGAGGCACCGCATACCAAGGTCATCGTGGTCACCGGCAACGGCGACCGCGACAACGCCGTCAAGTCGATCGGCGGTGGCGCCTACGACTTCTGCTCCAAGCCTCTGGATCTGGAGGTCCTGCGCCTGATCGTGGATCGCGCGTTTCGCGTGCACGAACTGGAGGCCGAGAACCGCAAGCTCCGAAGCCAGTCGATCACGGCGCTCGAAGGCATCATCGGCAACAGCGAAGCCATGCTGGAGGCCTGCCGCCTGGTGGAAAAAGTCAGCCCCTCGAACGCCACCGTCTTGCTGCTCGGGGAGACCGGCACCGGCAAGGAGGTGTTCGCGCGTGCGGTGCATCGTCTGAGCACTCGACGCGACGGGCCGTTCGTTGCGATCAATTGCGCGGCCATCCCGGAAAACCTACTGGAGGCGGAGCTGTTCGGTTATGAGAAGGGCGCCTACACCGGTGCGCACAAGCAGACCAAGGGCAAAATCGAACTGGCGGTCAACGGTACCCTGCTGCTCGATGAGATCGGCGACATGCCGGCTGCGCTGCAAGCGAAACTGCTGCGATTTTTCGAGGAGCGAATGGTAGAGCGTATCGGCGGTCGCGACCTGATCCCGGTGGACGTGCGCATCATCTGCGCTACACACCAGGATCTGCCGACGCTGATCCGTGAAGGGCGCTTCCGCGAGGATCTGTTTTACCGCGTCAGCGAAGTGAGCATTCGACTTCCGCCGCTGCGTGAGCGAGTCGGCGACGCGGTGCCGCTCGCACGGCATTTTCTCACCCAAGCGGCAAGCCGCCACAAGCGTGCAGTCCGCGGTTTTACCGCCAAGGCGATCAGGGCGATCGAGGCGTATCCATGGCGCGGCAACGTGCGCGAGCTGGAGAACGCCGTCAACAGTGCAGTCATCATGGCGGATGGCAAGCAGATCGGGGTTGAGGCGTTAAACTTGGGTACTGTCGGGAGCGAGGATGTCCTGGATCTGCACGAGGTGCGTGCCCAAGCTGAAAGACGCGCCATCCAGAGGGCCCTGACCAACGCTGGCGGCAACCTTTCGCGCGTGGCGGCCCTGCTCGGTGTTAGCCGGCCGACGCTCTACGATCTTTTGGAAAAGTATGGCTTGAGAAAGCCGTCGGATGCCGGTTGATTCTGCGGGTGTTGCTGTACGACCTGAGGGTGAAGATCATGCGCTTGATAAAACTGAACACTGCGGTCGTCCGCCACGGTTCGGCGCTGCTGTGCGCCAGCCTGCTGCTGAGCGCCTGCGGCCTGGCCGGTGGACACGGCAGCGTTGCCGCCGGCACCAAATACGAGGCTGAAGGACAATATCGCGCGGCTTACATCGAGGCCAAGAAAGTCCTGCAGCGCGACAACAAAAACGGCAGCGCCTGGCTCTTGCTCGGACGGGCTTCGCTGATGCTCGGCAATCCGAAGGACGCCATGAGCGACCTGCAAAACGCCCAGGCGAACGGCGTGCCGGAAGCCGAGTGGGCGGTGCCAATGGGACGCGTCCTGCGGGTGACCCAAGAGTACAACAAGTTGCTCAATACCCTGTCTCCCGACAAGCTTGCTGACCCGAAAATCAAGGCGCGCGTGCAGGTGCTGCGCGGCGACGCCCATCTCGGATTGGGACAGCCTGATCAAGCGAAGCAGTCGTATCAGGCTGCATTGGCGCTGGATCCAAAGGATCCCCTTGCGCTTGTGGGACTCGCCAAAGTCGCGGCCATCGCCCACGATACGGATTCCGCCAATCATTACGTCCAACAGGCGCTGGCCGCGTCGCCGGAAAATCCACAGGTTTGGATTGCGAAGGGCGATCTGGCGTTCGATGGTGGGGATCTCGCGAGCGCCGAAGCCGATTACCAGAAGGTTCTGGACTTCAAGAACCCCGACTGGTTGCCCCAGGAACAGTTCTATACGCTGGCCCGGCTGGCCAATGCGCAAGCACGACAGAACCAATTCGACAAGGCTCTGGTCAACATCAAGAAGTTGGAGAAGATGTCGCCGCAGCAGCCGTATCCCCACTACCTGCACGCCGTGGTGCTGTACAAGCAGGGGCATCTGGACGATGCGGTAGCGCAACTTCAACTGGTGCTCAAAGTGTCGCCCGATAATGCTCAGGCGCAGTCGCTCATGGGCGCGGTCAACTACGCGCAGGGAAACTACGGCCAAGCCGAAATGTACCTCAGCAACGTCATGGGCATCGACAAGAAGAATGTCGAGGCGCGCAAGTTGCTCGCGCTCACGCTATACCGCGAAGGACGCTCGCAGCAGGCATTGGACACGCTGCGACCGGTGGTGCCGGGCGCGCCCTCCGATGCCGCGCTGCTGGCGCTGTTGCAGCGCGCGGTCGCGGAAGCTGTCGGCACACCCGAGGCAACAGCGACCGCGACCGTCCCCGGCAAACCGGGGACGAAAGCCACGGCAACCGGCGAAAGCAATCCGCGCAATGACAAGTTTGCGCAGGCCACCACAGCCTTCACCAGCGGCAATGAAGCCGAAGCCATCCGCCTGCTCCAGGCAATGCCCGCGGGCGACGCGTCCAGCGACGCGAAGCGCATCACTTTGCTGGTCATGGCCTTCGCGCGCGAGAAGCGCCCGGACGAGGCGGTCAAAACGGCAGCCGAATACGCAACCAGGAATCCAAACGACAGCTCCGCCCACCTGCTGTATGGGACAGCACTGATCGCGGACGGCAAGCGCACCGAAGCGCGCAACCAATACAACAAGGCCTCCCAGCTCGATCCCAAGAATATCGCCGCGTTGCAGAGCCTGGGTAGCCTCGATTTACTCGAAGGCAACTACAAGGACGCCGCCGGCCGCTATGAGACGGTGTTGCAACAGGACCCGCATAACGCGGTGGCCATGACCGCGTTGGGTCGCGTTGCCATGTTGCAAGGCGACAAACCTGAAGCCATCAAATGGTTCGACCAGGCCATCGCCGCAGCGCCCAAATCCGCCGCCGCGTACGTGGGGCTGGTTGTGCTGTACAGCGAAAGCGGTCAATTCGACGAAGCCACGAGCACTGCCAAGCGCCTGGTCGATGCCGACCCCAACAATCCGGCATCGCTCAACGCCCTCGGTGCGACGGAACTCAACGCAGGTCATCACACCGAGGCGTTGAAGCCGTTGCAACAAGCCGTGAACCTCGCGCCTCAGGTGCCGTTGTACCGCACCAATCTGGCGCGTGCGCAGCTCCTCAACAAAGACACCAAGGACGCAGCAGACAATCTCGATCAGGTGATAAAGGCCGATCCGGGTCAATTGACGGCGGTGTCTCTGCGGGCGTTCGTGAAGTTGCAGAACCACGATCTGCCGGGCGCGATCGCCTTGGCGCAGGCGCTGCAAAAGCATGACCCCACCAAGACCACCGGCCTCGGCCTTGAAGGCGACCTGTACATGGCGGACAAGTCCTACGGCAAGGCCGCCCAAGTCTATCAGCAGGGATTGAAGATCAACTACGACCGACCCTTGGTAGTCAAAAGCTATCAGGCGCTGAGTGAAAGCGGGGCCAAGGCGCCGGAAGATGTGCTTCGTGACTGGTTGGCCAAACATCCGGACGATGCCACCATACGCTTGCTGTTGGGCCAGTACTATCTTGACCATACGCAGAACGAGCTGGCTTCCGGTCAATACGAAAAGGTGCTGAAGGCTTACCCATCCAATGTAGACGCGCTCAACAACCTCGCCTGGATTTACACGGAGCAGCACAATCCCAAGGCGCTGGCACTGGCGGAGCGGGCTTACAAGCTGGCGCCTCAGTCGCCCGCCATTGCGGACACCTACGCCTGGGCGCTGATCGCCGGCAATCAAGCCAAGACCGCCGTGCCGATCCTGGCGAAGGCGGTCAAAGCCGCGCCCAAGGCACCCGCGATCCAATACCACCTTGCCGTAGCCCAGGCACGCACCGGCGACAAAGCTGGCGCACGCGCCACGCTCGAGGCGTTGCAGAAATCCGGCGCGGATTTTCAGGACAAGCCCGCCGCGGAAAAGTTGTATCGCGAGTTGAGTAGCAACGCTGGCAAGTAAGTTCTCGTTGGGGCGACACCAAAAAGCTCAACTGCGGGAATTCGCTTGACAGTTCGGCGCAACTGATTTGCTCTGACCCCCAACCGGTCGTTGCCCTCTCGCGCGGGCACAAGAACTGGATGACCACGGTGCCAAGCAAATCGGATAGAAGCGGGAGACGACGCTCGCTATCTGTCGGTGGCGACTGCATCGACCAGAACCTCCGGGCGTGAGCGTGGTGACGTGGCTCCAAATTCCGGGCGCTTCAAAATTTGAATCAGGCCGCCTATGACCGCGCTTGATCATTTCCCACTTTTGGACTCAAGTCTATATACGCCGTGCCGCCCCACTTGTAATCAAGGTAACCATGACTTGCCCGCATTGGTCAGGATTACGACCCATTTTTGCATCGGGCAGGATCCCTCCCGTGGAAACCCGCCCCTCCCCGTCAAGAAGTGATCGCGGTGAGGTTTCGCCGATCACCCCCAATCTCGTGCCGCTTAAACGCTCAGCAGAGAACTTCGCGACACCCGCTCGAGATACGCTAGCCGATTGGTGAGCAATTCACCGCAAGTAGTGAAGAAGCTGCGAAAGTAGCCTTGGCATCGATATGCAGATGCTCTCGACCTGGCGGCAGCAAGATGTCGAGCAAAACCAAGGTAACATGTTGTCGCCAAAACATTGAGATCATCGGGATACCCGGCCGATTAATCAGCCTCCGGGATTGCCGGAGCAGTTCATGAGATACGAGGGTGGCGAGCTGACATGAAAACGGTTGTTGGAAAAGTAGTGTGCGCATGCGCAGGCGGCGTGTTGATGTTGGCCACGTTCCAGTCGCAGGCCGGAACGGTCGTAACGGATCAAGTGGTCAGCGAAGCCTCGCAAACGCAAAACAATTTTCCGGTCACCTTCGGCCAAGTCTTCAAGAGTGGCGACGTTCCCCGCGGTGCAACGCTGACCGCGAGCCTCAAGGGTCAGCCGGTCACCCTGCAAGTAGACTCCAAGGCCACCAATCCGGACGGGAGCCTGCGCCACGCGGTTCTGACGGCGATGGTCCCGTCGCTATCCGGCAGAGCGAAGCTGCCACTGACGATCTCTGCCACATCATCTCCAGCGTCCACCGGGCAAGGCGGTCCGGTCACCTTGTCGCAGTTGCTCGCGACGAGCTACGAAGCCAAAGTATCGCTTGACATCGGCGGTAAGAACTACGCGGTCGAAGCTCGCGCGCTGTTGCAGACGGCCAACAAGACGCATGCATGCAAACCGTGGAACCCGCAGTGCAACGTGTGGCTTTCCGGCCCGCTGGTCAGTGCATGGGTGGTCAATGGCCCAGTGACCGCCTCGGACGGCACCACCAACCCGGACCTGCGGGTCTATTTCGCCGTGCGCGCCTATGCCGGCACCACGTCGGGTGCGGTCGGCGAGGTGCGCACCGACATCATCGTGGAGAACACGTCAGCATTCTCCCCACAGGTGCAGTCTCAATACACCGCCACACTGACTTCTGGGAAGGCGAACTACACCAGCCTCGCACTCACCCAGTACGCCTACACGAGGTGGCATAAGGTGCTGTGGTGGAACAACGTTGAACCGCAGGTCTATCTGCAGCAAGACACGCAATACATCCAAGCGAGCGAGGCGGTGTCGCGTTACATGCCATTGACGCCGGACGAGAAGTTTCTGGCGGGCTTGCGCCAGTTCTGTGCGCCGCTGGATCACTGCGACCAGACGAAAACCATGAGCAACGTGGGCGCGCAACCTGCCATTGGTCCGTTGCCGCGCTGGACCAGCGTCTACATCGTTGATCCGGATGTCCGCGCGTACAACTGGATGCTCGCCAACACCGATGCGCTCGGTACCTACAGCATTCACTATCGCGATCAGGCGACCGGCTGGCCAGTCAGCATCCAGAAGCACCCCTACGTCACGCTCGAAGGCTGGGCCTATGCGAACCGCATCGCAAAGCAGGATAGCGCGAAGGGCGCGTCATATCGGGCCGACCTGCTACCGGGCTGTGTTGACAACGTCGTCGTCAAGGGCTGCACCACGGCTTGGTACGGCACTGGCAACCCCTATAAGTGGAACGTCGCACACCAGCCTGCCGAATCCTATGTGCCCTACATGGTGACGGGCGATTACTACTACATGTCCGAACTCGCGTTCGGCGCCTCGATGAACGAGTTGTCGCCGGGTGCAAACTATCGGGGCTATTCGCAGTTCGTGATTGGCAATGCAATGGCCCCGGTGCGCGCCAAGGCTTGGACATTGCGCGACATGGCCGAAGCGGCGTACCTGCTTCCGGACCACTACCCGCTGAAGGCCGAGTTCGCCACAGCTGTCGAGGATTCGCTCGCCGAGTGGAATCAGAAATACAGCAACAACCCGAGCGCCGACCCACTTCGCATGACCGATGACAGCACGGTCTACAGCTTGAACGGGGGCAAACACAACGGCATAGCACCTTGGCAGCACAATTTCCTCACTTGGTCGGCGGACCATACCGCGGAGTTGGGCTTCGCGGGTGCCTCACAATTCCGCAACTGGCTTGCGAAGTTCGAGATCGGCTTAATGACCGACTGGCAAAGCAACCCCACCCATGGGTACTGCTGGCTGGAAGCGTCGGCCTACAAAATCAAGGTGAAGGATGCATCAGGCAATTGGCTGCCCTCGTACACCGCGGTCTATGCCGCCACGTTTCCCACCCTTGTCGGCCTCAAATGCAACGCGCCCGACATGGTGACCGAGATGGGGAAGTTGAAAAAGAAACCTTGGCAGGCTGGCAAAATGTCCGGATTTCCGTATTCGGCGACAGGCTTTCCCGCCAACTTCCAGATCGGCGTCGCCGCCGCAGCCGACAGCGGCCTGCCCAACGCACAGACGGCGTGGAACCTGTTTGATTCCCGCAGTGTGAAACCGAAACCGCCTCACGCCTACAACAACTATCCCAATTTCGCGTTAATGCCACGCTCTACGCCGCACTGACCTGCCGAGACCGTGCGCGAGTCAGCCTGCGGATGCCGGTAAACGAGGACCGTCGTTCCACGATGGCCAGGTCGATGGCGCGTTGGCCACCACGCTGTTTCTTGCCAGCGCCAGTGCTTGTTTAGCGGCAATTCCATGCCTCAAGTGCCGCGTCCCACGTCAACGGGCGGCAACGAGGCATCGGCGCCGACGCGTGCTTCGCGAGAAACTTGCCAGAGAGTGGCCACCGCTTTCTTGCTGCTACCTACATACAGCGCAGATGCCCACTACAGGCGAGAATCGTGCTGGTCCGCACTCGAGCCGGCGAGATCAATGCGTGGTTCGCAGGCTACGGGCACAAATCGTGCTTTAAGAGTGAACCGCATCCTCGCTTCGGGCCATGCTCTAAACTCATGCGTCAATGCCACCCGTCGAGCACACTGTCGACCCGGCGCGTCCCCGGTACACCAGGTTTCTTGAATGAGTCTGCGTAACGACGTACTGCATTCGCTGAAGTGGCTGGCCGGCGCCCGTTTAGCCGGCCAGTTCGTCGCGTGGGCGATAACGCTGGTGGTGATACACATCCTTAAGCCGTCCGACTACGGCTTGATGGCCATCGCTGAAGTGCTGGTCGGTTTCGCAGCCCTGTTCCGGGAGATGGGGCTGTTCTCGGCCATGGTCCAGAAGCGCGACCTGACCGAGCGCCAAGTCGAGCAGGTATTTGGCCTTTTGATTCTTATTAACTGCGGGATTTACGTTGTCGTGTTCGCTATTGCACCCCTGCTCGCGGGTTTCTTCGGCGACCCGCGGCTCATCAACATCGTGCGGGTGCTGGGCATCCAGTTTCCCTTGGCTTCGGTTGGCGTGGTCCAGGACGCAATGTTGAACCGCAACATGCGCTTCAAGGAAAAATCCTTCGTAAACCTCGCGACAACCCTCGGCAACGGCTTTACCACGCTCGGGTTCGCACTGGCCGGGGCGGGTGTATGGGCGCTGGTCTTCGGCAGCCTCGCGGGCGCGGTGCTGCGCCCTATCGCCCTCAGCGTCGCCGCTCGGCACTGGTGCAAACCGCGGTTCTCGCGAGAGGGCATGCACGAAATGCTGCACTTCGGCGGTTTCGTCACCACGAGCCGGTTGCTCTGGTACGTGTACTCGCGGTCAGACGTCTTTATCATCGGCAAGGTCCTGGGAAAGGAACTTCTCGGGTTCTACTCCATCGCCATGCAGCTTGCGTCGCTGCCCATGCAAAAGGTCGCAGAATTGCTGGACCAAGTTGGATTCGCTGCGTATTCTTCGATCCAGAATGACTTGGATGCCATCCGGTCGCATTTTTTGAAGGCGATTCGTATCTTGGGCTTCGTTTCATTTCCCGTCTTCTGGGGAATTTCGGCCCTATCGCCCGACTTGGTCATGGTCGTGTTGGGGAAACGTTGGGAACAGGCGATCGTCCCGTTGCAATTGCTCAGCTTGGTCATGCCCATCCGCATGATAGGTCATGGCAGCGGCTCAGTACTGACAGCGATCGGCAAGCCACAGATTGGGGCGCTCAATGTTCTGATCGCTCTGCTGATCATGCCGCCGGCGTTCTTCCTCGGCACCTATTACGACGGTTTGGTTGGCGCGGCCCTCGCTTGGGTGATTGGGTATCCGGTCCTGGTGGTGATCCGTCTTCATTTCTCACTGCCACCGCTCGGGTTGACGCGTCGCAGCTACTTCGGCGCGATGGCAGGCCCGGCGGCGGGTGGCACCGTTATGTATCTCGCAGTAATGCTTGCACGCGAAACTATGGCCTCGCGGTTCCTGCCTCCGATGGCCAGTATGGCGCTTCTCGTCGTGGTGGGAGCGTTGGTCTATCCCGCATTCATGTGGTCGTTTTACCGAAATGATTGCCGCGAGGCCATCGACTTGCTGAGAAGAAAACAACATGCATGACCGATTGCTGAAACTTGCGTTCGTTGGCGACGTATGCCTGAGCTTTTTTCGTCGTGCTCCATGCGATATTTCTGGATTCACGGGTTGGCCCGCAATCAGGGACGAGATCGGCGAGCATGACTTTCTCGTGGGCAATCTGGAGTGCTGCCTTGTCAACGAGCATTGCAGCGACGAGGCAAGGCGACAGCCGATGGCGGTGCCCGCGACAGCGGGCCGGTTCCTGCATAACGTTGGTTTTTCCGACCTATGCCTTGCCAACAATCACTCGCTTGATTGTGGATCCGATGCACTGACGGTCACCCGCGAGTGTCTCGCTTCCCACGGCATGCGCGGATTTGGCGCCGGCTTGAATTTGCGTGAGGCCGAGGAGCCCGTCTTTGCGGAACGCAACGGATGCAGAGTTGCGTTTCTGGGCGCCTGCGATAGAAGTGAATACTATGCGTCGAACGGTCGCGCCGGTATCGCGCCGCTGCAAAAAACGCGACTGGGAGAGCGCGTGCGCGCGGCTGTAACAAAGGCGGATCTGGTCGTCGTGATGCTGCATGCCGATCTTGAATTTTCCGACGTGCCCGGTCGGTGGCGGCAGCGCTTGTCCCGTTGGCTGATTGAACAAGGCGCGCACTTAGTGATTCAACATCATCCACACGTGCTGCAGGGCAGCGAAACATACCAAGGCGGTGTGATCGCGTACTCACTCGGAAATTTTGTCTTCAAACTGCACGGTAATCGGTATCAGCAGCATCGAGCCGGCGTGTCCGACAGCTTGGTAATGATCGTGGACGCCGACCTGCGTGGCGAGAAGCCTGTGCTTGCGCACCGAGTCGTTCCACTCCGTATTGGACCTAATCATCTGCCCGAGCCTGCGACCGGCCTGCCACGCGAGGAGGCGTTACTGCGTGTGCAAGTACTCTCATCGCTCGTCGCTGACAGGAACACGCACCGAAGCCTCTGGTTTCGACGGTGCCGGTTGGAAGCCGTCAGACGCATCCAGCATATCTACTATGCTTTCAGGCGCGGCCATATCGTGCGCGGCACCCGCGAGTTCTTGCAATTGCTGACCTGCCGGGAAGACCATCGATGGATGCTGGGATTGGCGTCGCTAGGCTATCTTTGAGGC
The DNA here is from genome assembly GCA_050737995.1 of Rhodanobacteraceae bacterium. GTDB lineage: Bacteria > Pseudomonadota > Gammaproteobacteria > Xanthomonadales > Rhodanobacteraceae > 66-474. Next base: position 11,865 of record JBOHYR010000021.1, read on the forward strand.
CTGAGCACTAGCAAGGGACGACAATCTGTCTTTTTGTGGACCCGCAGTGCGACCTCGCGAAGCATACTCGGATGCCAACATCAGTGACAAAGCCCCGCCTCTCGACATCGATCTACCCAGCACAGGCTACGCGAAAGTGATGCCGGATGGTGACGCCACCCTGCGACCAAACGTGGACCGTGTCGGTATGGTCGACCGCCCGTATTTCCTTGTGCAAAAACATGGTGCGAGGGTCGAAATACGCGGGCAGACGAACGCGGAGTTTGGCCACCGGATACCATTCACCCCTCACCCCGTGCCCGACGGTATTTTTGCCGGCTGGAACTGGGATGGCTGTCGGCTGGTGGTCAACAATGATCGCTACGGCTTCCATCCGGTGTTCTGGTCGAGACTTCCTGGCGGAGGGGTAGGTGTATCTCCATCACTTGTTGCTCTGATCGGACAAGGCGCCCCTACCGATCTTGACGTCGAAGCCCTTGCTGTGTTCTTCCGGCTCGGTTTCTTTGTGGGCGACGACACGCCGTTTTCTGCGATCAAGGCCCTACCTCCCAATGCCGTATTCGAATGGGAGAACGGCGAGCTCGTATGCCATGGAAGATACCCGCCCGCTGCAACAGCATCGAAGATGCCGCGTGACGACGCGATTGACAGATACATCGAGTTGTTCGCACGGGCAATGGCGAAGCGGGCGCCCCGCTCGGAAATGTTCGCGGTACCACTAAGCGGCGGCCGCGACTCGCGGCACATATTGCTGGAATTGCACCGAATGGGATTGCAACCTGCCGCGTGCGTGTCTGCGATGGACAATCCGCCCGATCCCAACGAGGACCCCGAAATTGCCGCCGCTCTATGCAAGGAGCTCGGGTTCAGGCCTGTTGTCGTCGACCAGAAGCTGTCCGTGTTTTCGGCACAGGCGCGCAAGAACCTCGAGACGCATTTTTGCGCCACGTCCCACGGCTGGTATTTGGCATTGGCTGACTTTCTCAATGGGCGCTTCGACTGTGTCTATGACGGTATCGCAGGCGATGTGCTGTCCCAGAGCAAATTCCTCAGCGCAAGTCTTGATGCCGCGTTCCATTCGGGAGACATTAATGCGATCTGCAGCGCCTTGATGAGAAGGCAGGTCTCCAGCTTTGCCGGGATAAACGTTCTACTGAAAGGAGAGATGAAACCATGCCTGGACCCGGCTGTCGCGAAAAGCCGGATCGCAAAAGAGGTCGAAAAGCATCTTGACAATCCCAATCCGGTTGCGGCATTTGTGTTCTGGAATCGTACCCGACGCGAGATCGCGCTGGCCCCTTACAGCCTGCTCGGAGGCGTGGCCTGCGTTTACGCGCCTTTTCTGGATCATGACCTGTTCGACTTTCTCGTCACGCTGCCATCCGCCATAGTGCTGGACCGCCGCTTTCACGATGATGCGATAGCTCGTGCCTATCCGGAATTTGCACACATCCCGTATGCGCACAATGCGCCGCCGGATGCCGACGACAGTAGGATGAGGGCGCGCTTCATGGGCGACGCTGCCCGCAGATTCCTGCTGAAAAGACCCTCGCGACTAATGAAAAACATGGCGCCCAGAGCCAAGATGCTTACCAGCATCCTGTCCCGAGGTCATGTCAATCCGTGGATTTCGCCGTTGATCGTCTATCTCGACCAGATAGAATCAGCCGCGGACGTGAAGCACTGAATAGTCCGATCAATGCTGGAGTACGTTCGCACATCGCGACACGAATCACAGGCGCGCGGGCCATCGCTCGGTCAATATTTTTTGATACCTAGGCATGGAACCAACGTAGGCATGGACGGATCCGAAAGTTCCAGATGGAATCGACATTCCGCGAAGGGGGAGTAACGAAAATGCTGCTTGCGAGGTACTGCGTCGAATGGATGACGTCCCGTGCCGATCGGGTCTTTTTTGTTTACGGCATGCGCCGCGCAGGGAATCATGCGTGCGTGGGCTGGTTGGCCAACGCGCTGGAAGGTGAAGCGGTGACATTGATCGAAAGCCAGCGTGTGAACAACTTCAATTATTCAAGCACTGGCAAGACGTTTTTCATCAATGACATTTCAACGATTCATAGTCCCAAATACTTGAAATTGCTTTACGAAGACCTGAGCAATATACGTCGTGCACGATTCATAATCATCTCGGTCGAAGATAAGGATGCGGCGTACGGGGACGGGTGGCGCGTTCCTGCCCGGAGTGAGGCGATTCTTGTCCGCCGCAGTACGCTCAACCTCATGGCTAGCCGGTTTCAAAATCTCAATCGGCGAGCGCGTGAAGGCTTGGGGGCGAGTCTGCAGAGCATGAAGGGCAAATTTTTTGCCACCTTGAAGGCCATCATGGAGAGCCCGCGGGGGGCAGTCTGGGAGTTCGAGCGCTGGCATGATGATGCGGCGTGGCGAAGCAGGTTTCTTGCGAACCTCGGTCTGGAGCACGACATCACACCTCCCAAGGTTGGCCTCGGCTCTTCGTTTTCGGCCGACCGCTCAGTATCGTCGACTGCTCAGACGAGCCGACGCTACGCGATGGTCGAACCACGAGACGCCTGGATTGCGTTCATCCAGAACGCAGCATTGGAGTTCCCGGAAGTGTTCAGCGCAGAGGAACTTGAGTCGATTCGCACCTTGGCGCATGGATGACCTCCATCTCGCATAAGCCCGCTGGAGCGAACCCGAGATCGTCCGACGTGGTCGAAGCTGACCAACCTTCGGGGACGGCGGGGGGCGGCGGCATGCAAGTTCATGCACCTGTGGCAGAAGTTACGGCTGGACCGGTACTGAAGCGGACTTCGGGCAGTGATACTGGATCATGGTTCTGCTGATACAAATTCTGATACTCGTTGTCATGGCGGCGCTCGTCGCTGCTTGGGCTATCCGGTTTCCGTACCCATCTGCGTGGTTGCGTCCGTTCCTGCGCGCAAGGCAGCGCTGGCCCGAGCAGGAAATACGAGGGTGGTTGCAAAATGGATGCTTCCATCGGGAATTTTTGCAGTTCTTCAATCGGGACCCCCAACGCGTACCGCCGCCAACGCCAGGACTCATTGCACCAGCCGATGGCGTGGTCACCAGCGCCGAGGTGCGCGACGGGATACGCTATCTAGTCATCGCATTGAGCTTTTGGGACATGCACATGCAGCGTAGCCCGGCCCTCGCGCGGGTCGTGTCCGTGGACCCGGCAGGCGACGCGTTCATGGACGGGGAAGGCCGCGACTTCGCTTTCCTGCGCGCAAAGCATTGCCCCGTGCAGACCCGGGTTGTCCTGGAAAGTGAAGCGTACGGGACACTGGCGGTGCGTTTGATCACGAGTGTGGCGGCGCGACGAATCGAAGTCTGGCCCCAGCCAGGCGACACCATTGAGCGCGGGCAGCGATTGGGGCGCATATTGCTCGGAAGCACGGTCGTGCTGGAGATACCGGAAGCATTCGCGCTTTGCGTAGAGCCAGGCCAACAGGTGCGCGCGGGAGAAACGCTGGTCACGGATGGCGCACCGTCATGACGTCGTTTTTCTGGTCCGCGGGGCATATAAGCTGGCCCTTTTTCGGTATTGTCGTATTTTCTGTTTTGTGCCTACTGGCGACCGATATCGTATGGCGCGAAGTGCCCACCTCCTCCCGCAAGTTGCTGTCGACCGTGTCCATAGTCTGGGTAGCTGGCGTCGCAGCGCTGGTCGCGCTTTGGTATGTTTGACCCCCTGCAGCAATGCGCTGCGCGCAGTGCAGCATACGCGAATCACTATGCAAGTATGGATCCCGCGCTCAATTCTGTTCATTTGGCTTCGACGAGCTCGACACGAGCGAATTTGGCCAGATGTCGGATCTTTGGTCAAGCGGAGCGTACTACGGTCCGCGTAAGGATCGGCACACCAACGAGCTATGAACCTCAAAATCGCAATCCAGGCGGATGAAGTCGTGCATCGCAACGGCGAGCGGCAATCCTACTCAAGGCGGTGGGTCGAACTTGCGGCTCAGCAGGGGATCACGGCAGTGACCGTGGATGCCTTCGCGCAAGACGCTATCGCCCAGATCTCGGCCTGCGATGCCTTCATGTGGCGCTATGATCCCGCTGCCCACCCTCGGCTCTATGCCAAACGGCTGCTATACGCCATCGAGGAAGGGTTGGGCATGCCGGTTTTCCCGTCCCTGAAGAGCTCGTGGCACTTCGAGGACAAGATCGGCCAGTATTACTTCCTGTCCGCAGCAGGAATCCCGACGCCGGTAACCCAAATTTTCTGGTCGCGCCAGCAGGCGGAGCGATTTTGCGATTCCGCTGAATACCCCTTCGTATTGAAGCTGGCGGCCGGTTACCAGGCATCCAACGTGCGGCTCGTGCACGATCGGGACGAGGCGCTGTTCTATGTCGACGAGTTGTTCGGCCACGGGGTTATAGGTCTGGGATACCGCCCCGCTTCGCGTCCCCGCCTGTTGCTACGTCGGCTGCGCGCCGTCAGCGAAATCGCCCGAGGACTCAATCCATTTGGTCCTACCGCGCAAGCGGAGCTCGAGTACGGCTACTTCTTTGCCCAGGAATTCCTGCCGGGTAATGATTTCGACGTCCGTGTGACGATTACCGGCGACCGTGCCTTCGGTTTTCGTCGTTTCAACCGTCCCGGTGACTTCCGCGCCAGCGGCAGTGGGCGCATCGACTGGGATCCTGCACAGATAGGTGAGGCCCCCGTAAGGTTTGCCTACCGCGTTGCGCGTCAATTGGGGGCGCAGACAGTTGCGCTGGACATCCTGCGTCGCAGCTCCGAATTTGTCATTGTCGAGTTGACTTTGGCGTACGCAAGTTGGGCGGTCCGCGACTGTCCCGGTCATTGGATACTCAAGGGAGAGCCTGGAATGGGCGAGTTGGAATGGGTGGAAGGTCGCATGCACCCCGAAGACGCAATCTTCAGCGACTTCGTGGCCGAGGTGCGTCACGCGCACAGCGTATGTGTAAGGCATCGCCTGTTGTGACTGGAGGGAGCGTCGTGTGAGAGACCTGTCGCGACGCAAGCCACTACGCGGGTACCCGGACCATTCAACCACTCACCCGCATGCCAGAAACGCCTACCAGGCGCGTTACCAGGACCGGCTTGGGCGCGAGGCAATGTGGCAATCGGAAAGGCCCATCACCGAGCAGATTTTTACCGAGCTCGCGCCTAAGCGGCGACTGAATTTCCCGGCAGGGAATGGGCGGATCGCAGCGGCACCGGAACGGTGCCTGCCAGCATGCGAAATTCATGACATCGATATTTCCAACAACATGTTGGCTGTAGCCCGATCCAAGTGGAGCCGGCTTACGTTTCACGCAATGGACGGTAGGCGGGCGTTGAATGAATTTGGGAAAGAAGCCTTCGATGTCGTGTCGGCGTTCCGGTTTTTCCCCAATGCCGACCAACCGTTACGCAAGGATGTCGCGGAACAGATCTCGGGATTGATCAAGCCAGGTGGCCATGTGGTCCTGAATAACCACCGTAACTTCTGGTCCACGTCCTATGTTGCGATGCGGGCTGCTGGGAACAGTGATGGCAAATACGAATCGCACAACGCTGCTAAAAAAACCTCTTCCTGCAAAGAGGCTTTCCCGTGTACGCAAATATTCGCTTGCCGTATGGCCACAAACCGACTTCCGCCCGTTTTATTGTCATGGTCTGCTACCAGCGCCCCTGAACGTTTCAATGTGCGTTACCTATCGAGGACACACACGCTCGGCTACAACATGATCCTCGTTTTCAGAAAGAGCGTTTGAACATCACCGGCTTCCTGATGAGCCCTGATTCTCAGCTAACGATGAAACGCGAGTTCTTGTCATTCTGGGGTCGTCCGCGTTGCTTGCGGGCGAAACCTGAGGTATCCCCACGTTTTCATGGTGTGATGGCGCACTGGAGTTCGACGGGACAACCTTGAGCGAGATTGCGCAAGAATCGTTTCAGCATGTTCGAGGGCGGCCACCAAGCGGGATGTTTCAA
>JBOHYR010000022.1:0-2958 GCA_050737995.1 Rhodanobacteraceae bacterium
AGCGTCGATGCGCAGTGGCTGCTCGACCTCGAGCGCCACCATTTCATGGAACTTGCGCAGATGCCGATGACGCAGGCGCGCATCGCACACACCATGGCGACCGGCAAGCCGCTCAGACACTAAAAGCAGGGACCGGGCACCGGCAGAGCGCACGCTTCTGCTTTCCCGGTCCCCTGTCCCGAATCGAAAAACGAGGAAACACCATGACCCGTCAAATCCAGGACGCCTACCTCGTCGCCGTCAAGCGCACGCCGGTCGGCAAGGCACCGCGCGGAGTGTTCCGTCACACCCGTCCCGACGACATGCTGGCGCACGTGCTGCGCGAAACGCTGGACCAGTGCGCCGGCATCGACGTCAAGCGCATCAGCGACGTGGTGATCGGCTGCGCGATGCCGGAGGCGGAGCAAGGCATGAACGTGGCGCGCATCGGTGCGCTGCTCGCTGGCCTGCCGGATTCGATTCCCGGCATGACCATCAACCGCTTCTGCTCATCCGGCCTGCAATCGGTCGCGATCGCGGCCAACACGATTCGCCTCGGCGAATCCGACCTCGTGCTCGCCGGCGGCACCGAATCGATGAGCATGGTGCCGATGATGGGCTTCAAACCCGTAATGAATCCGGACATCTTCAAGGACGACAACGTCGGCATTGCAACGACGATGGGCATGACCGCCGAGAACGTCGCCACGCGCTGGAAGATCAGCCGCGAGGAGCAGGACGCGTTCGCACTCAGGAGCCACCAGCGCGCGATCGCGGCGCAGGATGCCGGCTGGTTCAAGGAGGAAATCGCGCCCTACCCCCTCGACGACCGCTATCCGGATTTGCGGTCGCACGGCGTCAAGGAAGACCGCCGCGTCATCGAGAACGATGAAGGACCGCGCCGCGACACCAGTGCCGAAGTCCTCGCCAAGCTGCGCACCGTGTTCAGGCGCGATGGCACCGTGACCGCCGGCAACTCCTCGCAGATGTCCGACGGCGCCGGCGCGGTCATGCTGGCAAGCGAACAGGCAATCAAGGACTACGGGCTGACACCGCTCGCCCGCTTCGTCGGGTTCGCGGTCGCCGGCGTACCGCCCGAAATCATGGGCATCGGCCCGAAAGAGGCGATCCCCAAGGCACTCAAGGCCACTGGCATGAAGCAGGGCGACATGGAATGGATCGAGTTGAACGAGGCTTTCGCCGCGCAGTCGCTCGCGGTCATGAAGGATCTCGATCTCGATCCGGAAAAGGTCAACCCCGAAGGCGGCGCGATCGCGCTCGGCCATCCGCTCGGCGCCACCGGCGCCGTGCGCATCGCCACGCTCGTGCACGGCATGCACAGGAAAAAACAGAAATACGGCATGGTCACGATGTGCATCGGCACCGGCATGGGTGCCGCGGGCATCTTCGAGATGGTGTGAACGCAAACGCAGAAGACGCCGAACCTCAATTTTCTCCGTACCCTTTGCGTGTCCTCCGAACGTCGGCGACAAACATCCAGTAGTACTGCTTCAGCAGCAACGGCTCACGCCACGGCACATCCGGCCAGCGCAAAGGTGTGACGCCCCACCGGAGCAAATTTGCGTAATCACGTTCGCAGATTGACCGGCTGACGTCCTCGGGAAAGAGCGGAACGCTCCCACGCGTACGTGACGCAGCTGGCAAACCGGTTGGAACCGGCTCATCATTCAGCATCGCCCGAATCGCATTTTCGAGGCCGCCATGGTGTTCGCCGAGATATACGCGCGCCTGCGGCGTCGGCCGACCATTCAGTTCGAGCAGAGTAATCGTGCCGGCGTCTCGCCGATACATGAAATCCACGCCGCACAAGCCATGAAACGCCGTGACATCACCCAGCTTTTGCAGCAGCTGTGCCATCCACGGGATCTCCACAAACCGGATCGCTGCAGACGGCCCGTAGGGCGCGGGGTGGGTTTTTGACCGTTCATAAACTGCCCAAAAACGCAATTTGCCGTGCTGAAACAATACGGTGCCGCTGCACAGTGTCCCGCCGGCAAACGCTTGCAAGGCGAATGTTTCACCACGTCGAGCCACCTCGCGACGCAGTTCCTCTTTGTTCCGGACGCACGCGACGTGCGCACCTCCGCAGCCGTTGACCGATTTGGCGATCAACGGGTAACCGCACTCGTTTGCTACAGAAAGGGCGTCGTCTAGTTGTCTCACGGTTCGAGTTCGGGGTACCGGCAACCCATGGCGGCCTGCGATTTTCGGGAACGCGGCCTTGTCCAGCAACAGATCCATGTTTTCACGGACCGGACGAACCGGCAGGCAGGCTGCGCACCACGGCTCGTCCAAGCGGCGCGACAGCTCCAGTAATACCTCATCGTCTGCAATGATGACCCACTGGAATTGCGGACCTTCCGACTCGATGAATTGCCGTAGTTCTGCCATGAAGGCTGGCAAGTCGTCGGAAGCGTAGATGGTTCTGTGGCAATAGCTGGAATGTACGACATAGGTTCCGCGGCGCGCGAATACATGCACCCGACATCCCGCCCTGTTCAACAGGCAAGGTAAACGGGCAACACCCAGCCAGAAGCTGAAGTTGACCAGCAACACATCGAACCGCTTGCTTCCCACGGCGACGCCACCCGGCATGCATACCGCGTTCCGCCGGCAGATAGCCGGACTGAGCGCCCCAGACCCACGACGAAAATGTGTGTGGATACTACTCGCTTTTCGTCTGCTGATTGGTAACGCAGGGGAAAGGGGAAAGGGACACAGGTGAATGGAACAAAGAGGAACAAAGGGGAATGGCACTTACTTTGTCTCCCATGCGCGGCCATGTTTTTCGACTTGTTGGCGCGCCTGGGTGCGCGGGATCTTCAACCAACGATACGGTTTGGGCCTTCGCTTTCGCATGCGCGGTTCAAGACGTTCGGGTCGATGGCCGACCCTGGATTGGGCAATCAGCGTGAACAGTCGCTGGCAATCCGCCGTGGCCGCCAGACCTCGCGCGTA
>JBOHYR010000023.1:0-12611 GCA_050737995.1 Rhodanobacteraceae bacterium
TCGATGCCAATTTCCTGGGCCAACAGGCACATCCGTCGAACAGTGCACACTGACCCCGGTTACCCGCAGGCCGGCACCTACGATTGCAGCCAGCTTTCCAGTATGACAGCGGCGGCCAGCGAATCGATGTTCGCGGCGTCGCGGCGACGCGCTGCGCCCGCTGCACGCTGCGTGGCGAACCGGCGCGCCGCTTCCTGTGAGGTATGCCTTTCGTCCATGAGGTGCACAGGCAGGCCACTGCGCGCGGACAGCGCGTCCGCGAATGCGCGCGCGCCACGCGTTATCATCTGGTCGCCACCGTCCAGCGTCAGCGGCAGACCGACCACCAGGGCCTCGGGTTTCCATTCCGAGAGCAATGCGTCAACGCGCGACCAATCGGGTTGGCCGGCTTGCGCGGCGAGCGGCGCGAGCGGTTGCGCCGATTGGCTGATGCGATTGCCGCTGGCAACGCCGATCCGGCGCCCGCCATAGTCGAAGCCCAGGACGCAAGAAGTCATGTCAGGGCGTGCGCCATCAATCTTCCCCCTTCGCTTGCGAAGGGGGAATGAGGGGGATGGCTTTGGTCTTTCGCGATTCGAAACACATCCCCCGCGCTGCGCGCGACCCCCGTCGTGCCGAAGGGGGTGAACGTTCATGTCGTCGACGGCTGAGATTCAGAGGCAAGTGGGGACTGCTTTCAGGCGCGACCGGAGTAGGAGGTCAAATTCGCCGGATTGATTCCGACCAGTGCCACCGCGGCGCCCCAGCGCTCGTCCAGCGCGATGTCGAACAGGACGTGGTCGTCGGCCTGAACCGTCAGCCATGCGTTCTCGCGCAACTCCTGCTCGAGTTGTCCTGCGCCCCAGCCTGCATAGCCCAGTGTTACCAGCACGCGCGCCGGACCATCGCCATCGGCCATGGCGGCGAGGATGTCCCGGGATGTCGTAACCGTGAGCACGTCATTGACGCGGTAACTCGAATCCCAGTCGCGTTCACCGTTCACGTGCAGGACGAAGCCGCGTTCGGGTTGTACCGGGCCGCCCACCAGTACGGGCGCGGTGGCAACATCCTGGCGCTCGCAGGGCATGTGCATCTGCTTCAACACGTCGCCGAGGTTGTAATCGGACAGACGATTGACCACGAGACCCATGGCGCCGTCTTCGTTGTGCTGGCAGATGAAGGTGATGCCGCGCGCGAAGTTGGGATCGCCCATGCCGGGCATGGCGATCAGGAAATGACCGGTAAGCGAAGCCGGTCCGTCGGCATGGGATGTGCGCGACTTGCCCGACCGGCTGGCGCGTGAGCGGCTGCTGCGTGACGATGTGGTAGCCATGGACTGGATTGTAACGCTGGCAGGCGCATGATCAGCGTCGATCCACGGCGCGTGTCTCAAGATGATTACCAGGGAGGAATTGCCATGTGCGGGTGATCACAAGTTCACTGTAGCGGTTGCCGTGGGCATCCTTGTCCCGCGGGATCCGGGGGAACGGCGCCGCAAGGTGCACGATGCGGATGGCGGCATCGTCAAGGACGCGATAACCCGAACTGCGATTGACCGTAACGCTCCGCACATGACCGTCCATGTCCAGCACCACAGTCAGCATCACATCGCCGTGCAGGTGTCGAATGCGCGCGGCGTCGGGATAGTTGAGATTGCCGATCCGCTCGATCCGGTGCACCCACGCCACCTGGTAGGCGGCATATGTCACATTGCGCGTGTTGGCGGATATGTATTTCCGGCGCGGGCGGCGCGCATAGGCCAGCTGTTCGCGCCTGACCTCCTGTGTCAGCCGCGCCATCTCGAGACGTTGCGGTACCGGGATGGATGCCACCTGCTGTTCGCGCTGTGGCTGTTCGTGGGTGTCGCGTTCGTCTGCGGCGTGTCTGTCCGTGTGACCGATGGTAGTCAGGATATGCGGACCGCTTGCCGTCTGTTGCGCGGGTGCCGCCGGCATCACTGCCACCGGCGCGATGCCGGCGTTTGCGACTGGAAGCGGTCCCGAAAATGGCGCGCCCGGGCGATGCGCCTTGTCGCTGTTGCCGCCGCCTGCGTTGTTGGCCTGGGCCAGGAAGTCCGCTTTTTTGGGCGTCTCGGCGTTGGACGTGTTGATCAGGGTGACCTCCAGTGTCGGCAAGCTGGGCGCGGGCATCGCGAAATGGAACCCGAGCCCGAGGATCACGATGGCGTGCAGCATCAGCGAAAACAGGATCGCGACGCCGAGCCGGTCGGCACTGTTGCCGCCATGGGCTCCGGACATCGCCACCGCGTTCATGCCAAGGCGTTCCCGCTTCGGCGTCCGGAGTCTCGCGTCCCGCTGGATTCAATCGCGTCGAAGACCATTCCGGCGATATGGGTGCCAAATTGTGCATCGAGTTCGCGCGCGCAGGTCGGTGACGTGACGTTGACTTCGGTGAGCCAGTCGCCGATCACGTCCAGACCCGCGAGCACGATCCCGCGCCGCGCCAGTTCTGGTCCTGCTTGCGCTGCGATCCAGCGATCGCGTTCGGACAGGGGCTGGCCCACACCACGCCCGCCGGCCGCGAGGTTGCCGCGAAAGTCGGTGCCCTGCGGGACACGGGCAAGCGCATAAGGGACAGGCTCGCCGTTGACGATCAGGATTCGCTTGTCGCCGGCAGTGATCTCCGGGATGAATTTCTGCGCCATCACGAATCGCCGGTCGTCGCCGGCCAGGGTTTCGAGGATGGAATTGAGGTTCGGATCGTCGCCGCGCGATCTGAAAATACCGCGCCCACCCATCCCGTCCAGCGGCTTCAGCACCACCTCGCCATGCTCATGCGCGAAGCGGCGAAGTTCGTCCCGGTCGCGCGCCACCAGCGCGGGCGCGCAGCATTGCGGGAACCATTGTGCCGAGAGTTTTTCGTTGAAATCGCGCAGCGCCTGTGGATCGTTGACGACGCGGACACCGGTGCGCGCGGCCAGGTCCAGTACCAGCGTGTCGTAAAGAAATTGCGTATCGAACGGAGGGTCCTTGCGTGCCAGAACGATGTTCGCGGCTTCCGCCAGCGGCTGCCAGCGCGCCTCGCCCAGGGTGAACCAGTCACTGCGACTGTCGCGCACCGCGAGGGATGCCAGCCGTGCCCATGCCACGCCATCGCGCACGGCCAGGTCGCCCTGCAGCATGTAGAGGAGCGAGTACCCGCGCCGTTGCGCCTCCAGCAACAGGGCGAGGGTGGTGTCCTTTTCGGGATGGATGGCACCGATGGGATCCATCAGCACCGCAACGGTTCGTGTCATGGGGCTACCACGGGCGTTCGCATGGTGTATCTTGGCACACGCGGCCGTTTTGCCGGGAAGGCATACCGGGATCCGTCTTCAGGGGGACGGGTCGCAGGGGAATCTCTTCAGGAATCGATGTGACGGCCGTCACATACAACCAGCGGTGTGGCATCCATGTTGCATGGAATCTCACCGCCTCCTTCGAGGTGGAACCCTGACCGTGAACGACAACGCTAACCACGATGGCCTGGCCGGATTGAAGGTCATGGTGATCGATGACTCGAAGACCATCCGCCGCACCGCCGAAACCCTGCTCAAGAAAGAGGGCGCCGAGGTGTTGACCGCCATCGACGGCTTCGAGGCGCTGGCCAAGATCTCCGAGCTTCGGCCCGACATCATTTTCGTCGACATCATGATGCCGCGGCTCGATGGCTACCAGACCTGTGCGCTGATCAAGAACAACCACATGTTCCGCTCGACGCCGGTGATCATGCTGTCCTCGAAGGACGGCTAGTTCGACAAGGCGCGTGGGCGGATCGTGGGTTCCGAGCAATACCTGACCAAACCCTTCACCCGCGACGAGTTGCTGGATGCAATCCGGCAGCACGTGGCGACCGTCAAATAAGGCGTGCGCCGCGACCGGCTCACGCACATGGGGAATCCAATGGCACACATTCTGATCATCGACGACTCGCCCACCGACGTGAAGATCTTCTCGGGCGCCTTGGAGCGTGCGGGACACAAGGTCACCGCGGCGGGGAGCGCCGAAGCAGGCATCGCCGCAGCGCAAAAGGACAAGCCCGATCTGGTGTTGATGGACATCATCATGCCCGGCATGAATGGTTTCCAGGCCACCCGCAGCCTGACCAAGGATCCGCAGACCAGCGCCATTCCGGTGCTCATCGTCACCACCAAGACCATGGAGACTGACCGCATGTGGGGCATGCGTCAGGGCGCCAGGGACGTTCTGGTCAAACCGGTCAGCGAAAGGGACCTCGTAGACCACGTCAACAAGCATCTTCCAGCGCAGGGCTGACCCGGTAATGGGCAAGAAGCGCTCCCACGAAAAGCAGAACCATCGCAACGGCGAGGCGCGGCAGGAACAAGCCGCGGCGTCCCGCGTAGCGACACACGCTGCGCGTGCGGCGCAACCGGAAGGCGCGTACGAGCTGCTGGCGGATTACGAGCGTCGCAGTCTCGCTCACGATCCCGGCGTTCCCGAGCAGATCGAGGCACCCGGACTGTGGCGTGCGATCAGTTTCCGGGTTGGCGACCACCACTTCGTCAGTGGCATCAACGAGATCAGCGAAATCCTGATGTCTCCGCCGCCTGTCACCAGCATCCCCTCGACCCGGCCATGGTTGCTTGGCGTCGCCAATGTGCGCGGCAACCTGATCGCGTTGGTGGACTTGAAGCAATTCCTGTTCGAACAGCGCACCCATGTCACCGGTCGTGCGCGCGTTTTGGTGGTGCGCCAGAGCGGCGGCAATGTCGGCCTGCTGGTCGATGAATTACTCGGCCAGCGCAACCTGACCGACGCGGACCGCGCAGGCGCAGAAGGCGAAGCCGATGACCGCCTTGCGCGATTCGTCACCGAGAACGTGACGATGGGCCCGGCACGGCTGGGCCGATTCAGTATGGTGGAGTTGACGCGTGCACCGGAATTCCAGCACGCGGCGCTCTGATAGGGGAATCAAGACGATGCAAGCAATAAACATTGCAACGAGGTGCGAATCATGAGCGCGAAATCCGGTACGGCACGTCAGGGCACGTCCCTGCAGACTTGGCTGATCTTCCTGCTGCTGCTGGCGATCATCCTCGCCGGCGCCGACTTCTTCCTGCTGAACCGGCACGACAGCCAGGATCGCTCGGCGGCACAGCTCACTACCCAGATCCAGGTGAACTCGCAACAGGTTGCGAACTTCGCCCTGCAGGCGGCCAACGGCAACATCGACGCCTTCAAGGAACTCGGCAGTACGCGCGCAACCATTGCCGCCGCGGTGCAACACCTCAACAACGGCGACGCGGTGACCGGCCTGCCGGCTTACGGTGACGCGATTGGCGTGGGCGGCCCGATGTCGGCCCTGACCAAATCCTGGGCCCAGTTGAGCGACGATCTTGGCAAGATCGACGCCAACAAGGATGCGGTGCTCGATTCCGCCTCGCAGGCTGGCACGTTCAACCAGCAGATGCCGGACCTCAACTCCAAGATCAATCAGGTCATCAGCATCCTGCAGTCGAAAGGGTCGTCCGGCCAGATCTACACCGCGTCTCAACTGATGGTGTCGGGCGACCGTTTGATCCGCCGCGTTGGCGACGTGTTGCAGGGCGGCGCGGATTCCGCCACCGCCGCCAATGGTCTCGCGCTGGACTCGACCAATTACGGCGCGACCCTGAAACAATTGGCGGACGGTTCCTCGGGCGAGGCAGCCAAAATCCTGGGAGAGGTGCAGAAATCGTGGACCGGGCTGGAAGCGCCGGTGCAGAAGGTGATCGCGGCCGCGCCGACGCTGGTGGCGGTCAAGAATGCCGCGACTCAGGCTTCGGTCGATTCTCAGGACGTGCTGCTCAAGGCCAACAGCGTTTCAACTGCGCTTGGCAAGTTGCCGCAGACGCGGCCTTTCCCGAATGTGTGGTGGGGCCTGCTAGGCGCCATCGCGGCGATCGTGCTGGCGGTGATCCTGGTGTTCACCATCATCCGCAGCGAAAAGCGCCGCTCGGTCGAGAGCCGCAGCCTCAACGAACGCAACCAGCAGGCGATCATGCGGTTGCTGGATGAAATGGGCACGCTTGCCGAAGGCGACCTGACGGTGAAAGCCACCGTGACCGAAGACATCACGGGAGCGATCGCGGATTCGGTGAACTTCGCGGTCGAGGCGCTGCGCTCGCTGGTAACCACCATCAACGAGACGGCGGTTCGGGTGTCTTCCGCTGCACAGGAAACCCAGGCGACCGCCAAGCACCTGGCGGACGCAGCCAACCAGCAGGCCGAGCAGATCACTTCGGCGTCGGCCAAGATCAACGAGATGGCGGTGTCCATCGACCAGGTGTCCAAGAACTCCGCCGACAGCGCCGAGGTGGCGCAGCGCTCGGTGCAGATCGCGTCCAACGGTGCGCAGATCGTGCGCCAGACGATCTCGGGCATGGATTCGATCCGCGAGCAGATCCAAGAGACCTCCAAGCGCATCAAGCGACTCGGCGAGTCCTCACAGGAAATCGGCTCAATCGTCGAGCTCATCAACGACATCGCCGAGCAGACCAACATTCTGGCCTTGAACGCCGCCATTCAGGCAGCCTCAGCAGGTGAGGCGGGCCGCGGTTTCGCGGTGGTCGCGGACGAGGTGCAGCGACTGGCCGAACGCGCGACGGGGGCCACCAAGCGCATCGAAACGCTGGTGCAGACCATTCAGTCGGATACCAATGAGGCGGTCAGCTCGATGGAGCAGACCACCACGCAGGTGGTCAACGGTGCGCGCCTGGCCGAGGACGCCGGCACCGCGCTGGGCGAGATCGAAAAGGTGTCGAACAACCTTGCGGGGTTGATTCAAGGCATCTCCAGCGCAGCCAGGCAGCAGTCCGCGGCGGCCAGCAACATCACCACCACGATGAACTCGATTCAACAGATCACCGCGCAGACCTCGGTCGGCGCCAACCAGACCGCGGAGTCGATCGGCAACCTGGCGCAACTCGCGCAGGAGCTGCGTCGCTCGGTGGCCGACTTCAAGCTGCCGGCCTGATCGGTACAGACGTCCATGACAGCGGGTGACGACATGATGTCCACGACGACCGGCGAAACCGGCGTGGTTTCAGTCGCGCCCGAAACGATGGTGCAGGAAGCGGGTGGCGTTGTGCGGAAACCGACGATGCGACTTGAAGAACACATCGACTTTTCGACCCTGGGCTGGGTCAAGCCGCAAATCGACGAGTTGCTGTCGGAGGCGCGCCAGGCCCTCGAGACGTTCGCCGAGGAACCCGCCGACACCGCATCGATGCAAAGTTGCGCCGGTTTGTTGCACCAGGTGCTTGGCACCTTGCGCATCGTCGAGTTGTACGGTGCCGCCGAGCTCGACCAGGAAATGGAACACCTGGCCCAGGCGGTGCTGGATGGCCAGACTCCCGACCACGACGAAGCGCTCGGTGCGTTGATGCGCGGATTGGTGCAATTGCCCGACTATCTCGACCTCATCGAGAGCGGGCACAAGGACATTCCGATCGTCCTGATGCCGCTGCTCAATGAATTGCGCGACGCGCGCGGGGCGCAGCCGGTCGACCAGCTCGTCGTGTTCCATCCCGACCTCGACCTGCCGTTGCCGTCCGATGCAGGGGGCGCAAGGGCGGCCTACCCGTTTGCCGACTTGCGCCAGCGGGTCACCCAGATCCGTTCGCGTTTCCAGGTGCAACTGTTGGCGTGGACCCAGGGCAAGCAGCCGAATTTCGCCGAGATGCGTGATTGCATGGACGGCTTGCGCGCAGTGTGCCATGCCGAGGCCGCGCGGCGCCTGTGGTGGATCGCCGGCGGCGTGCTGGAAACCTTGCAGCAGGGCCGGCTGGACCACCATGCTGCAAGCCTGCGCCAGCAATTCGGCCATCTCGATCGCATCATCCGCCACATGCAGGACCAAGGCGAGGAGGTGTGCGACGACGAGGACGCACGCGAACTGGCCCGCACGCTGCTTTTTTCCATCGCGCAGGCGGTGCCCGGGGCTGGCCGCAGCGAAACCGTTTCACGCAGTTTCGGCCTGGACAAGATGGTGCCCACCGAACTGGAGCTCGAACGCGCGCGCGCGGCGATGTCCGGACGCAACCGCGCGTTGCTGGATACCGTCGCCAAGGCGGTGCGCGAGGATTTGCTGCGCGTCAAGGAAGGGCTGGACATTTTCCTGCGCCGCGAGGACCACAACCCGCAGCAGCTCGCCCCGCAGGTAGAAGTCCTGCAGCGCGTGGGTGACACGCTGGGCGTGCTGGGGCTGGATGCGCCCGCGAAGATGATCGGCGAGCAGCGCCAGACCATCATCGAGATCATCGACGGTAAACGCGAGGGCAAGCCGGAAACCATCCTGGATGTCGCCAGCGCGTTGTTGTACGTCGACGCTTCGCTGGACGAGCAGATCGACCACATGGGCGCCGATGGCCAGGCGGATGAGATGCTGCCGGCCAGCGAGGCGCGCAAGATCATGCGTGCGCTGATGCGCGAGGCCGGCACCAACCTCGGCAAGGTCAAGGAACACATCACCGCGTTCATAGAATCATCCTGGTCGCACGAACAGCTGGCCGGCGTACCCGGACTGCTGGCCGAAGTCGGCGGCGCCCTGCGCATCCTCAACCTCGAGCGTCCTGCGCAACTGGTCGAAGGCATCGATCGCTACGTGGGCAATGAATTGATCACCGATCGCAAGGTGCCGACCGTCGACGAGATGGATCATCTTGCCGACGCGGTGGCCGGGGTCGAGTACTACCTCGAGATCGGCCACGACGCGAGTACCAGCGACAACCGCATCCTCGACGCCGCTCAGCACAGCCTCGAACTGCTGCATTACTGGCCGGTGCCGGCGCGCCGCGAAGCGGCACAACCCGCCGCGGCCGAAGCCGTGCACCCGGCGCTGATCGCCGACGCCATGGTTGCGGCGTCGGCGGAACCCGTCACGTCTGCAGAGATCCCGGTCGCGCATGCAATGCCGGCTGCGCCGGCGCCGGTCGAGCCCGTGGTTGCCGCGCCGTTGGTTCCGGGTGTCGGCCCCGGTCGCTGGGTCGAGGTCGACGAGGAAGTGCTGGAACCGATCAGCGGCGAGGGCACCCCCGTCGACACGTCGTTCCAGGACGCCGCCGGCATCGATGAGGACATCCGCGAGGTTTTCGTCGAGGAAGTCGGCGAGGAAATCGCCAACATCAACGTCAACCTGCCGGCCTGGAAATCCAGTCCCGAGAATCTGGACGCGCTCAAGAACGTGCGGCGCTCGTTCCATACGCTCAAGGGCTCGGGACGACTGGTGGGTGCGCTGGCGCTGGGCGAGTTCAGCTGGAAAGTCGAGAACATGCTCAACCGCGTGCTCGACCAGACCGTCAAGCCGGATGCGAACGTGCAGGCCCTGGTGGATGCCGCCGTCGCGACCCTGCCGAAATTGCACGCGGGGCTGCAGGGCGAGAGCGTGATGCTCGATCCGCCGTTGGACGCGATCATGCAGACCGCCGACAAGCTGGCCGCGGGCCAGCCGGCGCGCATCGAGGATCTGGCGCAGGGTTACCGCAAGGTGGTGCGCCAGGTGCGCCGCTGGGTGCCGGCGACCGAAGCCACGCAGCCGGTCGAACCGGTTGCGACCGTGCCGTTCGAACTGGTGATCACTTCGCCGGTGTCGGGCCTGCCGGTGGTCGACCCGATTCTGCTCGACGTGCTGCGCACCGAAGTCGGGCAACACCTCGACGGCATGCGTGACTACCTTGCCCGGGATGCCGCGCACGACGTTGGCGTGGACGACGAGCTGGTGCGTTCGGCGCACACCCTGCATGGCGCCGTCGCAATGGTCGGCATCGAATCGCTCGCCGACATGCTTGCGCCGCTGGAAGTCTGGATCCGCCGGGTGCGAAGCGCCGATGCCGCGCTCGACCGCGAGGGCTGCGATGCCCTGCGCGACGCGATCGCGATGACCGAACACGTGATGGCGCAGTTCGAGGCGCCGATCCCGGACGTGCCCGACACCACGGCCCTGACCGAACGCCTGGAGGCCTTGCGCGAGCGTTGGCCGGAAGCCGCGCCGCTGGGCGCGCCACGGCATGTCCCGGCGACGCCCGTCGTGACAGCGGAACCCGCCGCGGAAATCGAAGATACGGGTGTGGCGGCGGTGGGTCTGGAATCGACCTCCACGCTGCCCACTGAAGACGACGAAGAGATTCTCGCCGCGCGTGCAGCGGCCGAGCGCCTGGCAGCAGAGAAGGCCGAACAGGAACGTATTACGGCCGAGGAAGCAGAACAAGAGCGTCTTGCCGCGGAGCAGGCGGAACAGGCACGTGTTGCCGCGTAGCAAGCCGAGCAGGCACGTGTTGCCGCGGAGCAAGCCGAGCAGGCGCGAATTGCTTCCGAGAAAACGGAACAGGAGCGTCTTGCTGCAGAGAAGGCGGCACAAGAACGCCTCGTGATGGAGGAGGCCGAACAAGAACGCATTGCCGCTGAACAGGTCGAGCGGGAACGCGTCGCTGCCGGGCAAGCCGAACAGGAACGTATCGCCGCCGAAAAAGCGGAGCAGCAACGTCTTGCAGCAGAACAGGCTGAGCAAGAGCGCCTTGTTGCAGAAAAGGCGGAGCAGGAACGTCTTGCCGCTGCGCAAGCCGAGCAGGAACGCATGGCTGCCGAGAAGGCGGAGCAGGAACGTCTTGTTGCAGAGAAATTAGAGCAGCACCGCCTGGCCAAGGCGCGCGCGCAGGCCGAGAAGGATTTGGCAGCCACCGCGTTGCCGCCGTTCCCGGACGACCCGCAACCGGAAGGCGCGCTGGGTCTTACGGATCTTGATCCGGAACTGGCCGAGCTGTTCACCGAGGAAGCCGGCGAGTTGCTGGATGCCAGCGACGGCCTGCTGGCCAGCTTGCGCGGTGCGCCTGACGATCTCGAATCCGTGCGTGGCTTGCAGCGCAACCTGCACACCCTGAAGGGCGGCGCGCGCGTGGTCGGCATCGCTCCGGTGGGCGATCTCGGACACGCGATGGAAACGCTGCTCGAGAAGGTGGGTGACCGCAAGCGCGAGCTCGAACCCGTCGAAGTGGATTCGCTCGAACGCGGGTTCGATCGCCTGCACCAGCTGGTCGAACGCATTCGGCAGGGGCACGCGATTGCCACGCCGGTCAATGCCATCGAACGTTTCAATGCGCTCGCAGAAGGCAGGCCGGTGGGCGGCAAGGCCGCTGCGAAGCCTGCGGCCGCGATCGAACTTCCCAAGCCCGCGCCGGTTGCCGCGCCCGCCCCGCGCGAGGCACCGCAACTGGTCGAAACCGAGGTGCGTGCGCCGGCGGAATTGATCCGCGTGCGCTCGGATCTGCTGGATTCGCTGGTCAACGCCGCGGGCGAGGCATCGATCTACCGCGCGCGCCTGGAACAACAGGTCGGCAACTTCCGCTTCAACCTGGTCGAATTCAACCAGACCGTCTCGCGTCTGCGCGAACAGTTGCGCAAACTCGAGATCGAAACCGAAACCCAGATCCTGTCGCGTTACCAGCGCGAAAATGAAGTCGGCGAAGGCGCGGCGTTCGATCCGCTGGAACTCGACCGCTTCTCCAACCTGCAGCAATATTCGCGCGCGCTGGCCGAGTCGGTGTCCGACCTGGCTTCGATCCAGGACATCCTGGACGACCAGACGCGCCAGTCCGAAACGCTGCTGTTGCAGCAGTCGCGGGTGAACTCCGATTTGCAGGACGGCCTGATGCGCACGCGCATGGTGCCGTTCGAATCCATGGTACCGAACCTGCGCCGCACCTTGCGCGGCGCAGCCGACGAACTCGGCAAACGCGCGCAGTTGAAGGTGCTGGGCGCGCAGGGCGAAATGGATCGCAGCGTGCTGGAACGCATGAAGGCGCCGTTCGAGCACATGCTGCGCAACGCATTGACGCATGGCATCGAAGCCCCGGCCGAGCGCGTTGCGCGCGGCAAGCCGATGGAAGGCACGGTCACCATCGACGTCGGCCGCCAGGGCACCGAAGTTTTGGTCCGTGTTTCCGACGATGGCGCGGGGTTCGATCGCGAAGCGATCCGCACCAAGGCCATCGAACGCGGCTTGCTGAAGCCCGACGTGCCAGTTTCCGATTCCGAGCTCTTCAACTTCGTGCTGCAGACCGGCTTCTCCACCGCTGACGAAGTGAGCCAGCTCGCCGGCCGCGGCGTCGGCATGGACGTGGTGGCCAACGAGATCCGCCAGCTTGGCGGTTCGCTGGCGATCGAGTCCGAGCACGGCAAGGGCACCACTTTCAATATCCGCCTGCCCTTCACGCTGGCGGTGACGCAGGCCATCACGGTCCGCGCCGACGAGACGACCTTCGCGATCCCCATGACCTCGGTGCAGGCGGTGTCGCGTATACGCCGCCAGGAAATGGCCGACCGGCTTGCGTCCGGCGATCGCACGCTCAGCTATGCCGGCGAGGAATACACGCTGCACGATTTGTCGGAGCTGCTGGGCTTCGGTACGGCAAGCATTGCCGAGGACGGCTCCGGGCAGTTGCCGTTGCTGATGGTGCGTGCGGGAGACTTGCGCGCCGCGATTCGCATCGACACGGTGATCGGTTCACGCGAAATCGTGGTGAAGCCGATCGGTCCGCAGATCAGCAACGTCCCCGGCATGTTCGGCGCCACCATCCTGGGCGATGGCTCGGTGATGCTCATCCTGGATCTCGCGCCCTTGGTGCGCCACTTCGAGGC
>JBOHYR010000024.1:0-3418 GCA_050737995.1 Rhodanobacteraceae bacterium
TGCCTGCACTGGCTGGCCGCGGGCCGCACGACCTCCGAGGCGCTGGCCGAGGCCTATCTGGATGCGATCGATCGTCTCGACCCCGCACTGCATGCCTTTGTCGATGTGCGTGCCGACATCGTGCGCGACCAGGCCGCGAGTGCACAGCGCCGCCGTCGCGAGGGACCGATCGGGCGACTCGACGGCATTCCGGTCGCGATCAAGGACAATTTCGACGTCGCCGGGTATCCCACGCGCGCGGGGCTGCCGTCACGCGGCCAGCAAACCGCACGCTACGACGCGCATGCGATCGCACGCCTGCGCGCGGCCGGGGCGATCGCGCTGGGCAAAACCAATCTCGACGAGGGTGCGCTGGGTGCGGCGACCCGCAATCCGCATTTCGGCACCACGCGCAATCCGTTCAATCATGACCGCGTCGCCGGGGGATCCTCGGGGGGTTCCGCGGCCGCCGTGGCGGCGGGTCTGGCGCCGGTGGCACTCGGTTCGGACACCTTGGGATCGGTACGGATTCCGGCCAGTTACTGCGGGGTGTTTGCGCTGAAGCCGACCCATGGCGAGATTTCCGCGCGCGGGCTGGCGCCGGCGGCACGGCGGCTTGATGCGGTCGGCATCCTCGGCCGCAGCGTCGGCGATCTGGTCGTGATGCTTCAGGTGCTGGCCGGTTACGACGCGGACGACCCGCGTTCGCGCCGCCGCCGGGTCGCGCTGCAACCGCCGGACTGGGATCCCGGGCACCTGCGCTGCGGCGTGTTGCCGGATCTTGCCGAAATCGGCGTGGAATCGGCGGTAATCGAGCTATTCGATGCGGCCTTGGCGCGCCTGGATAGCGCGCTCAAGGACAGGCAGAGTCTGGATTTTTCCGACTGGCCTTTCCAGAAGATGCGCCGCGCGGGGCTGCTGCTGATGGAAGCCGAGATGCGCAACACGTTTGGCGACGATCTCGCCGACACTGAACATCCCGTATCGCGGGACTTCCGCGCCATGCTTGATTTCGCGGCCGCCAAGTCGGCGGCAGATTATGTCGTCGCCGACCGCATGCTCGACTTTGCGGTGCTGAAGGCGCGTCGGGTGTTCTCGCGCGTCGACGTGCTGGTGCTACCGACCACGCCGCAGGGCGCGTTCGCAATCGACGCGCCGGTTCCGGCCTCGCAGGCCGACCTCACTGCATTCGCCAGCCTCTCGGCGTGTCCCGCAGTCAGCATCCCGATGGGTACCTTGCCCGACGGCATGCCGATCGGCATGCAGTTCGTCGGCAGGCCGGGTTCCGACCTGCGACTGCTTGAACTGGCGGAAGTATGCGCTTCGGCGCTGGATGCTGCCCCGACGTATCCCGTCGAGTCGATGACGGCACATGACGCGGCAGTCTGACGCGCGCGCTCCCGTGCCTCCGGGAGTGCGTAACGCACGCTGGTGGGTCGGGCAGGGTCCGCGTGCAATGCCTGTTGTCGTCGTCCCGATGCGGGCAACGGTCCAGGATCTTGCTGTCCCGGAAGGGAACGCCTCGCGTGGCGTCGCTGTGGTCGGCCGCTGCCCCGCACATCAAGCTTGCGCTGACGTCACGAGCCGACGATAGATGTCAGGAAGTCTTCTTCCACTGCCCCAGCGCGGCGCGGCCATTGTCGCGGGCACGCTCGACCACGATTCTCTGGGCAGCGCCGAAATTACCAGTCAAGTCCTTCGACCATAGCTCCAGCGCCGCCGACTGCATCGCGCGACCGTAGGAGAACGACAGCGGCCACGGGTGCGGCCCGAGCTGGTTCATCGCGTTCAAATGCGCGGTAGCGTCCTCGTCGCTCTGGCCGCCGGAGAGGAACACGACGCCCGGCAATACCGCCGGCACGGCGGACTTCAGGCACAGGATCGTGGACTCGGCAACTTCCTCGGCGTCGGCCTGCTCCGGGCAGTCCTTGCCGGACACCACCATGCTGGCTTTCAGGATCGTGCCTTCCAGCATCACGTTGTGTTCGTACAGCGCCGAGAACAGCGAGCGAAGCGTGGCTTCCGTGACTTCGTAGCAGGTCTCGATGTCGTGGTTGCCGTCCATCAGCACTTCGGGTTCGACCATCGGCACGATGCCCGCTTCCTGACACAACGCGGCATAGCGCGCCAGCGCGTGGGTGTTGGCGTCGATGCAAGTCGAACTCGGCATGTCATCGCCGATGGTGATCACCGCGCGCCATTTGGCGAACTCGGCGCCGAATTTCACGTATTCGGCCAGACGTCCGCGCAACCCATCGAGCCCTTCGGTGATCAACTCGCCCGGAAAACCGGCCAGCGGCTTGGCGCCCATGTCGACCTTGATGCCGGGGATGATGCCGGCGTCCTTCATCACCTTGGTGAACGGCACGCCTGCCTTGGTGGACTGGCGAATCGTTTCGTCATACAAAATCGCGCCCGATATGTGCTCGGCCAGGCCGGGCGAGGTCAGCAGCATTTCACGGTAGGCGCGACGGTGTTCCTCGCTGTCGGGAATGCCGACTGCGTCGAAGCGTTTCTTGATGGTGCCGCTGGATTCGTCGATCGCGATGATGCCCTTGCCTGGCGCAACCATCGCCTGCGCGACGGCTTCCATTTGATCGATGCTCATGACGGTCTTCCGGTGGTGTCGGTGGACCGCCGAGTATAGGCGAACACGGGGTTTTGGTTCTTCCCTTCCCCCTTCGAGAGAGCCGCCGTCCATGGCCGAGAGCTCCGTGGTGGCGCGCAGCGCCGGATGAGGGTTCGGTCTTCGCGGAGACCTGCGCAAGATCCGTACCCTCACCCCAACCCCTCTCCCGATGGGAGAGGAGCTAGAGCGTTCACCGATAGCCTTGAGGAAAATCCTTCAGGACACACGCGTCGGTGATCTTCTTGCGCGCCGCCGGGTCGGCGGGCAGGTTGAACGGGATGATGATGTAGGTGTACACCGGCTGGCCTTCGGCGTTTTTCGCCCCCGGCGCGAAGTTCATGTCCTTGACCGCACTGGCTGCGACGGTGGCGAGATCTCCGGCAGGAATGGTCTTGCGCACGACGATGTCGCGGGCCTTGCCGTCCGAACCGATCATGAATGTCACCGCCGAACAGGTCGGTTTCTCCATGTTCACCCCGCTGTTGGGCACGTCCACCGTAAGCGACGTGTTGGTCCTGACCCAGTAGTCGTCGATGTGCGCGGGCCGGACCGCCATGATGTTGGGACCGATCGCGGCAACGGCCGTGGCAGCGAACAACACGGGCGCGAAGCTGCAAGGAAGTCGTTTGAGTATCTTGTTTTTCATCATAGATCCCGCAGGCTCTCCGCGATCCCGTCCTCGCCCACGCTCAGCAGTTTCATGGTGTTGGTGCCGCCGCCCCGACCGGTGTGGTCGCCGTGGGTCAACAACACGCGATCGCCGACGGCGAGATCGCCACTTTCGAAAAGCTGGCGTACCGCCTCCCGTAC
>JBOHYR010000025.1:0-35726 GCA_050737995.1 Rhodanobacteraceae bacterium
CGCCTGAGCGTGCCAAGACCCCGGCGATAGCGGAATGGTGACGATCGAACAGGTCGGCAATGTGCTGCAACGACTCGCCACGCTGCCAGCGATCCCACATCAACGACTTCTGCGTCTCAGAGTAATAGATCCGCTTCCGGTAATGCATCTGCAACACTCCTGCTGCCATGGCAGCTTCCAGTGTGTTGCATCCACCAGTTGAATCCGCCCATCGAAGTGGCCACCGCTATTGCCGCGGAAATCGGCAGAGATCGCACCGCGATCCGTCTGTCACCGGGCCTCACTCTGTGGGGCATCGACGAAGGGCCCGAAGGGCCGGATCTTTATCGTCATCTGGTTGGCGACCTCGACGCATTGGGCCTCGCCTATCTGCACATCGCGCATCAGGGCAACGAAGCGCTCTTGGCCGACCTGCGCAAGTTGTGGAGAGGCACGATGATCGTCAATCGCGCGGGCCGACTGCGCAACCGGATCGGCAGCGACGTGGCTGACGGGCTCGCCGATATGGAGGCCTACGGTCAATGGGTGCTTGCCAACCCCGATTTCGCCGCACGACTGAAAACCGGCGCACCCATGAATGCCGCCGATCGCAGCACATTCTTCGGTGGAACGGCGAAGGGATACACCGACTATCCAGCGTTGCACGAGGCGATGGCCGCTTGAGGCTCCACGGCTTCCACCCGGTTTTCACGTGCGGTTGGTTCAAGGCCAGGAGAGCCTGGTGCCGATGGCCGGGTGGGTCGTGCGGCGTGGCACAATCATCACCTGACAACCGGGCTTCCGGAATCGGACTGTGCCGAACGGCGACATCGTTTGCCACTCACATCTTCAACTCGAACCCCGCGTACCACGTGCGGCCGTAGGCGGGCTCGAGGCCCGTCTGCCAGACGCGGTCGTAATACGTGCGGTCGGTGAGATTGCTGACGCCGGCCAGCAATTTTAAATTGCGGCTGAGTTGCCAGTCGGAGGCAAGATCGACCACGGTGTAGGCGGGGATGAGTGCGGGGATGAAAGTGCTGCCGCTACCCAGCGGCTGATCGGATGCCTGCCAGTATTGCGAGGCAGCGGAGACCGCAGTCAGGCTTACCTTGGTGCGATGGTCGATGCGCCAGGTCAAGCCGGCCTTGAATAAATAGCGAGGTGCGTACGCCGGTATCTTGCCGACCTGATCCGGGATCGCACTGGCGGTGTAGCGGGCGTTCAACAGGCTGGCGTTGATGAAAGCATCGAGGTGTTGGCCCCGCGTGGCCAGTGGGGTGTTCGCGAAGAAGTCGTAGTTCAGTTCGCCTTCCAGACCGCGGCTGCGGATATCACCGGTGTTCACCTCGATCACGTCGATGTTGTTGATCTCCTGCGCCTCGATCTGGTTCTTGAAGTTGACCCAGAACAGGCTGACGTCGTAGTACAAGCCAGTAATCGGCACGCCGTGTACGCCGAATTCATATGACAATGCCTTGGACGGATCCGGCGCGTGGCCCGGCAGCACGTTCGAGAATGGCGACGCCATGTCGAGATAGCGCAACGGTCGCCAGCCCTGCGAAATATTGAAATAAGTTTCGTTGCCGTGCCCGAAATCGTTGCCGATGCCCAGCCCCAACAATGGGACGGAGCGCCCGTCGGACTGGTTGATCAGCGGGCGCGACAGGAAAGGCGGTTTGACGGTTTCCTCCACAGCGACGCGTTCGCGCTCGAGACGGATCGACGGCACGATATGGATTTCGTGGGGCAGCCGGAATACGTTTTCAGCGAACACCGAGTAATAATCGGACTCGCGCTTCTGGTACAGCCTCGGCACGCCGGAGCGGTCGTACCGGTCGACATACAGGTTGGTGTCTGTCCATTGCCGCCACGGGTCGTTGCCGTGGAACAGCACCACGCCCGCGGTGAACGCGTTGCCATGACCCCACTTCTTGCGCACGCGCAGGTCCGTGCCCTGGGTGCGGTACTGTTCGTCCTGCAGGGTGGTGGTCGCAGGTGGCGGTTGTGGCGGCAGCGCATTGTTGGCGGCACGGCTGTCCTGGGCCTGATAACCGGCCCACAATTTGCCGACGAACAGCCAGCCGTCGCCGAATTCCTGCGAGTGTCCGAGCACGAGCTGGTAACGATCGACCCAGTCGCGGTTCCACGGCGTGGGCGTCGCGCTCGGGTCCGCCAGCCATTGCGGATAGCTCAGCCGTCCGGGATCACCCGAGTCGGCGTCGATCGCGTGGATGTCCAGCCAGGAGTATTGCCTGGCATTCGGGCGATATTCCACATACAGATCGGCCTGGCGCACCTGCGACTGGGCGTTCTGCCGGGTACCGTCGCTGCGCACGTAGCCGGCATCCGCACGGTACGTCCACTTGCCGCTGCTGCCTTCCAGCACGTTGTAAGTCGAATACAAACCGTTGCTGCCGATCACCTGCTCGGTGCTGGCCGAAAATGGCGTGCCGGGTTTGGGACGTTTCGACACCATGTTGATCACCGGCGCGGGTTCGGGTCCGTACAACAGGCTGGAACCGCCGCGGATCAACTGGATGTCGGCAATGCTCTGCGACAACGGCATCGCGTACAGCGTCGGGAATCCGATCCAGTCGGATTCCAGCGGAATGCCGTCCTGCATTACCAGCACGAACTCCGATTCCTGCGGATTGCCGAGGCCACGGTAACTCAGGTTGAACTGCGTGGGCGTCGGCTGCTGCGACACCAGCACGCCGGGCGAGCGCGCGAAGAGTTGCTGAAGGTTGTTGCCGACAACGGTCGGTTGCCTGTCGAGATGGGTGACCGTGGTCTTCTTGGTCACCGTGATCTTGGTGCCGGCGACCTCGGGCATCTGATGCTTGAGTTTGGCCTTGACGTAGATGCGCCAGTCGTTCTTCTTGCCCTTCACGTTGATGGCGGGCAGTGTTTGCTGGACCTGATCGTTTTGACTGGATGGAGTTCCATCGGCGTTCGTGGCTTGTGCACCAGCAGCGCCGGCGCAGAAGATCAGGGCAACGGCGAGTGGGGCCGCTGCGTGTTGGCAGGCAGACATCGCTTCTGACTCTCCAGGAGTGAGGACACGATTATCGCCGATGCGACCTGCGATACCCATAGGCCATACGTTTACCGCGTCCTTGCAGTGACGCGTACCTGTGTAACCGACAGATAACGTCACCTGGCCAGTCAAGCTGCCCCGGGCCTGCGTTCGCCGCCGACTTGTCGATCGAGAATCTGCCAGCTATCCGGATCGACAGGCGCTTGCGAGTCCACGACCAGATCGCGCGATGGGGTGGCGACATCGCCGCCGCTTGATCGATTCGCCTGCGATCAAGGAAGGTCGGCCCCGTTCTCGGCCTTCGCCGGCATCACCAGATCGCCCGGCAGCGGCACGACGATTCCAGGCAACCCGGCGGTCTTCAGGTCGGCATCGAGTTTGGCCAATTCATCCCCCTGCAGCATTTGCCAGTCAGACTGGGCTTGTTGCAAACGCCGATTGCAGTTCTCCAGCACCTCGCGCTGGCCCTGATTGGGCGCGACGTCAGCCGATTCCATGTCCGATTCGACGCCAGCGAGGATCCCGCCGCATGCCTCAAAGCTGGCGCTTGCGTCGAGCTTCGCATTTTCCGGTGTACGCAATTTTGCCTGCACCGCGTGTATGTCGGTCAGCAGTCCGGCGTGTGCCTTGTCGGGTGCAAGCTTCGTTGCCATGTTGTCGAGCTGTGCGGCGACGGCTTTCTGCTGCGCGGCGCCCACCGCTGCCTGCGAAAGTGCCGCGTCGACCTGTTGCGAGAATGCCAGCGCGTCTTGCAGATCCGCCATGCTGGTATCGACGCGTGGATCCATCGTCACGGTCAGCGGTTGCTTCAGGGTCTCGCCATCGGCTTTCAGCACTACCGTGTACTTGCCTGGCAACACGAACGGCCCCTCCGGCAGGATGGGGGTGTCCTTGCCGAACACCGCAGCGATCGAATAGGCGTAGCTGGGCGAGCGCGGCCGCGCGTAGTGCAAATCCCAGACAAAGCGGTGCAGGCCCGGTGTCGCCGGCGGATTCACGGGCGGCCCCGTCCACCACTCCTTGGTGAAATAGCGGAAAGCGTCGAGCTTTCTGTGCGTGGCGTTGCTTTCGTAATGACGCACCGTCTTGCCGGTGGCGTCGAGGATGTCGATGCTCACGGGACCGTGCGCGTTTGGGGCGAGCCCGTAATCGATGATGGCACCTGCGGGCGGGTTCTCGCCTTCGGGCGTCCCTGGCGGCAGTGGCGTGTCCTTGTTGTTATCCGGGTGCACGCGCACGGCGTCGGCAGGTTTGAACAGATAAGCGCCCGCGTGCGTAACCTTGGTCCCGTACTGGCGCAGAGGTGTGATGTCGTCCAGTACCCAGATTGCGCGGCCCTGCGTCGCCGCGATCAAATCGTCGCCGTGCACAAGCAGGTCGCGCACCCACGCGGTCGGCAGGTTCAACTGCAACGGCTGCCAGCGACCCCCATCGTCGAACGACACGTACACGCCAGCATCGGTACCGGCATACAACAGGTCTTTGCGCACGGTGTCGGCACGTACCACGCTGACGTAGTGATCCTTCGGCAGGCCGTTGTCGACCTCTTGCCAGGTCTTGCCACAATCATGGGTACGCCATACGTGCGGGGAGTAATCGTTGTCGCGATGGTTGTCGGCGGCCGCATAGACCGTGCACGGCATCAGCGCCGACACATCCAGCGACGAGATCTTGGTCATAGTGGGGATGCCGCGCGGTGTCACGTCATTCCAGTGCGCGCCGCCATCGCGGGTGTCGTAGATCATCCCGGAATCGCTGCCCGTCCAGATTTCGTCGGCATCGTTCGGCGCGACCGCGATCGAATAGATCACGCCGTAACCGCAGGCCCGCGCGTCGGCCACGCTGACGTGCTTGGTACAGCCTTGCGCGTTCTGTCGCTGTCCTGTCAGGTCAGGGCTGATGACCTTCCAGTGCTCGCCCCGATCGAGCGAACGAAACAGTAACTGCGCGCCAAACAGCAGTTCGGTGCCGCCAGTCTTGTCTTTGGTCGCGACCAGCGGTGTGATCCACGTGTAACGGTACTTCGCGTTTTCGGGACGCGCGCCGTAGGACATGATCGGCCACGGCGAGACGTTGGCGACCTGGCCGGTTCGCGCGTTGAAACGGCTGACGCGGCCACCGAGTCCCGAGCCATACACGATCATCGGATCGTTGGGATCGGGCACGTCGTAATCGCGTTCATCGCCGCCGACCGGATGCCAGTCGCGGTACGTGATCGCGCCATAATCGCTGCGGCTGGCGATGCCGATGGTGCCGGAATCCTGCTGACCGGAATACACCCAGTACTGGAACTGGTTGTCGGCCGCGAGGTGATAGACCTGTGCGGTTGGCTGGTTGTACCAGGAGGACCAGGTCTTGCCGCCATCGACCGTCACTGTCGTGCCCTGATCGACCGCAGCGATCATGTGGCCGGGGTGCAGCGGATTGATCCAGACGAAGTGGTAATCGTCCCCACCTGGGGCGCCCTTGAACACGCGCCAGGTCTTGCCGCCGTCGGTGGATCGACGAATCGATTGACCGGCCGCATACACGACATTCGCATTGGCCGGATCGACGGTAATCCTGGTGAAGTAGTCGTTGGGCAACCATCCCGCACTGCTGACCTGCTCCCAGTGTGCGCCGTCGTCGCCGGAGCGGTACAGGCCGCCCTCGCCGGGGTTCACTGCGTTGACCACCGCGTACACCACGCCGCCTCTGCCAGTGGCAAGACCGATCCGGCCCAATACGCCAGCGGGCCAGCCATTCCCCGAAAGGCGCTGCCAGGTCACGCCGTCGTCGCTGGATTTGTAAAGGCCGCTGCAGGGCCCCGCGTCGTGCTGGAAATACGCCATCCAAGGGTGCTTGCGGATTTGCCATGCCGCCGCGAATACCACGTCCGGGTGCTCGGGATCGCGCGCGAGATCGACAACGCCGGTGTTTGGGTTGATGAAGAGCGTTTGCCTCCAGGTCTCGCCTCCGTCGGTCGAACGGAATACGCCGCGTTCGTGGTTTGGACCGAAGTAATGGCCAAGCGCACCGACAAGGACCGTGTTGGCGTCTTTCGGGTCGACCAGGATCCGGCCAGTGTATTTGCTGTCGGCGAGGCCGACATGTGTCCAGTTCTTGCCGCCGTCGGTGGTCTTGTAGACACCGTTGCCGGACTGGATGTCCCAGCGCGCGGCCACTTGGCCGCTACCGATGTAGATGACCTTCGGATTGGATGGCGAGATGGCCATCGCGCCCATTGCCGATGCACCCAACTTGTCGCCCAAAGATATCCAGGTACGGCCGGCGTTGTCGGTCTTCCACACGCCACTGCCGGCACCGACGAAGTAATAAACGTTGGGCCGGTCGGGGATACCCTCGGCCATCGTGCTCCAGCCACCGCGGAACGGACCGAGCAGGCGCCAGTGCAGGTCGCCGACGAAAGGCGAGATCGATTGCGACGGCGCCGCCGTCGCAACTGGTGCGACCAACGCACAGGCAACCAGCGCTGCCGCAGCCAACAAGGCATTAAAACGACAGTTCGGCATGTGCAAACCCCATCAGGCCAACCCGTCGAACATACTGCGACGATGATGTATCGACAAGGGCTGAAGGTGACTACCAGACATCCCACTACTCGATGTTTGACGCCAATCCATGAGCAACGGCGTCACCCTGACAACCAGCAAGAGACCTCCCGTCACCGCCGACACCGAAATTCGTCACCGACCGCCCTTTCCGAAAGTGGACAGCCGTCACAAGGCACTTCAGCACCCTTGTCAATACTGCGCTCGTTTCCTCAAATGGCAGATGTTCGGCCGTCATTTTGAACCCAGGCCGTCCGCAACAGGTCGATCGCTGGTCGGGTTGGCTGCTCTCCAAGCCAACCAATATGGCGGGTTTTGGCCAGGTCGTTTGGCGGCGTGCGCTCCTAGCGCAGGGTCAGAAAATCCTGGCTCACAGCCATCCGCAAGGCGTCGAGCCGCGGGCGTGCGCGGGCCAGCGCAGCGAGCAACGCGTCGCGAGTGGCTTCGGCTATTGCGATCTCGTCCGGCTGCACCGAGGCGTTGATTTCAGCCAGTGCGCGCAATCTTTCCACACGTGCGTCGAACGCGGTGCGCGCTTGCGCGACAGCAGCCGCGGTAACCTCGCGCGCACGTTCGGCCGCAAGCACATCTGTCTGTTCCAGCATCGGTGGCACAAGTTGCGTGAGGTAGCGGCGATAGCGGGAGATATCGAGCGAGCGTTCGCGTGCGCGCGCGATGGATTGCGGCGACGGCGTGTAATCGCGCGGCGCAAGGCGCGAATCGACGCACGCGCACAATGGAGTCGGTGGCAGGAAGCGCGGCGCATCGAGACGCACGTCCGCGACGCACTCAACCACGTACAGGGACTCCAACAGGACGCTGCGCGGCGGCAATGCGGGATCGACCAGGAACGATGCACTGCCGTACTCACCGGCAAGCAGCAGATCGAAGGCACCGAGGGCGAGTGGGTGATCCATCCTGAGCAGGTCGAGTTCCTCGCGCGCGAGCGCGAGTGTGCGGTCGAAGGTCGCATGGCGTGGTCCATCCGTGAAGCCGGACAGAGCGTCGGTGCAGAGAAATTCCGGATCCAGCAGGATGCTGCCGTCGCCAAGGCCTTCGACATGGACGCCGAAGGGCTCGAAGCATTGCTGAATCAATGCGTGGGTCGACTCGTCGCAGTCGGCAGCGCGCATCGCTTCGAGCAGCAAGGAGCCGCCGGCGTGGCGGGTGGCGAGCTCCAGCAACCGGTCGCGCCCATCATGGATGGACTGCGAAAGCTCTGCGTGGGTATTCGCCGTCGCAGCGACCAGGTTGTCCAGCTCGGCATCGTCGGATTCGGCGCCAGCGGCGTGCACGCGCGCGACGTCGACGATGGCGCCCCCGAACCGGCGCAGCAGTTCGCGACCGTCGGCGGGGCACTCGCGCAGCACGCGTGTGCCGTCGGCATGCCAGCGCGTCAGCGCCTCCTGCGCGGTGCCGGGCAGTACAGGCGCGTGCAGCACGACACGATGGCGTTGGCCGATTCGGTCCAGCCGGCCGATGCGCTGTTCGATCAGGTCGGGGTCCAGCGGCAGGTCCCACAGTACGAGGCGATGCGCGAACTGGAAGTTGCGGCCTTCGGACCCGATCTCGGAACACAGTAGCAGGCGTGCGCCGTCGGGTTGCGAGAACCAGGCCGCGGCGCGGTCGCGTTGGAGCAAGGTCAGATCTTCGTGGAAGCAGGTCACGTTGGCGCCGATGCGGGTGCGCAGCGCGGAGTCGATTGCCTCGACCTTGGCACGGCTGCTCGCAATCAGAAGGAACTTGTCATCGCGGTGTGCGTCGAGCAGCCGTACCAGCCATTGGATGCGCGGATCTTCCGCATAGTCGGTTGAGCGTTGCGCCGGCGCCGCGGCGTGCACATCGTCCTCGAACTCGGTCAGCAGATCCGCACGCGCGGCGGGTTCCGGTTCCCCGGTACCGGTATCGATGTCGAGCTGGCGGCCGGGAAATCCGCCGATGCTGTCGCGGCGATTGCGAAACATCACCCGCCCGGTGCCGTGGCGATCGATCAGCGCCGACAACAGCGCGTCGGTGCTGTCCGGGTAGGCGGCGATCAGCAGCTGCAAGGCTGGATCGTGCGGGAACCGTTCACGCAGATCGGTACGTTCACTCTCGGTCAGCGGTTCGGCGGAGGCGATGCGTTCAGCGAAGGGCGACAGCTTTGCATAACGATTGGCTTCTGCGAGATAACTGTCGAGATCGTCGAAGCGGGCGGGGTCGAGCAGGCGCAGGCGCGCGAAGTGCGCGCGACGCCCGAACTGTTCCGGTGTTGCGGTCATCAGGACGACGCTCGGTGCGACCCTGGCCAGCGCTTCGACCGTGAGGTATTCCGGGCCAGCGGTTCCCGGCGTCCATTCCAAATGGTGCGCCTCGTCCACGACCAGCATGTCCCAGCCCGAATCGACGGCCTGGGCAACCCGTTGTGGATTGTGGGCCAGCCACGCAAGCGAGGCGATCACCAGTTGCTCGTCGTCGAACGGATTGCGGGCTGGATCGGTCGTCGTGGCTATGGCGATGCAACGTTCCTCGTCGAGGATGGCGAATGCGAGCTGGAACCGCCTGCGCAATTCGACGAACCACTGCACGATCAGCGCGTCGGGCAGCAGGACAAGGACGCGCGCGGCGCGGCTTGTGGCCAGCATGCGTGCGATGAGCATTCCAGCTTCGATGGTCTTGCCGAGGCCTGCCTCGTCCGCGAGCAGAGCTCGAGGATGCTCGCGCTCCATGCATGCCGCGACCACGCCGAGCTGGTGCGGTAGAAGATCCACACGCGCCGAAAGGATGCCCCAGGCTTCGGACCTGCGTGCCGCAGCACGCGCCAGCAATGCCTTTTTGCGCGTTTCGTAGTGATGGGGTTTGTCGACGCGCGCCGAGATCAGCCGCGCGTCGGCATGCGACAGCGACTGTTCGTCATCGAGCTGGCCTTCGGCGAGTTCACGCTTCTCGCCCGAATACACCAGCAGACCGTCACGCAGGTCGATGCGTTCGACCACGAACGCCACCCCGCGCCCGGCGATGCGCTGCCCGACCCGAAAGGTCGCGCGCGTGAGCGGGGCGCCGTGCGCCGAATAGTTGCGCACCACGCCCGACTTGGCGAACAGTACCTGGACGGCACGGTCATCGATGCGCAGCACCGTACCGAGACCGAGTTCAGGCTCGGCTTCCGAGACCCAGCGTTGCCCAGGGGTGTAATCCATTGCCACTTCGCTGTCGGGAAAGCCGCCTATTATCGCGCGTTGCGATAGGCGTTGCGCAGCGCAGGCTGTCATTCAAGGCTTGTCAGGTGTCCGACCACTGCCTGAGCAGATTGTGGTAGACGCCTGTGAGCTGTTTGACCGCCGCCACATCGGCGCCGCTCGCAGCGAGCTGGCGAATGGCCGTGTCTAGTTGCAACAAGGTGCGACGTTCTGCGTCGTCGCGGACCAGGCTCTGGATCCAGAAAAACGCCGCCACGCGGGCGCCGCGCGTCACCGGTTCTACGCGGTGCAGGCTGCTGGCCGGATACACGATGGCGTCGCCCGCGGGCAATTTGATCTCGTGCTCGCCATAAGTGTCTTCGACGATGAGTTCGCCGCCGTCGTAGCTGTCCGGCTCGGCAAGGAACACGGTGCAGGCGATGTCGCTGCGCAACTGGCTGCCGTCGGCAAGCGTCATCACCGCACCGTCGATGTGAGAACCGTAAGTTCCGCTTTCCGCGTAGCGGTTGAAACGCGGCGGCAGGATTTTCAACGGCAGCGTTGCCGCGTGAAATTCGTGATGGCGTGCGCAGGCGGAAAGCACTTCGCGGCCGAGATCCGCCCGCAGCGGCGAGGCATCCGGCAACTGTTGGTTGCGCTTGACCTCGGCGCCCTGCGGGCCGACGGTCTCGCGACCGTCGATCCATTGCGCCGTGTCCAGCCTTGCGCGCATGCGCTCGGCCGTCGCGGTGTCCAGGACCCCCTCGATGTGTAGCAGCATGGCTGGTCAGTAGCGGATATTGAGAGTGAGAAGCGCCGAACGCGGCGTGCCGGGTGTGTAGCGGTAGCCGCTTTTGTTGATCGCCTCCACGTATTGTTTGTTGAATAGGTTGTAGACGTTCAACTGGATGGATGTGTGGCGGTTGAAGGCATAGCTCGCCATGCCGTCGAACACCCAATACGCTTCGGTATAGTCAGGCGTGCCGATTGCACCGTCGCTACCGCGAAGCATTTCGCCGGAGTAGCGCGCGCCGGCGCTGAGGGTAAAGTGGTGCGGCAGTTGCCACGTGGACCATGCGGTGAATGAGCTCTTGGGTGTGTAAGCCAGTGCGTCGGAGCCATCGTTGGCGGGTGCGGAGGCAGAAGTGTTGCTGCTGACGGCACCACTGCCTGCGCTGGTATTCAACACGGTATAGCCTGCCGTGAGTGCCCAGTTTGGAGTGATCTGGCCGACCGCGTCGAGTTCGATGCCCTGCACGCGCTGGCGCCCTATCTGGTAGTACTGGAGATCCACCGGGTCTTGTACCACGAGGTTGGTGACATCGGTACGGAACAGCGCCGCGGTCAGCCGCAACTGGTCGTTCAATATGTTCCACTTGGTACCCACTTCGGCGGTGCGAGCGTGTTCCGGATCGAAGATCGGATTGTCGGCGCTGTTGGCCGTAGGGCTGAACGCGAGATTGTCGCCGCCAGGCGGTTGGGCCGAGGCTGCGAAGTTTACATAAACGCTGCCGCGTTCGACTGGCTTGTAGACGATGCCCAGCTTGTAGCCGTAAAGACTACCCGCCTTGTTGGCGTCCAGGCCGGGTAAAGGGCTGCCCTCCGGCAGGCTGCCGCAGGGTGGATTGTTGCGGCTGCCGCAGGTCACCACGCTCTGGAAGTCTGTGTCGTAATGATCGACGCGTGCGCCGGCCGTGACCAGCCAGTGCTGCCCGAACTTCAGTGTGTCGAACAGATACACCGCGGCAGTATCCGTGTGTCCACGGCTCCACGTGCCGTTGTTGCCAATGATGAGGCCCGTCGCGGTGTCCGGGTCCGGGGCGTACAGGTTCGCGCCCGTCCACTGGCCGCCGTTGAGAGCAGCCAAGCCGCCTGTGCCGATTTCCTCGCGCGTCAGTTCCACGCCGGTGCTGAGGCTGTGAGAGACGCTCCGGGTGTCGAAGTTGTCGGTGAAGTTGAGCTGATCGGTGAGGATGCAGTTGGTCTGGTCCAGGAACGTGGGGTTGCTGCGGGCGACGGTCCATGTCGCCGGATTGGCAGGGTCGGGTGTCGACAGATTGGCGGCGCTGCCCATGAACGATGTAAGCAAATAATCCTGATGCGTACGGCCCCAGCGAAGAGTATTTTGCAGCGCGGCGTTATCCGGGAAGTCGTGCTGCATGATCATGTTGAACATGTCAGCCTGGATGCGATCAAAGTCCGCATCGGTACCGTAGAAGTTCGACGGGTTGACCTCGGGGGCGTCACCGAGGAACGGCCGGGTCGGATCCGGGCTGCTGTAGCCGGGCAGGCCGATGGTCGGCACGCCACCATCCGGCACGTTGTTCTGCGTCACGTGAAGCAAATCGAAATATACGCGAGTGGGCGTGCCGAGCCCAAGCGCCAGCGACGGCGCGACGCCCCAGCGGTTGTTCTGCACGTCGTCGCGTCCGGCTACACCGCTGTTCTGGCCCATCACGTTGAGGCGAAACGCGGCATGTTCGTCGAGCACTTCATTCCAGTCCGCCGTGGCGCGTTTCTGGTTACTGCTGCCATAGCTCAGCGAAGCCGAAGTCTGATTGGCGAGGAGCGGCTGCTTGCTGACCATGTTGATTGCACCGGTGGGGGCAGTGCGGCCATATTCGGTGCCATCCGGGCCTTTGGTTACTTCGATCTGGTCGACGTCGAACACGTCGCGCGAGATTGCTCCGAGATCGCGCACGCCGTCCACGAAGATGCTGCCGGAGGTATTGAAGCCACGCATGTAAATGGCGTCGCCGGTCGAGGTGCTGCCGTTTTCACCGACGTAGAAGGTGCCGACGCCGGGATTGTTGCGTAATGCCTCGGTGAGTGTCGTCGCGCCCTGTTGCTGGATTACTTCCTTGCTGATGACGTTGATCGCCTGGGGCGTGTCCAGCAGCGGCTGCGTGAATTTTGGCGACTGCAGCCTGTCGACCTTGTACGGATTCCGGGTGCCCTTGACCTCGATCGTCGGCAATTGGTTCGGTGCTCCGGCTGCCGCAGCTTCCGGAGCGGAAGGGGCCCCTATCGCGAGTGACGGGAGAGTCAAAGCGATGCCGGTCATCAGAGTGGAAAAGGCGAGGGGATGCTTGCAGCAACGTTTGGAGCCGTGTTTGCGATGCTTGATACCGGACATGGTTACGAGCGCCTTGGTTTGATGCGTCGCAACGACGACAGGGTCTGCGGTCGATGTCGACGAAGCGACGTCGAGCCTGATGCAACCGCGCAACGACACGATGGGTGGTTTTGCACGCTGCGTTGCCGATACGTGCGTACCGCGAGCTGGATGGTAAGGCAAATGAGAACGATTCGCAATAGCTACGTATTTACGACAGACTATGCGGTGACGCCACGCAGTAGTCGGTGTACCTCCGTCGGATCAACCGCACAAAAAAAACGCCGCACTTTCGTGCGGCGCCAAGGTTTGCGAAACGGTTCGGGCTTGCGCTTTGCCGATTCCGACCCTTACCAGATCTTCACCAGCTTGTCGCCCGTGCGCACCATCTTGTCGCCGGACTTGCACTGGAATGCCTGCACGAATTGCGGCATGTTGCTGGCGGAAGCGAAAGCACGAATCTTGGCGGGTGCGTGCGGATCGGTGTTCAGCAGCAACTCCGCCGTCTTCTCGCGGGTGGTGCCTTCCCAGACGCGCGCGGCGCTCAGGAAGAACCGCTGGTCTTCGGTCATGCCGTCAATTTTCTGGTCGGCTGCCTTCGGGTTGGCTTTCAGCGCATTCTGCAACGCCGTATAGGCGATATTGAGGCCACCGAGATCCGCGGTGTCCTCCCTGATCGTCATCTTGCCGTTGACGTGCAGGTCAGGCTGTCCCGGAATCGGTGCGTATTGGTTGTACTGCTTCTCCAACTGGTCGGTGAGTTGGTCGAATTTTTCCCGATCCAGCCTGGTCCACCAGTCGACGTGGTCGCCGTAGCCATTGAATTGGCTGCCGAATTTGTCGAATCCATGGGTGGTTTCGTGGCCGATCACAAAACCGATCCCGCCGTAGTTCACGGCGTCGTCACCGTGGGGGTAGAAGAACGGCGGTTGCAGGATCGCGGCCGGGAAGTTGATCGTGTTGTTGGAGTCGCTGTAGTAGGCGTTGATGGTCTGGGGGGTCATCCCCCATTCCTTGCGATCGGTCTTTTTGCCGATCTTGCTTAGATCGTAGTGGTAGTTGTACTTCGACGCCGCTTCGAGGCTGGCGTACCAGTTGCCCGGCTGAATGGTCAGGCCGCTCCAGTCACGCCATTCGCCCTTGTCGGGGTAACCGATCTTTGGCAGATATAGCGCCAACTTGGCGATCGCCTTCTTCTTGGTCGCCTCGCTCATCCAGGTCAAGTGTTCGACGTGTTCCTTGAACGCAGCACGGATGTTGGCGACCAATTGCTCGGCACGCGCCTTGGCTTTGGGCGGGAAATATCTGGCCACATACAATTCGCCAAGACCCATGCCCATCGCGCCGTTGACCGCGCCGATCACGCGTTTCCATTGCGCTTTTTGTTGCGGTTGGCCAGCCAGGGTCTTGCCATAGAAGTCGAATTGGTTTTCCTGGAATGCCTGGCTCAGCGCCGGCGAGGCATTGTCGGCCAGATGGAAGCGCAGGTACGCCTGCCACTGCGCAATTGGCGCGTGGGCCAGCAAATGATCGAATTCCGCGATGAACTTGGGTTGCGACAGCGAGAAACCCTTGCCGACGTCAACGCCTTGGGCCTTGAAGAAATTGCCCCAGTTGAAGTGCGGACTGACCTTGTTCGCTTCGGCGACCGTGACGAAGTGGTATTCGTTGTCCGGGTTGAGCAGCTCGGTCGGCGATAGCGAAGCCCTGGCGAGATCGGTTTCGAACGCCAACACCTGATCGGCCTGTTTCTTCGCGTCGGTTTCCGGCGTGCCGATCAGTTGCAAGGTCTTGGCAATGTAACTTGCGTACTCCGCGCGGATCTTCTTGTAGTTTGGTTTCTGGCTCAGGTAATACTCGCGGGTGGGCAGCCCGAGGCCGTCTTGGAAGACGTAACCGATCTGCTTGCTGGCTTCGCGCTGGTCGGCGCCGGAGCCGAAGTGAAAGATATAGCTGTCGCCATTGTCGAAGCTGCTGTCGAGGAAGCCCGCGATGTCGGCGGGATTCCTCAGCGCGTCGATCTGCGCCAGTTGCGGTTTGATCGGATCGTAGCCAGCCTGGTCGATCGCGGCCTCGTCCATGCCGGCGGCATACAAGTTGCCGAGTTTCTGCTCCAGCTCGCTGCCCTTGTGATTCCTGGCGTCCTGCGCGGCGTTCTGCAGGATCTGCTTCTGCTGTAGCAAACTCTTTTCATGCAGAATGCTGAACGCGCCCCAACGGGCCTCGTCGACCGGGATCGGGTTGGCCTTGTTCCACTTCGCGTTCACGTAGTTGGCGAAGTCGTTGCAGGGGTTGTACCTGTCGTCCAAATCGAACGCGATGGGCTGGTCCGTCGGGATGGCCACGCGGGCGGCAGCGGCGGGGGCACTGTGCGCTGGTGCAGGTGCCGATGCCGAGGCGGCTGGCGCAGAGGAGCTCTGGTTCTGGGGAGTGTTGCTGCAGCCGGAAATGACCAAGGCCGCGCCTATGGCCAACGCGACCGGGGTCAGCAGAAGCTTTTGCATGAATTCGTCCTTTGATGTTGCGAAACGGGTTGCTGGCGTGCACGCACGTGCGGCAGGAACCCCTGATTGTGCCAGCATCCGTGAAAAATGGGGCAAGAACCTGCCGAAAGTCATGCCGTGCTCCACATGCAACGCCATGCTTGTGTTGGTCGCGACCGCCTGCATACTGCCGGAATCTTCCCGGGGAGATTCCGTATGGACATCGTGTTCCACGGCGCGGCGGGTGAAGTCACCGGCTCATGTCATCTGGTCGAAGTCGCGGGCAAGCGGGTGCTGCTCGATTGCGGCATGGTGCAGGGCGATCGCAAGGCCGACGAGCGCAATGCCGCGGATTTTCCATTCGACCCGAAGTCGGTCGACGTCATGGTGTTGAGCCATGCCCACATCGACCATACGGGGCGCGTGCCACTGCTGGTCAAGCGTGGGTTCGGGGGGGCGATATTCACGCATCCCGCGACGGTCGATCTTGCCGGGATCATGCTGGCCGATTGTGCGCACATCGCGCAGATGGATGCCGACCAGGAAAACAGGCATCTCGCACCGGGGCAAAAACCGACGGTGCCGTTGTATACGCAGGACGACGT
The DNA here is from genome assembly GCA_050737995.1 of Rhodanobacteraceae bacterium. Classification (GTDB taxonomy): domain Bacteria; phylum Pseudomonadota; class Gammaproteobacteria; order Xanthomonadales; family Rhodanobacteraceae; genus 66-474. Next base: position 15,929 of record JBOHYR010000025.1, read on the forward strand.
CGATGCGGCGATCAGACTGATGCGCCCGGTTGAATACGATACGCAGATGGAAGTGTTGCCAGGCGTGGGATTGACCCTGCGCGATGCCGGCCACATTCTCGGTTCCGCGACCGTCGAGCTCGATGCGGACGAGGGCGGTGCGACGCGCAAACTGGTGTTCACGGGGGATCTCGGCCCCGATCACACACCGATCCTGTGCGATCCCTCACCGGTTCCCGCCGCCGACCTGGTTGTAATGGAATCGACCTATGGCGATCGCCTGCACAAGTCGCGCGAGGACACCATCGCCGAACTCGCTGCCATTTTATCCGCCGCACACAAGGACGGTGGAAACGTGGTGATCCCGGCGTTCGCGGTCGGGCGTACCCAGGAATTGCTGTATTTCTTCGCCGAGCATTTCGACGGCTGGGGTCTCGGCGCGTTCAAGTTGTTTCTCGACAGCCCGATGGCGATCCGGGTGACCGCTGCCTACGACCGCCACGAGAACCTGTTCGATCCGGAGGCAAAACGGTTGTGGGCCGCGCGTCCGCATCCACTTCGGTTGCCCAATCTCACCCTTGCCACCGATGGCGAGTCATCGCGCAGGATCAACGATATCCACGATCACGCCGTGATCCTGGCCGGTTCTGGCATGTGTACCGGCGGCCGCATCCGCCATCACCTTCGCCACAACCTCGCCAATCCTGCGGCGCACATCGTGTTCGTGGGTTATCAGGCCAACGGTACCCTCGGGCGTACCATCGTGGAAGGTGCAAAACACGTGCGTCTGTTCGGCGACGACATTCCGGTGCGCGCGCATGTACATACGGTGGGTGGCCTGTCGGCGCACGCCGATCGCGACGGTTTGTCCGCGTGGTACGGCAAGATCGCCAGTCATCCGCCGGTTTGCCTTGTGCATGGCGAGGATCCGGGTCGCTCGAAACTTGCCGACACGTTGAAGTCGAAGTGGGGTTGCGAGGTCACGCTGCCTATGCCCGCCACGCGTGTCGAGGTGTAGGTTGGGCCGATCCCGGATTTGATCGGGGGAAAACCCAACAAATAGCTACGCGTGTGACGGGGTGTTGGACTTCGCTGCGCTCAACCCAACCTGCCGTGCAAAGGTGTACGCGCCAACTCGCGATAAGTTGCAGCGGGTCGCGCGAGCGAACTCTGCATCAACGCGATCGCATCGAAAGCGATTGTCGGTGGGGGCCCCGAGAGATTGCCGAACGCACATCCTGGACGCAAGCGAGCCAGGGTTATGTGCGGGCGAAAGCGGCGGGGATCGGCTGCAAAACCCGCTTTGAGCGCCTGCTGTTCGCAGCGGTCGACGAGTTCTGACAGGATCGGTGAGACATCGAGTTCCAGCACGAGCAATCGCGGCCGCGCACGGTTGGGCCAGACGCCGAAGCGGCGCGTTGCAAGTGGCGCCAATTCCGCAGCCAGGGTCGGCAGCATGTGGTCGAGGTATTCGATTTGCGCCTGAGTCGATTCGCCGAGGAAACGCAAGGTCAGGTGCAGCGTTTCAGGTTCCAGCCAGCGCGCGCCCCGTGGGGCGCCTGTGAGTGAACGCTGCAGCTTTTCGCGACAGCGCGCAAGGATGCGAAGGGGAGCGGGAGCCGGCAGCAGCGCAAGGAAACAGCGCTTGCCGGCAGCAGGCTCGGCGGAATCTGCGCCCGTCACGGAATGGTGCGTTCCATGCCGGGCAACTGTTCGGGCCCGACCGCGCCTCCCGATACGATGAAGGCCATGGCCTGATCCATGCTCCAGTCGGTGGCGATCAGGCGCTCGACCGGGACGAGTTCGAGGTACCCGCCGGTCGGATTCGGTGTGGTCGGAACGTACACGGCGGCGATTTCGCGTCCGCCCGCGTCACGAAAAGTGCGGGTCACGAATCCGATCGATTTCAATTGCGGCGACGGGAAATCGATCAGCACGACGCGCTGGGTACCTCCCGGCTTGTTGCGCATCAGCGTCATCAATTTCTTGACGCCGCCGTAGATGGTATGGACAAGCGGCAGACGCTCAAGCAGTCGGTCGACCCTCCCGAGAATGCGTCGTCCGACCACGCGTGTGGACAGCCAGCCGAGCAGGTACAGTGCGACGAGGGTCAGGACAAACGCGAGGATCGACACGATCCAGTCGCGGTGCAAGGCGCGCGCGGCGACGGGTGAGCCGAGCCCGATCAATTCTATGATTCCAGTCACCAATGGCGCGCCGACGCCCGCAAGCAGGGTGAACAAGAACTTGAAGACCACCCAGGTGATCCACACCGGGATGAAGGCCAGCAGGCCCGTGATCAGGTACCGCTTGATATGGAGGGCAGGTGCAGGCAACGGAATTACTCCCTGGATTCGGGCATTGTAGCGATGGACATGGCGCCCGACGTGGTGATGTGTGATTTTCCTCCGCGCCCGGCGAATCATCTCGTGAGTCATCGGGAGCGGACATGCGATGCAAGCCGGATCAGCGACGTTTCGAAACGCTTCTGCGCGAACACTTCGGCATCGTACTGAAGATCGCGGGAGCGTATGCGCGCAACGCACACGATCGCGACGACCTCGTCCAGGAGATCGCGGCGCAACTGTGGCGGTCGTTCGGAACCCTTGACGAAAGTCGCGCGAAATTCACCACCTGGATGTACCGCGTCGCGCTGAACGTGGCGATCTCCAGTGTGCGTCGCGCGAAACGATCCGGAGCCGAATATTTCGAGCCGCTCGAGGGCGCGCATCTGGAAACCGTCGCGGGTCCAGGCGAGACGCTACATGAAACCATGGAACGCAACGAACGCCTCGCGGTATTGCACGACTTCATCGCGTGCCTCGATCCGTTGAATCGGGCGCTGGTGCTGCTGTACCTCGAGGATCGCAGTTACGCGGAAATCGCCGACGTGCTGGGCATCAGTGAAACCAACGTCGCGACCAAGCTCGGCCGCATCAAGCAGAAGCTGCGCGGGCAGGTGATCGCGATTGAAACCGAAGGAGCTAAAAATGGAACTCGATGAAATGAAGCAGACGTGGGCAGCCATGGAGTTGCGTTTGGGTGCCATGGAAGCGCTGTTGCAGAAGGATTCCCGCGATCGGCGCACGGGCAACGCACGTGCTGCGCTGCGCCCGCTGTTTTGGGGGCAGTTGCTGCAATTGGTGATCGGCAATGCGCTCGTGATATGCGGAGCCGTGCTCTGGGCAAGCCATTTGCACCAGCCGGATGTGCTGGTGTGCGGTCTGGTGGCGCATGCCTACGGATTGCTGTTGACCATCTTCGCGGCTCGCAATCTTTACCTGATCCGGCAGATCGACTACGCGGCACCGGTGCTCGACATCCAGCGCCGCATCGCCATGTTGCGCGCCTTCCGGGTGCGCGTCGAAACGCCGGTCAATGCCGTGGCCGGTTGCTTCATCTGGATCCCGGTGTTGTGGGTGAATTTGGCGTTCCATGGCATCAACCTGTGGTCGCTTGGATTCGTCCGCTGGGCGGTTGCGAGCGGCGTTGCCGGACTGGTATCGATCGCGGTGGTGGTGTGGGTGATGCGTCGACTCGGTTACGGAAGCAGGATCGACGAAGCAAGTGCGGGTCGAAGCATCGTGCGTGCGCAGGCCGCGCTCGAAGAGGTGGCTCGCTTCGCAAGTGAGTGAACAAAAAGCCGGCGCGACTTGCGTAGCGCCGGCCGAGTCGCACAAACCTGATCGGTGGGAATTAGTGCTTCTGGTCCCCGGAACCGTTCTGGTTGTTCGTACTATCCTGGTTGTTGGTCGACTCGATGAATTTCACGACGTTGTCGTGCAGTTGCTTCAGCGACGGGATATTCACATACACCATGTGGCCCGACGGGTAGAACGCGTAACTGATGTTCTTCTCGAGCCGCTTCGGGATCGGCAGGTGCTGCAATTCGTAAACCGCGGTATAGAACGGTGTGGCCAAATCGTAGAAACCGCCGTTCATCATGACCTTGAGGTCGGGGTTGTACTTCATGGCCGCTGCGAGGTCTCCCATTACGTTGAGCGAGCCTTGGCGTGCAAAGTGCGAGCCTGGCTCGCGGTGCTTCATGTCCCAATGGAAACCCTTGATGCCGTAGATCATCGGACGGAACGTCAGGTTTTGTCCGAACTTGAGATCCTTGCGCACGTAGTCATTGAAGGCCGAGATGTAGGCCGAACTGATCGCCGCGGACTGCGGGTCGTAGTAGGACTGCTCGGACAACGGGTCCATGCTGGGACCGGAGAACCGGGTGTCGAGGCGGCCGGTCGTGGTGTCGTCGTTGGTTTGCAGCTCGTGCTCGAACATGCTGCCGCTGACACGCAGGTCGGCTTTCATCCAGTAATGGGCAGGCAGACCGGTGAAGTCCTCGAGCTTCGCGGCGACTTCGCGTTCCTTGGCTTCACTCAGGGTCGAGCCCGCGAGCAGCGCTTGCAGGTAATCGGTCTTGGTGAACTCGATGACCTGCTTCAGGAGCAGCCCCAGATTGCCATTGTCGTACTTCGGCAGCCTTTTGTGATACCAGGCTGTCGCGGCGTAGGTCGGCAGCCCGAGGGCGTAGGGCAGATCGACGCCAGGGTCGGCGTGGGTACCGTCGATGCTCAAATTGAAGTTGAGGATCTGCGACTGCAGGATCACGCCGTTGAGATCTATATTGTCCTGCAGCTCAAGAATTCCGGCCAATACCGCCGAACGCGTTGTGCCGTAGCTCTCTCCGTAGAGGTACTTGGGCGAGTTCCAGCGGCCGTACTTGGACAGAAACTGGGTGATGAAGCGCGAAAATGCCTGCGCGTCACCGTCCACACCCCAGATTTTCTTTTCCAGTTCTTCGCGATCCTTGGCCTTGGCGGCTGCATCCTTGCCCTGCGGCAGCAGGCGGCCAAAGCCGGTGCCCGGCATATCGATGAATACCAGATCGCTTGCGTCCAGCAGGCTGTATTCATTGTTGACAATCTGATAAGGCGCGGACGGCGTGTGGGTGTGGTCGTTGGTGACCACCCGCTGGGGACCCCACCCGCCCATAAGCAGCCACACCGTCGAGGAACCGGGGCCGCCGTTGTAGAGGAAGGTGATCGGGCGCTTGGAGGGGTCGGCGCCTTGCTTTATATACGCGACGTAGCTCATCGCGACTTCAGGAGTCGATTCCTTGGCCCCGGTGCCATCGATGACCAAGGTGCCTGCAATCGCCTTGTAGCTGATCGATTTGCCCTCGACGGTGACGGTTCCATTGGTGGTGGACGACATCGGCTCGGACAAGCGCTGGACCAGACTTTCGGATTCGTTATTCTGGTTGGCGCTGGAGCCGCTCTGGGCCGAGCTGCTGGAGCTCGCTGGCGGTGCGGCGGCGAACGCGGGGACGCTGCACAACAGCAGCGAGGCGAGGGCAACTGCGAGACGATTGGCTTTCATGGACGCTCCCGACTGATTGGATCGAATTGGAGCCCGAGCGCTTCGCCGGGTTCATGAACCTCGAAGTATGCGCGTAGGCGTGACAAACGTCATACGCCACAAGTCATGCCTCCGACAAGCCGGGTATGCCAGTGACGGCCGCAGCTGCCTCCGGGTCTCTCAGTTGCCCGAGTCGGCGGGAGGCGTCGGATGCGCGGCGTCGATCACGCGCACGACACGAAACCCCACGTTGGTGTAACCCACATCCGTGTGCGCGGTGCCCTTGCGATTTAGTGGTGTCTGGCGGCTGCCGTCGCGCCAGGAAAGGCCACGAAAAGTCCGCGTGCCGTTACTGCCGCCCGCAAGCCATTCGCTGACATTGCCGTACATGTCGTAGGCTCCGACACCGCTGGCAGCGTAGTGCCCCACGGGGGCGGTTTGCGCCGCGCCGTCGTTGCACGACAGACGATCGTTGTCCACGCTGCTTTGGCGACTGACGTCATCGACGTTTCCGAGCTGGCAGGGATTGCCTTTCGGGACACCCTGTGCGGCGCGCAACCATTCGCTGCCGCTCGGCAGCCTGTAGGTTTCGCCGGTGGCGTTCGACAACCACGTCACGTAGGCAACCGCGTCGTTCCAGCTGACGCAGACCACGGGATGATCATCGCCCTGCGCAAAACCCGGGTCCTTCCAGGTCAGGTGGCGCAGCCGCGAGAACGGGTTGTAGGCTTCCAGGCAGGTGGATGCTGGACGATGGGTTGCGTGCACGAATGCAGCGTAGTCGCCACGGGTTATTTCGACCCGTTCTATGGCGAAGGCTGGCATATCGCCCGCAGCCGGCACATAGACGAGCACGGGACCGCCGCCATCGCGCAAGCTTGCGCCTGCGGAAGGCGTAGCCACGCGTCGTTCGGCTGCGGCAAGGTCGAATCCGGGCGGATAGGTCGCGGGCAACGCTTCTGCGAGAGGTTTCAATGCGGCGAGCCGGGATGCGTCACGCTTGCCGGCGGCCGCTACCATCGCGGCGCCGACTTGCTTCGCGAGATCCGTACGCTCGGCGTGCCAGTCACGACGGGCCATGGGGCCGGCATGCGCCGCAAGCAGGTCGCACTGCTTCAACAAAACCATGGTTCGCGTCACCTGATCGCCTCGCCACTTATTATCGAGCTGGTGGCGGAGCGTACCCAGCATGGCGTCGACACCCGCGATGGCCGCCTGGTTGCCAGGTTCGAGAATCAGCGCGGCGAGATACTGCTCTGCAGCGTTGTTGCCCGGAGGCGAGAACAAATGGCCGCCGGTGCGCAACATGTCAGCCTGCTTGATCAACGCGTAAGTGCGGCTGTCGATCGACGCGGTGGTGCTCGCTCCGACGGGTGTTGCCGAGTTCGTCAGGGTGGTTGCTGACGCAACGGCGGTATGTGCCTGGACAGTTGTCCGTGTGGTGTAGTTCGAAGTCACAGGACGCGGGCGTGGACCCCATGTTGCCCATGCTGCCACCGCCAGCACCAGCGCAGCGCAGAGTGCCCCGACCGCCATCGCCCACTTCGGAACGCGCATGCGCTCCGCGTTGCCTGAAGCATGACCGCTTTCGTCCTGACCATCGATCGCCGACAATGCGTCGGCCATTTCCTGGGTGCTCTGGAAACGTTGATCTGGTGCCTTGGCCAGTGCCTTGTCGATCCACGGTTGCCAGGCGCCCACCATGGGCGGCAACCGCGGGACGGGTTGCTCGATATGCGCGACCGCGGTCGAAACGGCGTCCTCGCCCTGGAATGGCAATGACCCGGTCAGCAGCTCGAAAGCCAGTATCCCGATGCTGTACAGGTCCGAACGCTGCCCGGGGGCGTCTCCGCGCGCCTGTTCCGGGCTGAGGTACGCGGCCGCCGCGACATGCCTCTGTCCCAGTTCGGTAGCGCAGCGCGCGATGCCGAAATCGGCCAGCAGAGCTTGTCCGCGCTGGTCGAACAACACATTCGACGCCTTGATGCCGCCGTGAACAATGCCGCGCCTATGCGCAAAACCGAGCGCATCCAGCAGTGCGCGGAGCAATGCCGCCATGCGTAACGGTTTGGAGCGCACGGTGTGGCGCGACAGGTCGGCGCTCAGCAGGAACGGCATTGAATGGAACAGGCGGCCATCCGGAGTACGGCCGATTTGATGGATGCCAACGATGTTCGGATGCGAGAGTCGCGCGTTGGTTCTAAGCAGCTGCTCGAACCTCGCGACGGAGTTGTCATCCATCGCGCGCATCAGCTTGACCGCAACCTGTCGCTCCAGCGAGCGCTGCATGGCTTCGTAAACGGTCGCCACGCCGCTGGTTCCTATTGGCCGGACCAATCGGTACCCCGGGATTTCGACTTTGCGTGGGGTGGCGTCGTTCATGGTTCGCGTCGAGAGTTCGCCCGGCCCACGGGCGGCGGTCCATGTACGCCTTGCGCGGCGCGCATGGGGTCAGGCCACGCCATCCCACCCCCTGGTGACACAGTCGGGACGCAGCCACTGAGTTCGTTCATGCATGGAAAGTGCCAGTCCTGCGCCCGGGCGCATCTGACGAGATCCAAGGGCGTGCGGGAAGGTATATCCCTGCGCGGTGTGAGGCGGCCGCGGTCAGAGGACGGCAGCATGCCGCGTGGAGGCGGTCAGAACAGTAGCGAGGACATCTTCCGACGGGTGGCGGCGACCAGCGCCTCCTCGTCCACGATCCGGAACGCGTCCAGTAACCGTCTGCGGGCGAGCCCTTCGTCCCAGCCACGATCGGCCGACAGGATCGCAAGCCAGTGCTGCATCGCACCCGCGGCGTCGCCGCCCAGCAACTGGCGAATTCCAAGGCCGTCGTGGGCGGCAAAGTCGCGCGGATCGCGGTCGATGCGCGCGAGCAATTCCTTGGCTGCGGGAATGCTGTCCAGCGACTGCTGAAGGGCCAGAAGCGCGGCAAGCGCCTTGGCGCGATCGTCCTCCGCAAGGTCGACCGGCAGAGCATCCAGGGTTGCCTGTGCGTCTGCGGTGTCGCCAGAGCGTGCGCGCGCCAGCGCGAGATCGAGTTTCACGGCCGAGTTTTCGGGGTCAGCGGCCAGCGCGTTTTGCAAGCGCGCGACGGCGGCTTGCGGAGTCTCGCGAGGTGCGGGCGCGGCGTCCTCGATGTCCTGCGTTGGCGCATCGATGCGCGCGGCAGGTTCGATGCGATGCTGCGTGAGGAATTCGCGTACCTGGGATTCTGGCAACGCACCTGAGAAAGCGTCGACGATCTGGCCGCCCTGGATCAGCACCACTGTCGGGATGCTGCGCACGCCGAACATCCCGGCGAGTTGTTGTTCCTTGTCGCAGTCGACCTTGGCCAGCCTGAATGCCCCGGCGTACTCACCCGCGATTTTCTCCAGGATTGGGCCGAGCGTCTTGCACGGTCCGCACCAGGTCGCCCAGAAGTCCACCAACACCGGCGTCTTCAGCGACGCCTGCAAGACGTCGGTCTCGAAGTTGGCCTCGCCGGCCTCGAACACGAACGAGTCGGCCGGTTTGGAAGCCTGGCTGGTTTTTGGACTGAAGTTCATGGACACGTAAGTGGAGGTCGCTGCGTTACATCCCAAGGCTCGACTTGAGCACGGCGTCGGTGGGTTCGCCATTTTGCTTGTACACGGTGCCGGCCTTCATCACGAAGTCCACCTTACACGGATGCTTGGCGCTTTTGTTGCACTGCGGTAGTCTGGCCGATCTTGAAACCCCGATGCCGGATCGCCTTTTGGCCATGCAGGAAACCTACGACTCCAGCGCCTACAACCCGAGCGCCGTCGAAACCGCCGCGCAAAAGTTCTGGTCCGACACCCACGCGTTCGAGGTGAAGGAGGACCCTTCGCGCAAGAAGTATTACTGCCTGTCGATGTTGCCGTACCCGTCGGGTGCGTTGCACATGGGGCATGTGCGCAATTACACGATCGGCGATGTGATCAGCCGCTTCCAGCGGATGCAGGGAAAGAACGTGATGCAGCCGATGGGCTGGGACGCGTTCGGCCTTCCCGCCGAAAACGCCGCGATCCAGCGCGGCATTCCGCCGGCAAGATGGACGCGCGAGAACATCGCCCACATGCGCGGCCAGTTGCAATCGATGGGTTTCGCGATCGACTGGTCCCGCGAATTCGCCACCTGCGATCCGGATTACTACGTCCACGAGCAACGGACGTTCGTGCGGCTGTTCAAGCAAGGCATGGTTTACCGCAAGAACAGCGTGGTGAACTGGGACCCGGTGGATCAGACCGTGTTGGCCAACGAACAGGTGGTGGACGGTCGCGGCTGGCGTTCTGGAGCGGTCGTCGAGAAGCGCGAGATTCCTCAATGGTTTCTCAAGATAACCGCGTATGCTGATGAATTGCTTGAGGGTCTTGACGAACTACCGGGTTGGCCGGAAGCGGTCAAGATCATGCAGCGCAACTGGCTGGGACGCTCGGAGGGGCTGGAAATCCGCTTCGATGTCGAGGGTGGTGGCTCGGTCGACGTTTTTACCACCCGCCCGGACACACTGATGGGCGCTACCTATATAGCGGTCGCCGCCGGGCATCCGCTGGCGCAGGAAGCCGCGCGCAACAACCCCTCACTGCAGGAATTCATCGACGAATGCGGGCAGGGCGGCGCGTCCGAGGCGGAACTGGAAACGAGGGAAAAACGTGGCGTCGAGACCGGACTGTATGCCCTGCATCCGGTCACCGGCGATCGTGTACCGATCTGGATCGCCAATTTCGTGCTGATGAACTACGGCACCGGGGCACTGATGGCGGTTCCCGGGCACGACCAACGCGATTGGGAGTTCGCGACAAAATATGACTTGCCGATCCGGATGGTGATCGTCAGCGATCCGGTGCGCGATGCGATCCGCGAACTCGGCCGCGATGCCACCGACAATACCGACGCGATGAGCGCGGCGCTGGGCCAGAGCGGTGCGATCGACGTGATCGAGCCATCGTCTGCCGAGGCAGTACTGGACGAATATCGGCAACACATCATTACCGAAGCCCCGTTCTGTGGCTACGGCACGCTGGTCAACTCCGGCGAATACGATGGCATGAATTTCCGGCAGGTGTTCGATGCGCTGGCCGAACGGTTCGGGCGCGAGGGCCGCGGCAAGCGTCAGGTCAACTGGCGGCTGCGCGACTGGGGCGTGTCGCGGCAGCGCTACTGGGGCTGTCCGATCCCGATCATCCATTGTCCGAAATGCGGCGCCGTGCCGGTGCCCGAGGAACAGTTGCCGGTGGTGTTGCCGGAGGACGTGGCGTTCTCGGGTGTGCGATCGCCACTGAAAACCGATCCCAAATGGCGGATGACCCGGTGCCCGCAGTGCGGTGGTTCGGCCGAACGCGAGACCGATACCTTCGACACGTTCATGGAGTCGAGTTGGTACTACGCACGCTACTGCTCGCCTGGTGCCACGACCCAGGTCGATGATCGCGCGAATTACTGGCTGCCGGTCGACCAATACATCGGAGGCATCGAGCACGCGATCCTGCACCTTCTGTATTTTCGCTTCTACCACAAGTTGTTGCGTGACGCGGGATTCGTGCATTCGGACGAGCCCGCGACCAACCTGCTGTGCCAGGGCATGGTGGTGGCCGAGACCTTTTATCGGGACTCGGAACATCAGCGAGAATGGGTCAACCCCGGCGATGTGGATGTCCAGCGCGACGAACACGGGCGAGTCGTCGGCGCGACGTCGAAGGCCGACGGTGAACCGGTCTCGATCGGGTCGGTCGAGAAAATGTCGAAATCGAAGAACAACGGCGTCGATCCGCAAGTGATGATCGACAAGTTCGGCGCCGACACCGTGCGGCTGTTCTCGATGTTCGCCTCGCCGCCGGATCAATCGCTGGAATGGAACGAAGCCGGTGTCGAGGGCATGGCGCGTTTCCTGCGCCGGTTCTGGCGCGAGGTGGTGACGCACGCGGCGCAGCCCGACCATCCTGTCGTCGATCCCTCGGGTTTGAACGATGCGCAGAAAACCCTGCGCCGCCATATCCACGAAACCATTGCCAAGGTCGGTGACGACATCGGCCGTCGACGCAATTTCAACACGGCGATCGCGGCATTGATGGAGCTTCTGAATGCGGTCTCGAAGTTCGGCGACATGAGCGACGCGGGCCGGGCCTTGCGGCACGAGGCATTAGAGGCGATGGTGCTGCTGCTGAATCCGTTCACGCCGCACACCAGTCACGCGTTGTGGCAAGTGCTTGGCCACAATGAAACGCTGATGGAGGATCTGGCATGGCCGAAGGCCGATGCGGATGCGCTGACCCGCGAAAGCGTGACGCTGGCGGTGCAGGTCAACGGCAAGCTGCGCGGTACCCTCGACGCTGCGCCCGATGCGTCGCGCGAGCAACTGGAGACCTCCGCGCTCGCGTTGCCCGGCGCCGTCGCCGCCATCGGCGACAAGACCGTGCGCAAGGTGATCGTGGTACCGGGCAAGATCGTGAATATCGTTGCCGGTTGAGCCCGTCGCATCATGGCCGGCTGTTATGCTTGTACGGGCCCTGTCCCGATCCCGATCGTTCGGAGTTCGCATGATCCGTTTCCTGCCTCGAACGTTGTGTCTCACAGCGGTGTTGCTGCTCGCGGGTTGTGGCTTCCACTTGCGCCGCAGCGCCGCGGTACCGGCACTGATGGCGCAGCGGGTCTATCTGCAGGTCAGCGGTGGCGGCGAATTCCCGCGTTCCCTGGCCGCGGCACTGCGCGCCAGCAAGGTGGACGTTCTGGACACTTCCACCGAGGGCGTTGCCACGCTGGCGGTGCCAGTCGCAGCGTTCTCGTCGCGCCTACTGACCAGCAGCGGATTCCAGAAGGTCGGCGAGTATTCGGTGGGTTTCCGGGTGCAGTTCACGTTGACCGATGCGAATGGCAAAACGGTGGTACCGATGCAGACGATCCGACTGTCGCACGAGTTCGCGATCGACCAGACGCAATTCTCGGCGATCGCCAGCGAGACGGAGGCAATCGAGCGCAGTCTCGTGCGCGAGATGACCGACGCAGTGATGCGGCGTCTCGAAGCACGGGCACGCGCGGGCACGGAAGCTGCACCCGCGAGCACGGCGGCTGCACCCGCGAGCGGCGCCAGCACGGGCTGAACGGTGGCCAGTGAACTCGATGGTTTCTTGCGGACGCTCGAGAATGGCGATCTCGCGCCCGTGTATCTGCTGGGTGGCGAGGAGCCGTTGCAATTGCAGGAAACCGCTGACGCGGTGCGCGCACGTGCTCGCACGCTCGGATACACCGAACGGGAGGTGCTGGATGTCGAGCCATACTTCGACTGGGACCGGCTGGCGCGCAGCGGCGCGAACCTGTCGTTGTTCGCGACGCGCCGGTTGATCGAAGTGCGCCTGCCGACAGGGAGGGCCGATCGCGATGGCGCCGCAGCGATCGCCGAATGGTGCGAAGCGCCGATGCCCGAAACCGTGCTGCTGATCAGTGCGCAACAATGGAGCAAGAAGCACGAGGGTGCGTGGGTGAAGGTGGTCGAGCGTGCCGGCAAGTACGTGCGATTGCGTGCCCCGCGGGTCGATGAATTGCCGGGATGGATAGTTGCCCGCATGCGAACCCGTGGCTTCGCGCCTTCCAACGATGCGGTTGCGCTGCTTGCGTCTCGCGCGGAAGGAAATCTGCTAGCGATCGCACAGGAAATCGACAAGCTCGCGATGCAGCGCGAGCCAGGCGCGGTCAGTGCGGAAGAGCTGGAATCGCTCGGCGACGACAACGCGTTGTACGACGTGTTCAGGCTCACAGATGCCGCGTTTGACGGCGACGCAGTGCGTGCGCTGCGTGTACTGCGTGGGTTGCGCGACGAAGGCGAGGAACTGATTTCGATGCTGGGGTGGGTGCTCAACCAGCTGGACTTGGCACTGCGGCTGGCGTCGGCGTCGGATTTTGCAACCGGAGCGCGTGCCGAATACGGGATGTGGCCGGCGCGACAGAAGCTATTTGCGGATGCATTGAAACGCGCGGGCTGCGGCAACGCGCACTGGCGGCATTGCGTTGCCTGCTGTGCCCGAATCGACCGAATGGCCAAGGGCCGTGAGACCGGCGATGCCTGGCGAGAACTGGAACGGCTGCTGGTCGCGATCGCCCGGCCCGGCGTCGCGGACGTGCTGCTGGCTGCGTAGACAAATAAGGCGGTCGCTACTGGCCGATCACGCCACGCCAGCCAAGCCGAGTCCGGAACCATTGCCATGATCGTCGTTCACCACCTCAACAACTCGCGCTCGCAGCGCATCCTGTGGCTGCTGGAAGAACTGGGCGTGCCTTACGAGATCAGGCGCTATCAACGCGATCCCCAGACCATGCTCGCGCCGCCGGAATTACGCGCCGTGCATCCGCTCGGCAAGTCGCCGGTGCTGGTGGACGGCGAGCTCACGCTGGCCGAGTCCGGCGCGATCGTGGAATATCTCGGCGACCGCTACGGCGCCGGCACATTGATTCCCGCGCACGGTACGCCGGAACGCTTGCGCTGCAATTACTGGTTGCATTACGCCGAGGGGTCGGCAATGCCGCCGCTGCTGTTGAAACTTGTGTTTCGGCGCGTGCAGCAAGCGCCGAAGCCGTTCTTTGCCAGACCGATCGCCAAAGGTATTTCGGCGAAGGTCCAGGATTCGTTCGTCGACCCGCAGATTGACCTGCATCTCGACTATCTCGAGGGCGAACTGGGCAAAAGCAGGTGGTTCGGCGGCGATGCCTTCAGCGTCGCCGACATCCAGATGAGTTTTCCGCTCGAGGTTGCCGTCGCACGCGCGGGACTCGACCCGGGACGGCCGATGCTGTGGGCGTTTTTCGAACGTATCCATGCGCGCGCCGCATACAAGCATGCGCTCGAACGTGGGGGCGACTATGCGCTGGCAGAGTGAACCAACGTCGGCCGACTTCGCGATCGCATTTCGTCCGATAACGTCATCACGATGAGCCGGCCACTCGCCATTTTCGGAGGCACCTTCGATCCCGTGCACGTGGGCCATCTGCGCGCGGCATGGGAAGCCGCCGAAGCGCTCGACGCCGAAGTGCGGCTGGTACCCGCGCGGATACCGCCCCACAGGCCGCAACCGGTCGCCACCCCCGAACAACGCGCGGCGATGTTGCGGGTTGCGTTGGCAGGGCAGGATCGTCTGGCACTGGATCTGCGTGAGCTCGATCGCGACGGTCCCTCATTTACATTCGACACGTTGACCGGTTTGCGCGACGAAGTTGGCGCTTCGCGGCCGCTGGTGCTGCTGGTCGGCGCCGATGCTTTCGCCGGCCTTTCGAACTGGCATCGCTGGCGCGAATTGTTCGCTTTGGCGCATATGGGTGTCCTGACGCGGCCGGGCCAGATACCGGCACTGACGGATGCGCTGGCCCACGAAGTTGCCGCGCGCGTGGTCGAAGATGCGGAAGCCTTGCGCGCAGCACCATCGGGCCGTGTCCTGAACATGGTCGTGACCGCGCTCGGAATTTCCGCCACCCGTATCCGACATGAACTGGCGAGCGGTGGCGCTCCGCGCTGGCTTGTCCCGCAAGCGTTGCTGGACGATCCGGCGCTGCTGGCACCGTATCGAAAGATGCGGGCCCCCGGATCCGGCTCTCCGGACCCGGACGCCTGCTAACCATTGTCGCGCCGGCCGCACTTGCGATCTTCCTCCACCGGTGCATACTGAAGCCGCGCAATCCGCGCGCCATCTCGAGGCCGAGGCCTTCCACAACTTGACCAGCCAGACCAAGTCACGCTCCGCCGCCACCCCCGTCACCCGTACCCCCACTTTTGCGACCCTGCGCCGGCGCGTGCTCGCCGCCCTCGATGAACTGAAGGCGCACGATATCCGCGAAATCGACGTGCGTGGCCGCACTTCCATCGCCGACCTGTTGATCATCGCGTCCGGCACTTCCTCGCGTCACGTCAAGTCGATCGCCGACGAAGTCGTCAAATTTGCGAAACGCGCGGGCATGTTGCCGCTCGGCGTCGAAGGTCAGAGCGAAGCTGAATGGGTGCTGGTCGACCTGGGCGACATCATCGTGCACGTGATGCTGCCGCGCATCCGCGAGTTCTACGGATTGGAGCGCCTGTGGACCGTCGGCGACCAGGAACCGGAAGTCGAAGCCGAAGCGGCCAACGACCGTTGAGCGGCACGATGAATAACCGGGCATGCGCGCGCGGCTGATCGCGGTCGGCGAACGCATGCCGGCTTGGGTCGCAGAAGGCTTCGCGGAATACGCCAAACGCCTGTCGCGCGACCTGCCGCTGGAACTCATCGAGATCAAGCCCGGCGTGCGCGGCAAGGGCCGCGACGATGCACACGCGATGGAGCACGAAGGCGCGGCGCTGCTGGCCGCGCTGCCGCGCGACGCGCACGTTGTCGTGCTGGATGGTCGCGGCGCCACGTGGTCGAGCGAACAGCTCGCGCAGCAACTCACGAACTGGCGAATGGCCGGACGCGAACTCGCGTTCCTGATCGGCGGCCCCAACGGTCATGCGCGCGAAGTCCTGCAACGCGCCGACCAAAAGTGGTCACTCGGCCCGCTCACACTGCCGCACATGCTGGTGCGTCTGGTCGTGACCGAACAGTTGTATCGCGCCGTGACGATCCTCAACGGGCATCCATACCACCGCGGTTGATGGCGTCGTCCCTTTGAAGGATCTCGTGCGTCGGCGTGGGTGAAACGTCCTTGCCGGTAGGTCGTCAGAGTGCCGGCGCACCGTAGTGCGTGGTTCTTGCTGGCGGGGAAACGATAACCCCCTACCTTCTCTCCTGATCGTACGCTTGATACCGCGCACGCACGTATTCCAACGCCTGCTCTTCACTTCTGATGGGCGTTTTTTTGATGCGCCGGCCAAGGACATGGCTGGTGGCGGCATCCGTTACGGGCAGGATGTTGGCGGCATGCACCAACGCGCGCAGGAAGCGGTTGAGGCCGGCCGGCTGCTGAGCCGTACTCCCGCTGACCGGAACCTGGACTCCCGCCAGCGGATCGTCCGTGCGCGGAGCCGCCAACGTGAGCACGTCATCGAACGCCGGCGCTGCCTTGTCGCGTGCGGTGAGCGACGACAACCCGTAACGCTTCTCGACCGTGGCGAGAATGGACGTATGGTCAAGTGGCGTCGGGCCGGCAGCGCGGTACACGGTCCCGGCGGCGATGAGGGGCGAGACCAGCACCGTGGGCACACGTACACCAAAACGCTTGAAATCGAAACCGAGCTCGCCCGCAGAATTGTCCGGCGGGACGGCGTTCGTGGGCGGGGGAACGTGGTCGTAACAGCCGCCGTGCTCGTCGTAGGTGATGATCAGCAGGGTGTTGTTCCAGATCGCGGAGCCATACAGCGTGTAGTAAACGTCGTGCAGGAACTGTTCGCCCAGCGCCACGTCATAGTTCGGGTGTTCGCTGTTGCCTTTCGACGTCCACTCGGGTTCCAGAAATACGTAGCTGGCGAGTGTTCCCTGCTTGACTGCCTGCTGGAAATCGGTAAACACACCGAAGTGGTCCGCAGCAGCCGAGGTGATATCGGCGACGGAGCCGCGCGTGAGCGGCGGCGCGTCATACCCGTAAACGGTCCAACCCAACCCGGCTGACGAAAGCAGGCTGTAGATGCTTGGTGCGGTGAACATGCTGCGGCTGCTGTCGGACACGAAGCCCTGGGAAGTGGCCATGTGCACGAACGCACGGTTGGGGAAGGTCTCGGTCGGGACCGAGCTGAACCATTGGTCGCAAACCGCGTAGCCGCGGGCAAGGCCCGAGAGCACCGGAAGCGTTGCGGGTGTGTACATGCCCATGATCTGTGCAGGCGTGGTGCCCGGCATCACTTCATTTTTCTGCTTCGATTCCCAACTCAGGGTGTAGGCGAAGTTGCTGACAAAGCCCTCGCAGGTGGCATCGCCACTGGGATCGGAAACGCGCTGCCCGAACAGTTGTGCGTTGGTGTTGACATAACCCTCGCCGGGGTCGGCACCCGGCATGTAGTAGGGATGCGGGTCACTCGACTGGATCTTGAAGACGATGTCCGTGCCGCCGCCGCTTGCCGGGTTGCTCTCCTTGCCGGTGAGGCCGTCGAAGGCGTCGCCGAGCGGCGAAACATTCCCCTGATCGGCGTAGAGGAAGCCGAGCATGTGGTCCAAGGATCGATTCTCGAGCATCACGACCACGAAGTGCTCGATGCTGCCAAGCAGCGGTGCGCTCATGAAACCCGCTCCGACCGGTGTTGGGCTTCCTTGAGTATGGGTTGTATCGCATGAGACTGCGACGTGAACGACGTTCAGATTCCATTTTGATCCCGTCGCGATGAATATTGGTCCAACCGTTCAGCCCCAACATGAATCGGCTTCCAACCGCACCTGAACGGCCTCCACTGCTCAGGCAAACCCAACACCGGGAGCGGCGTGATGCTCCGTCGGCGGGTGAGCGGTGGAAGCTCCGTTTCGATTCAAGGATCCATCGAAGATTCGTGGCGGCATCGCCCTGCGGCGCGTGCAGCGATCGCGATTCGGCGCATCGGGACCGGCCTTGTGCACAGGGCTCGACTCGCTGCTTGCTCAAGCGTGCTGACACCCCCGCGACCGCCGACAACCGAATGGCAATCCCGTTCGCCCCCATTGAGGGACTTCCTGTTTCCGATGGGTTCGCTGGCGCTGGCTCTTCCTGTTCGAAGGCAGCCTGATGCACGCGCCGGCTATGCTTGCCGGATGCTTTATCTTGCCTCGCAATCGCCGCGACGACGCGAACTGCTCGCGCAACTCGGCGTCGATTTCGAAGTCGTGGACGTCGAGGTGCCGGAAGTGCGCGCTGCAGGCGAATCGCCGCGTGCCTATGTGGAACGCGTGGCGCGTGAGAAGGCGCAAGCGGGTCTGCAAGCCCTGTTCGCGCGTGATCCGAAGGCCATAGTGTTGGGTGCCGACACCGAGGTGGTGCTGGATGGTCGCGTGTTTGGCAAGCCGCGCGACGACGAAGACGCGGTGGCGATGCTGCGTACGCTGTCCGGGCGCACCCATGAAGTCATATCCGTGGTGTGCTGTGCGACGGCTGCCACCGAAAACGTCGCAGTATGCGAGTCGTCCGTGACGTTCGTGGAACTGGACGACCACGCCATCGCGCGTTACGTCGCCACCGGCGAACCGTTTGGCAAGGCGGGTGCATACGCGATCCAGGGCAGGGCGGCCACGTTCATTCCGCATCTCTCGGGCAGCTATTCGGGGGTCATGGGCCTGCCGCTGTTCGAAACCGCGTGCCTGCTGCGCCAAGCAGGCGGATTGCGCGACGCGCCCTGAAGGGCCGGATTTCGTGCATCGACAGGTACACGGGCGCCCGGATATAAGAGGAATCCACATGCCGCAGGCCTGCCCATGACCGAGGAAATCCTGATCAACGTCACGCCCCGCGAGGCGCGGGTCGGCGTGGTCGAGAACGGCATGCTGCAGGAGGTGCACATCGAGCGCACCGGCCACCGCGGTTACGTCGGCAACATCTATTGCGGACGCGTGAAGCGCGTGATGCCCGGGATGCAGGCCGCGTTCATCGACGTCGGGCTGGAACGCAGCGCGTTCCTGCACGCGGCGGACATGGCGCACCCGACGCTCAGCGTCGATCCGATCGAAGGCGCCGCATCCGCGTCCGCGAACGTTCCCGCGATCACCGAGCTGGTGCATGAAGGCCAGCGCGTGATCGTGCAGGTCATCAAGGATCCGATCAGCAGCAAGGGCGCGCGGTTGTCCACGCACCTTTCCATCCCCTCGCGCTATCTGGTGCTGCTGCCCGACAGCGCGACCTTGGGGGTGTCGGTGCGCATCGAAGATGAAGTCGAGCGGGAAAGATTGCGCGGCATCCTGACTGGCCTTGCGGGCAACGGTTACGGCCTGATCGCGCGCACCAACGCCGAAGGCCTGGATGCCATGGTTCTCGCCGAGGACGTCGATTACGTCACCCGCGTGTGGCAGACGGTGTCCGAGGCGATCGCGCGCGCGCAACCCGGCGAGCGCGTCTACGAGGAACCACCGCTGCCGCTGCGCGTGTTGCGCGACCTGATGCACGACGAGATCGAGAAGGTGCGCGTGGATTCGCACGAAACCTGGGAACGCACGCTGGACTTCGCGCGGCAATTCATGCCGGATCTGACCGGGCGGGTCGAACACTATCCGGGCGAGCGCCCGATCTTCGATCTTTACGGCGTGGAGGACGAAATCCAGAAGGCGTTGCGCAAGGAAGTGCCGCTGAAATCCGGCGGCTATCTCGTGATCGACCAGACCGAGGCGATGACCACCATCGACGTCAACACCGGCGGTTACCTGGGCACGCGCAACCTGGAGGAAACGGTGTACCGCACCAACCTGGAGGCGGCGCAGGCCTCCGCGCGCCAACTGCGGCTGCGCAACCTCGGCGGCATCATCATCATCGATTTCATCGACATGACCGAAGAGGAGCACCGGCGCCAGGTGCTGCAGGCGCTCACGGGGCGGCTCGCCGGCGACCACGCGAA
>JBOHYR010000026.1:0-52316 GCA_050737995.1 Rhodanobacteraceae bacterium
TGAAGCCGCAGGTCGGGCAGGTCAATGTCGAGACGAGCTCGACGGAATCCGGTTCAGGCATGGCGACCACGCTCAAAACCCGTGTCTGGAAGACGGTCCGGTTGCCGTCGGCATCAGGGCGTCTTTCACGTGCCTGGCGAAAACATCCGCATTCAAATGCCGATTGCCTGGAAGTCCGCTGAGTTGATCCATCCAGAATCGCGGCTTCGGCGGCAAGCCGGCGTTCCAGAGCTGACCCGGCTTGTAGATCATGTATACGTCCCAGGCGAACTGGTGGATGCCCAGGACTTCGTTGAAATCGTTCCCAGTCGCTCCGTGTGGATCCCAATACCGGTTGACGTAACTGCCCGGGATCAATCCAACCGTGGGTTGGATATCTTTAGCGGTCGCGCCCAGCGCCGGAACATAAACGACGTACGTTCTCACGCGCGGATCGTCCTGCTGCGTACGCAACGCCTTGCCGAGCGCATCCATTCCGTGCAGGCATTCCGGGCATGTCGGGCCGACGATGTAAACGAGCCGGACGCTATCGGCATGAGCGTTGAAATCATCCTTGAGGCTTTGCAGGCTCGGCCCAAGCGTCACAAACGATGCAGCGTGTGGGTGCGACATCGCGTTCACTTCACTTTTGGACGCGGGATTGCGCTGGCAGGCCACCAACCCGATCAGCATCAAACCCAGAAACAGTACGCGGCCACTTTTCATGCTGCGGGCTCCTCTGCGTATATTCAAAACAGCACATAACGCTGGACAATCATCTGTATGCCGCCGGCAAAGATCGCCACCAGCAGCAGCAACGCGTTTACCGCGAACAGCAGCGTCAACCAGCGTGAATGGCGGTTGCAGGCAACTGCTTGGGGCAAGCCGCGACGGCGATAAGCAATCCATACGGCGCCGACGAAAAGTATTACCGCCGCAACGACGAAATAGAGTCGATAGACGCCGAGGGCCGCCAGCGTCAGCGCGCCCGAGACGCCAAGCAAGGCAACCGCCCACGGGGCTACGCAGCAAAGGCCGATGGCCGCTGCGAGCGTGCTGAGGCCGACCGAACTGCCCGTCGCCCCCACTGCTGCCACGATTTTTCCTCTCATCACTGACCTCTTTCAGTCATTTGCGGGCATGGTTTCCGGGTGTGCAAATCCACGATACGCGCAGATCATTGCTGATTCAGACACGACATTGCTCAAGGCCACTACAGATGCATCTTTGTGTAGCGGCCGAATGGAACCTCCGCACCATGTGCGAGCAACGTAATGCCGAAGACGACGAGCAACAGTACGGCTGGCTGGATCGGCACCAAGCTCAATCTTGACAGCAGGCACCAGATTGCGGCCAACAGGAACAACGGCCCCGTCACGTAGCAATGCAGACGTCCACAACGCATTGCATTGACCGCGCAACCCGCACCCATCACCACGAAGGCCGCAGTCCACACCCACAGACTGTGCCATACACCACCCGCGATCAACAGCGCAAGCGGCAGATACCACAGCAGGCAAGCCGAAACGCCGCGGGTAAGATCACGTCCGGAAGCCTGATCGGATGCATGTGAATTGTTCATCGTTTTCACTCTGCAGAGACCGGATGGCGCTATTATGGATCCCGTACCCTAGTACGGTTTCAAGTGTCAAAATGACTTCTTCCCTTTCGATCGGCAAGCTGGCGCACGCGGCAGGCGTGAACGTCGAAACGATCCGCTATTACCAGCGGCGTGGCCTGTTGGCTCAACCGCCGAAAGCGCTGGGTGGACAGCGGCGATATCCGGACGACGTGGTGAAGCGCGTGCGTTTCATCAAGCGGGCGCAGGCACTCGGATTCACGCTCGAAGAAGTGGGTACGCTGTTGTCGCTGGATCGGGCGCACTCCTGTGCGCCGACCCGGACGTTGGCGGCGCATAAACGAGCGCTGCTTGAGGGCAAGATCGCCGATCTCACCGCGCTGCACGCGGCATTGGGCAAATTGATCCGCAAGTGCGACAGCCACAGCGGCAAGACCCAGTGTCCGATCATCGAGACGCTGGTGCGCGATTGATGCGACGACGACTCTGAATGCACGACCAGGCGCGACCTTGCTTGTGCGCAAACGCGTGCATCGCGCGCGCGAAATTTCTGAGGATCGCGATCATCGCGCGAAGATAGCGGCGCTTTGCGCGATCGAAAAAAGCCCCGCGATCGCTCGCGGGGCTTTGCTTTGAAACTTTGGATGGATCGCCCGAAGCAGCGCGAACCAGGGATGGTTCGCGCCACCACGTAGCCCGGGTTGAGCGGTTCCACCGCGAAACCCGGGTTGATCGGTCATGGATGACCGATCAAAAGTCCATACCACCCATGCCACCCATGCCGCCCATGCCGCCGCCACCACCGCCGCCATGGTTGTGCTCTTCCTTCTTGGGCGCTTCGCCGATCATGGCTTCGGTGGTGATCATCAGGCCGGCGATCGAGGCCGCGTTCTGCAGCGCGGTGCGGGTCACCTTGGTCGGATCCAGGATGCCCAGCTCGACCATGTCGCCATACTGGCCGGTCGCGGCGTTGTAACCGAAGTTGCCCTTGCCTTCGGCAACCTTGTTCAACACCACCGATGGCTCTTCACCGGCGTTGGCGACGATCTCACGCAACGGCGCTTCCATCGCGCGCTTGGCAATCACGATGCCGTGTTCCTGGTCCTCGTTGTCGCTCTTGAGGTTCTTGATCGCGGCCAGCGCGCGCACCAGCGCCACGCCACCGCCGGCAACCACGCCTTCCTCGACCGCCGCACGGGTAGCGTGCAGGGCGTCTTCGACGCGCGCCTTCTTTTCCTTCATCTCGACCTCGGTCGCAGCACCGACCTTGACCACAGCCACGCCACCGGACAACTTGGCGACGCGCTCCTGCAGCTTCTCGCGGTCGTAGTCGGAGGAGGTCTCCTCGATCTGCGCCTTGATCTGCTTGATGCGGCCTTCGATGCCCTTGGTGTCGCCGGCGCCGTCGATGAGGGTGGTGTTTTCCTTGGTGATGACGACCTTCTTGGCGCGGCCGAGATCCTTGGTGGTGGCCTTCTCGAGCTGCAGACCGACTTCCTCGGAGATCACGGTGCCGGCGGTCAGGATCGCCATGTCTTCCAGCATCGCCTTGCGGCGATCACCGAAGCCCGGCGCCTTGACTGCGCACACCTTGACGATACCGCGGATGGTGTTGACCACCAGCGTCGCGAGCGCCTCGCCCTCGACTTCCTCGGCGACGATCAGCAACGGCTTGCCCGACTTGGCCACGCCTTCCAGCACCGGCAGCAGGTCTCGCACGTTGGAGATCTTCTTGTCGTGCAGCAGGATGTACGGGTCTTCCAGCTCGCACTGCATCGACTGCTGGTTGTTGATGAAGTACGGCGAGAGGTAACCGCGGTCGAACTGCATGCCTTCGACGACGTCGAGTTCGTTCTCGAGGCCCGAACCGTCTTCGACCGTGATCACGCCTTCCTTGCCGACCTTGTCCCTCGCCTCGGAGATCAGCTTGCCGATGTTCTCGTCGCCGTTGGCGGAGATGGTACCGACCTGCGCAATCGACTTGGAATCGGAAGACGGCTTGGAGATCTTCTTGAGTTCCTCGACTGCGGCGACGACGGTCTTGTCGATGCCGCGCTTCAGATCCATCGGGTTCATGCCGGCGGCGACCGCCTTCATGCCCTCGCGGATCATCGCCTGCGCCAGCACGGTCGCGGTGGTGGTGCCGTCACCGGCGGCGTCGGAAGTCTTGGACGCGACTTCCTTCACCATCTGCGCGCCCATGTTCTCGAACTTGTCTGCAAGCTCGACTTCCTTGGCGACGGATACGCCGTCCTTGGTGATGGTCGGGGCGCCGAAACTCTTCTCGAGCACGACGTTGCGGCCCTTCGGGCCGAGGGTGGCCTTGACCGCGTTGGCCAAGGTGTTGACGCCGCGCAACATGCGCGCACGTGCGTCTTCGGAGAAACGGATTTCTTTGGCTGCCATGATTGGATTCCTGTGATTCTTTTTTGCTTTCGATCGTCATGCCGGCGGATGCCGGCCTCCAGTTCGCGGATTGCGAAGGTGCTGGATTCCGGTCTGCGCGGGAATGACCGTTGATAATGCGTCGGGCTTCAATCAGCCTTCGATGATGGCCACAAGATCTTCTTCACGCATGACGAGCAGTTCCTCGCCATCGACCTTGACCTCGGTGCCGGAATACTTGCCGAAAAGCACCTTGTCGCCGGCCTTGACCGCCATCGGGCGGACCTTGCCGTCTTCCTGGATCTTGCCGGTGCCCACGGCGACCACTTCGCCCTTGATGGGCTTTTCGGTCGCGGTGTCGGGGATGACGATGCCGCCGGCGGACGTGGTTTCCGCTTCCAGGCGCTTGATGATGACGCGGTCGTGCAACGGACGAAGCTTCATAACGACTCCAGCTACGATGTTGGGAAAGGGAGCCGCTGCTGTTAGCACTCAGCAGCGGTGAGTGCTAATTGTAAGGCCGGACTCGCGGCTTTCAAGAGCCCGAGCTGTCTGCAATGAATTTCGGCACGTGGCCCGTGCCATAAGCCTATGACTAAACCCGTACTCGTCCTTGTCCCCTGCCCTGACCCTGAAACCGCCATCCGGATTGCCCACGAGCTCGTCGAGCAGCGGCTGGCGGCCTGCGTCAGCCGCCTGCCCGGAGTCGCGTCCACCTACCGCTGGCAGGGCAAGATCCTCGACGATGCAGAGGTATTGCTGCTGATCAAGACCACGCATGAGCGCTTCGATGCCGTACGCGCAAGGCTGCTGGAACTGCATCCGTACGAGGTCCCGGAAGTGATCGCTTTGGACATTGCCGACGGCCACGCGCCTTACCTCGACTGGATTGCGCAGGAAACGACGCCGTAACTGGCAGGCGGACCGCGAGCCTGCGACAATGACACGCTGGACCGGCACCCCATTTGCCGGTCTCAAGTCACGATCGATCCGATGCTTTCCGAACGCCTGCTATCCCGTTTGATGCTGCTGGCAACGCTGTTGCTGGCCACGGCGGGTGCGTACGCGCAAACCACCAGCCCAGGTGATGGCTTGTTGCCAGTGACCCAGGCCTTCGCGCTCAAGGCCACGGTCGACAAGCCCGGCAGCATCGCGCTGCACTTCGACATCGCGCCAAACTATTACCTCTATCGCGGGCGCATCCACGCAAAGATCCTGACCGCCGGCATCGCCGCCGGGGCGATAGATCTGCCGCCAGGCAAGCGGGAACACGACGAGTATCTCGGCAACGTCGAGATCTACCATGGCAGCGTCGACGGCAGTTTGCCGTACACGGCAAGCGGCGCCATGCCGGCGACCGTGAAAGTCGCAGTGACCTATCAGGGTTGTCACGAGGTCACGCCCAAGATCTGCTATCCGCCGAACACCGAGACCTTCACGCTTCCGACCGCTGGCGGCGGCCCGATCAACGCAGGCGCAGGGACGAACCCGCCGGGCGGCGGCACGCCGACCGGCAACGCGATTACCGCCTCGCTGGGCGCCGCACCCGCCGCTACGCAGTCAGCGGCCGCCGCAGTGTCGGGCAACGCGTCGACGCAGGCCGGCCCGCTCGCAACCGGCCTGCCATTCGCGCTGCTGCTGGCCTTCGTGGGCGGCTTGATCCTGAACTTGATGCCGTGTGTGCTGCCGGTGCTGGCGATCAAGGCGGTCGGTGTTCTGGAAAGCGGCGATTCACGACAGCGGGCAAGACAGCATGCGCTGGCCTACGCGGCGGGCGTCATCGTCACGTTTCTCGCCATAGGGTTCGCGATCCTTGGTCTCCGCGACGCCGGCCGTGCGATCGGTTGGGGTACGCAGTTGCAACAACCGGTGATCGTCGCGGTACTGGCCTGCGTGCTGTTCGCGGTCGGGCTTTCGATGTCGGGCGTGGTGCAATTCGGCAGTCGTCTCGGCAACATGGGCGCCCGATTGACCCGCCGTGGCGGCATGGCCGGACATTTCTTCACCGGTGTGCTGGCAGTGGTTGTCGCCAGTCCCTGCACCGCGCCGTTCATGGGCGTGGCGCTGGCCTACGCATTCGTTGCGCCGGCAACGCACGAGATCCTGGTGATGCTGTTGCTGGGCATCGGCCTCGCGCTGCCGTTGACCCTGATCGGACTGGTTCCCGCACTGGCGCGGCTATTGCCCAAGCCGGGACGCTGGATGGAGACGCTGAAGCAGATCCTTGCTTTCCCGATGTATCTGTCGGCGATTTGGCTGGTTTGGGTGCTTGCCCACCAGCGTGGCGCCGACGCGGTGGCGCTGGTGCTGGTCGCGATGGTGTTGCTGGCGGCGGCCGCATGGTGGCACGGACGTGGCCACCCCGGCCGCAAGCTCGCGCATGCCTTCACCGTGGCGCTGGCCATTGCGGCGATCGCCTCGCTGATCGGCATCGCGCGTGTCGCACCACCCTTACGCGCCACCACGCAAGGCGGCGACAGC
Source organism: Rhodanobacteraceae bacterium (assembly GCA_050737995.1). Taxonomy (GTDB): domain Bacteria; phylum Pseudomonadota; class Gammaproteobacteria; order Xanthomonadales; family Rhodanobacteraceae; genus 66-474. The sequence continues at coordinate 6,425 of JBOHYR010000026.1, forward strand.
GTGGCCTTCAGTCCGGCGAAGCTGTCGCAATTGCGCGCTACCGGCACGCCGGTGTTCGTCGATATCGGCGCGGACTGGTGCGTCACCTGCAAGGCCAATGAATATGCGGTGCTCGACACGCGCAGCTTCCAAAAACTGCTGCAAACCACTGGTGCGGTGTACATGAAGGGCGACTGGACGGACGTCGACCCGGAAATCGGTGCCTACCTGCATAAGTTCCACTCGCCGGGTGTGCCGCTGTACGTGGTCTACCCACGTGATGGCGGTGCCGGGCATGCGTTGCCAACCGTCCTGACGGCTTCGTTGGTTCGCAATGCCTTGGAGACCGCGGCGCGATGATGAACCGCCGCACCGTCTTGATCCTGGTGCTCGCCTGCCTCGCCGCCTTCGGCGGTTGGTGGCTGCAGAATCGCTGGATGAACGCACCGCCCGAACAACCGCCAGCACCGGCGGGCGTAACAACCTTCGCGGTCGGCGATTCCGTGGGTACCTATGCACTACCCGACCTGAAGGGACAAACCATTTCGCTGGCAACATGGCGCGGCAAGGTGGTACTGCTCAATTTCTGGGCGACCTGGTGCGTACCCTGCCGCGAGGAGATGCCCACCCTCGCGAAACTGCAGCGCGACCACACTGCCGACGGCCTGCAGGTGGTCGGCGTGGCAATGGACCAGCCGCAATCGGCCGAGGCATTCCTCAAAAACACGCCGGTTGGTTATCCCATCCTCATCGGCCTCGACGCCGATCCCGTGCCTACCACCACTTTCGGCGACACCGCAGGGCTTCTGCCATACAGCGTGCTAATCGGGCGCGACGGGCGCATCCTCAAAGCCAAACTGGGCGTGCTCGACCCAGCCACGATCCAGAACTGGCTGGAGGACGTCAAGTCCGCGAAGTCCTGAGGAAGCTTTGAATCGCCGTCGCAGACGAGTCTCACGCGAAACCCTCTTGTGAAAGTCGGACCACAGGGAACCCTTCGCCATTGACGGTCGCCGCCGTCGTTCTGATATCGGCAGGCAGAGGATCGGCCTGGCATGCCTTGTGGGTCAACCGGGAAGCGAAAAATGCGGATCGCGCCAAACACGTGACTAACGTCGCCTAACTTCAGCGATTCTGTCCGCAACGCTGGACAAGGCATGAATGACAGTTCAGACTCCGCGGCTTCGGCCGTCGGTCGCAAGCGATCCCGAGCGTGGCGCAGATCCTGGTTCTTCACGGCCCCAATCTGAATTTGCTCGGCAGCCGGGAACCCGGGGTGTACGGACGCGACACGCTGGCCGAGATTGACGCGATGCTGGCCGGTCGGGCCAGAACCGCGGGACACGACGTGCAGAGTTTCCAGTCCAACGCCGAGCACGAGCTGGTGGAGCGCGTTCAGGTCGCAAAGGGCGACGGCACGGCCTTCATCTTGATCAATCCAGCCGCCTTCACCCACACCTCGATAGCGTTGCGGGACGCGCTCGCAGCTGTCGCGATTCCCTTCATCGAGGTGCACCTGTCCAATCCGCACAGCCGCGAAACGTTCCGTCGCCAGTCGTATTTCTCTGATCTTGCGGTGGCCGTGATCGCCGGCTTCGGTGTTGACAGCTATCGCTACGCGTTGGATGCGGCAATCAAGCGCCTTGCCGCCGTCTGAAACGCCCTTTTCCAGGACCCGAAAGAGACCGCCATGGATCTCAGAAAAGTAAGAAAACTGATCGAACTGTTGGAAGAATCCAACCTCTCCGAGCTCGAAATCCGGGAGGGCGAGGAAACCGTCCGGTTGTCGCGATTCCCAGCGGGCGGCGTGTCTGCGCCGCAGGTGTTCGCGGTACCGCAGCCCACCGTCGCGACCCCGCCGGCGCCCGTAGCACCGGCGGCACCCCCATCCACATCGGCGGAGCCGACCCTCCCCGCCGGCAACGTGGTGCGCTCGCCGATGGTCGGCACCTTCTACGCCGCAGCCTCGCCGGGTGCCGAACCCTTCGTCGTGGTCGGCCAGCAAATCAAGGTCGGCGACCCACTGGGCGTGATCGAGGCGATGAAGATGTTCAACCAGATCGACGCCGAAGTCGCCGGCACTGTGTTGGCCATCGTCGCCGAAAACGGGCAGGCGGTGGAGTTCGACGAACCGCTGTTCGTGATCGGCTGAACCGGCATGCTCGATAAAGTCCTGATCGCGAATCGTGGCGAAATCGCGCTGCGTGTGCTGCGCGCATGCCAGACCATGGGCATCAAAACCGTCGCGGTGCATTCGACGGCCGACCGCAACCTCAAGCACGTCGGCATGGCCGACGAGGCGATATGCATCGGTCCGGCGCCGTCGGCGCAGAGTTATCTCAATATCCCGGCCATCATCGCCGCAGCGGAAGTCACCGACGCCAGCGCGGTCCATCCCGGCTACGGTTTTCTGTCCGAGAACGCCGACTTCGCGGAGCAGGTCGAGCAATCCGGTTTCGTGTTCGTCGGTCCGACCGCGGATGTGATCCGTCTGATGGGCGATAAGGTCGAGGCGATCAAGGCAATGAAGGCCGCCGGCGTGCCCTGCGTGCCCGGATCGGACGGTCCGCTCGACGATGACGTCGAACGCAGTCTCGGGATCGCGCGCGAGATCGGTTATCCGGTTTTGATCAAGGCCGCCGGCGGCGGCGGCGGACGTGGCATGCGCGACGTGCACACCGAGGCGCATCTTGGCAACGCGATCGCGACCACCCGCGCCGAGGCACGCGCGGCGTTCGGCAACGATCAGGTCTACATGGAGAAATTCCTGGAAAACCCGCGCCACATCGAAATCCAGGTGCTGGCCGACGGCCAAGGCCACGCGATCCACCTGTGCGAGCGCGACTGCTCGATGCAGCGCCGCCACCAGAAAGTGGTCGAGGAGGCGCCGGCTCCCGGCATTACGCCCGATATGCGCGCCCAGATCGGCAAGGTCTGCGTGGATGCATGCCTGCGTATCGGCTACCGAGGCGCCGGGACATTCGAGTTCCTGTATCAGGACGAACGCTTCTACTTCATAGAGATGAACACCCGCATACAGGTCGAGCACCCGGTCACAGAGCTGATCACGGGTGTAGATCTGGTGCGCGAACAGTTGCTGATCGCGGCGGGCGAACCGTTGTCGATCCGGCAGGAAGACATCGTGCCGCGCGGCCATGCGATCGAATGCCGCATCAACGCCGAGGACCCCGACACGTTCATGCCGTCCCCCGGCACGGTGAAACGTTTCGAGGCACCCGGCGGCCCCGGCGTACGCATCGACACCCACCTGTACGACGGTTACCGGATTCCGCCCAACTACGATTCAATGATCGGCAAGCTGATCGTGCACGGCTTCGATCGGAAAACCGCGATCATGCGGATGCGCGCCGCGCTCAGCGAAACCGTGATCGAAGGCGTCAAGACCAACCTGCCTTTGCAGCAACGGATCATGGGCGACAGCGGTTTCAAACATGGCGGACGCAACATCCACTATCTGGAAAAACGCATCCGCGAGCAGAAGGAAAAAGGCATCGGTCTCGGCGGGTAGAGGCCGGGACGCGGAAAAAACCGGCATCTGCACGCCTTCCCCAATCACCTCGATGCCATTTCTCGAACTCTCGTTGGCGCTGTCGGCAGAACAGCAACCCCGCGCGGAAAGCGCGCTGGAGGAAGCGGGTGCATTGTCCGTGACGCTGATGGACGCGGATGCCGATACCCCGGACGAAGCCGCGATCTTCGAACCGCGCGTGGGCGAAGCGCCACTGTGGCGAACCATCTCGCTTCTCGCACTGTTCGAAGCCAATGCCGACCGACGAGGATTGACGCAATTTCTGCTCGACGCGTTGCCGGAACTCGCACCCGATCGGATCGAATTTCGCGAGCTCGCCGACCAGGACTGGGTACGTGCATGGATGGATCGTTACCAGCCAATGCCCTTCGGGCGACGCCTGTGGATCTATCCGTGGAACATCGAACCACCCGACGATCGTATTGCGGACGGCGTGGTTGTCCGCCTCGACCCGGGCCTCGCCTTCGGCACCGGCACCCATCCAACCACGGCCCTGTGCCTCGAGTGGCTGGATAGTCTGGATCTTGCGGGCAAAACCGTGCTCGACTATGGCTGCGGATCGGGAGTGCTCGCGATCGCCGCGCTGAAACTTGGCGCCGCACGGGCCATCGGCATTGACACCGACCCGCAGGCGCTCGTGGCGTCACGCGACAACGCCGGGCGAAACGGCATGTCCGATCGTCTGGAATTGTTCACGCCGGACGCACTGGCGGACAACACGCGTTGCGATGCAATGGTCGCCAACATCCTCGCTGGTCCTCTACGCGACCTCGCGCCGCGCTTCGCGGCGCTGTGCAAGCCCGGCGCGCCGTTCGCGCTGTCGGGCATCCTCGCCGGGCAGGAACCGGAACTCCTGGCACGTTACCGCGAGTGCGGCTTCACGGCGTTGCAAACCTCCAGCCGCGAGGACTGGATCCGGATCGACGGTCGGCTGGCGACCGCGTGATTGTGTGTCCCGGTTTACGCCGGGAGGGCGGATTTGTTGTTACGCTTCCAAGCTCATAGCAGGAAGGCTGTTGCGGCATCCATGTATACCCAATGTCCGGAGTGCCTGACGATCTTCGAGATCGACGAGAACGCCGTGCAGGCTTCGCTCGGCATCGTGCATTGCGGACATTGCGCGAGGCGGTTCGACGCACTGCGCACGCTGAGCGACACGCTTCCGGCCGAACCAAATGCGGCACTTGCCGAACAGGACCCCGCTGACCTGGTCCCGACCCTGACCGAAGCGGTGCCGCCCTCGGCGTTCGAACCGGCTGCAAAGTCACTGCGCCCGGAAAGCGATGCGACGCAGGCATCCCTGTCAACCGAATCGTCCTTGCCGTCGGTTGCCGGCGAAGCACAGCCGACGCAATCTGATCAACCAATCCCAGGCAGCAGCTCCGAGGACTGGTTCGCAGACCTTGAAACAGAATTCACCGCTTCGCTTGTCGTCGATGCAGACGGCGCCTCGCCTGACGAGAGGATCGGTGACAACACATGGCAAGTCAGCGACCTGCATGCGCGGACGCGGTTTCCCGACATGGACATTCCCATCAACTTCGCAGGCCCCGGGGCGATCGATTCCAAAGTTACCGTCGTGCACGACCCGCGCCGACTGACCGGGCATGACCCGATCGCCCAAGTCGACAGCGGGACATCAGCCGTAGCCGGGTCCTTTGCTCTGGCGGACGGCGAATTGCCGGCAATCACTCAGACGGAAATCCCGTTCGACGAGTTCGATTCGCCATATCTCGATGAACCTGTCCAGCCCCCGGCCGACGAGATGGCACCTCTATGGCCGGACGAACTTGACATGGATCCGTCGCTTCCGGACGAAGTGTTGCCCATGAGCATCCCGTTGCCGCCGGGAGTCGCGAGCCGGGACGTCGTCGAAACGCCAGATGCTGAATCGATCGATCCGGAATCCGCACGGGCGGAAGTCGTGTCCGACCCTGCGAGACTTTCGGCTCCGGTGTATGTCCGCCCGCGCCACCGCCGTGCGGCCGGATTGGTCTGGACGCTGGGTTGTCTGTTGCTCGCACTGATGCTGGCCGCACAATTCGCCTGGATCAAACGGGTGGAGCTATTCCGGAATGCCACGACGCATCAGTGGGCCACGCAAATTTGTCTGGTAATTGCCTGCGGCCTGCCACCGATCAGGGATGTCGCGAAACTGGAACTACTGTCGCGCGACGTCCGCCCGGACCCGCGAATCACCGGCGCCCTGATGGTCACGACGACAGTTCGCAACGACGCGACCTTCCGCCAGCCGTGGCCAGTCGTAGTTGTGGAACTCACCGACTTGGACAACAACCCGGTCGCAATGCGCCGCTTCCGGCCCGCCGAATACATGCCCGATCCAGGGCGACGTGCCGCCGGCATAGCGCCAGGTGCTACGGCGGCGATTGCATTCGAGGTTGCCGACCCCGGTAAACGCGCAGTCGCCTTCCAGTTCAGTTTCGAGTGAGTCGTGCGGTACGCGGCGCGGTCGTGCGCTGGTAGACTCGTCGGCTCGCACGCGAGTGGGTTCGTGCACGCGCACACGTTGGACCGCAGACGCTTGATGGACAGCCTCATTTCGAACGCAACGCCACCTCGCAGCGAAGCAAACGGCCCCGCACGCGGAGCCACGCGCACGCTCGGCGAATGCATGGAGTCCAGCGCACGCCGCTATCTGGCGGACCTCAACGGCACACCGTGCCGAGAAGGTTTGTACGCACGGATGCTGCGCGAAATCGAACTGCCATTGTTGCGCGAGGTGCTCGAGTGGAGTGGCGGCAACCAGAGCCGCGCCGCCGAAGTGCTCGGCATCCATCGCGCCACCCTGCGCAAGAAGCTTCGCGAACTCGGCATCGCCTGACCAACAGGGACATCCATCGCACATGACCGGATCGGGGATCGTCACCACGCGGCGCGCACTGCTCAGCGTCTCCGACAAAACCGGACTGGCCGACGTCGGCCGCGCGCTGCACGCGCTCGGGGTCGAGATCGTCTCCACCGGTGGAAGTGCACGGGCATTGCGAGAGGCCGGGGTGTCGGTGCGTGAGGTCAGCGATCTCACCGGTTTCCCGGAAATCATGGACGGCCGGGTCAAGACCCTGCATCCGAAGGTCCACGGCGGCCTGCTGGGGCGGCGGGGCGCCGACGAAGCCGTGATGCGAGAACTCGGGATTGCGCAGATCGACCTGCTGATCGTCAACCTGTATCCATTCGTGAGCGCCATCGGCAACGCCGGCACCACGTATGAGGAGGCCATCGAACAGATCGACATCGGGGGCCCCGCGATGCTTCGCGCCGGCGCAAAGAATCACGAACGGGTTGCCGTGATCTGCGATCCGGCAGACTACCCGGAGTTGATCGAAACCCTGCGTCGCGACGGCGGAATTTCGTTCGAACAGCGTCGCCGTTTTGCCGCACGGGTGTTTGCGCACACGGCGCGTTACGACGGGATGATCGCCGACTGGATGTCTGCGCGCGCCGAGGGCGAACCCACGGAAGCCTATCCGCCGACGCTGCATCTGGCGCTGCGCCGCGCGCAGGACATGCGCTATGGCGAAAATCCGCATCAGGCCGCGGCGCTGTATGTCGACGGCCACGCGACGGCCGGCACGGTCGCCGGCGCCACGGTACTGGCTGGCAAGGAAATGTCCTACAACAACCTCGTCGATGCGGACACGGCGCTGGAGTGCGTGAAGGCCTTCGACAAGACTCCGGCATGCGTGATCGTCAAACACGCCAACCCGTGCGGCGTGGCGCTGGGCAAGGATCCGGTGGACGCCTACGCGCGCGCGTTCGCGTGCGACGCGACATCGGCATTTGGTGGCATCATCGCCTTCAACCGTCCGATCGACGGTGCGCTGGTAACAGGGATCCTCGCAAGCCAGTTCGTCGAGGTGTTGGTGGCGCCGGCGTTCGACGAAGATGCCTTGACCGCGCTCAGAAAGAAACCGAACGTTCGCGCGCTGGCGACCGGCGAATGGCCGGCGGTGCCGGGCAACGCACAGCGGCAAATGCGCAGCATCGCCGGCGGCATGTTGGTGCAGGATTCCGACATCGACACCCTGATGCTCTCCGACCTGAAAGTCGTCACCCGGCGCGTGCCCGACGCCGAGCAGTTACGCGATCTGTTGTTCGCCTGGCACGTTGCGATGTTCGTGAAGTCCAACGCGATCGTGTACGCGAAGGACGGCGCAAGCATCGGGATCGGCGCGGGCCAGATGAGCCGCGTGATCAGCGTGAAGATCGCCACGATGAAGGCCGCCGAAGCCAAGCTCTCCACACAGGACAGTGTGATGGCTTCTGACGCGTTCTTTCCGTTCCGCGACAACGTCGACCTCGCCGCGAGTGCCGGTGTGTGTGCGGTGATCCAGCCCGGCGGGTCGCTGCGCGACCAAGAAGTCATCGATGCCGCCGACGAACACGGCATGGCGATGGTTTTTACCGGTACTCGGCACTTTCGCCACTGAAGCCGAGCTTCCCCGGTGTCCGATTTCGCCCAATCCACGATCAGGTGACAGGTAGCTGGCGTGGTGCTAGCGTGCCGATGACGTGCACCGAGGGCGGCCCATGCGCTACGAACTGTATTACTGGCCCACCATCCAGGGACGCGGCGAGTTCATCCGTCTTGCGCTGGAAGACGGCGGCGCCGACTACGTCGACGTGGCGAGATTGCCCGAAGGATCAGGTGGTGGCACAGCGGCGCTGCTGCACTGGCTGGATGACCCCACGGTTGGCCACGCACCATTTGCCCCGCCGTTTCTGAAGGCCGGCCGCCGCCTGATCGGGCAGACCGCCAACGTCCTGCTGTTCCTCGGGCCACGTCTCGGGCTTGCGCCGCGCGACGAAAGCGGCCAGTTGTGGACCCATCAGCTGCAACTGACGATCACCGACCTGGTGGCCGAAATCCACGACGTCCACCATCCGATCTCCGGCTCGCTCTATTACGAGGACCAGCGCGAGGAGGCCCGGCGGCGCAGCGCGCACCTGCGGCGCGAACGGTTGCCGAAATTCCTGGGCTACTTCGAACGGGTGCTTGCGGACAATCAGCGCGGGCGTCAGCGTTGCCTGGTCGGCAGCGCGATCACCTATGCCGACCTGTCGTTGTTCCAGATCATCGCCGGTTTGCGCTATGCGTTTCCACGCACGCTACGTCGGCTGGAACGCGACCTGCCGCTATGCGCTGACCTGCACGAACGGATCGCGGCGCGTCCCAACGTTGCGGCCTATCTCGCGTCGACCCGACGCATTCCGTTCAACAACGACGGAATTTTCCGCCGCTACCCGGAGCTCGATGGCTGAGCCGGCTGAGCAGCGCTTTCGCCGCTGGCTGGCTTGCGCGGCTTGCCCCACTTGTAGATGTCGTAGTACACGGGCGACACCGGACCAAGCTGCGGATCGTGCATCAGGTTGCCGTCCGGGCTGTTGTAAATGTAGGTCTGGGTGACGCCGTGCTTCGGGGTGATGCGCACCATGTAGACCTTGCCGCCGCGGCGGTATTCCTCGATGGTGTCGCCATTGGCGTTGGTGTGCACGGCGACGTCGGTACTATCGCCGCCGGCGCCGTTCTGGCGTGCGGCGGGTGCCACAGAGGGCGGGATACCGTTGCTGGGCAACGGTACGGATTGTGGCTTCGCGCCGGGATCGTTGATGCCGGGCGGAGGCAAGCCCGATCCGGGTGGCGGTGCCGCCGAGGAGGCGGCGAGCGCGGTCTGGGCATGCGCCGCGGGAATTGCCAGAATTGCTGCCGTCAGCACCCACACCACGCGTGTTTTCACGGCACGCCTCCATCCACTTGCCTTGGTTCCCAAGCATACACGCGGCGCGTGACTTCGGCGTGCAGGCGCGTGCGTGCGACAATTCGCGCATGCCCAAATTGACGCTCATCGACGGTTCCAGTTACCTGTACCGCGCCTTTTTCGCGCTGCCGCAGCTCAGCAACGTCGCGGGCGAACCGACCGGCGCGTTGTTCGGCGTGGTGGGCATGCTCCGAGCAATCATGAACGAGAAGCCCGACTTCGCCGCTTTCGTCATCGACGCTCCCGGCCCTACGTTCCGCGATGAGCTGTATCCTGAGTACAAGGCCACCCGACCTCCGATGCCGGACGACCTGCGGTCGCAAGTCCAGCCCATGCTCGCGGTGGTCGGAGCACTCGGTTTTCCCATCCTCAACGTACCGGGCGTCGAAGCCGACGACGTGATCGGCACCCTCGCCGCGCGCGCGTCCGCGGAAGACATCGAGGTCGAGGTATCGACCGGCGACAAGGATTTCGCGCAACTGGTTGGCCCGCGCGTGACGCTGGTCAATACCATGACCCACACGAGCATGGACCGCGACGGCGTAATCGAAAAATTCGGTGTGCCCCCGGAACGTATTGTCGATTACCTCGCACTTATGGGCGACAGCGTTGACAATATACCCGGGGTGCCGAAGTGCGGGCCGAAGACGGCGGCCAAGTGGCTGACGCAATTCGGGACGCTGGACGACGTGATCGCGCACGCCGATGACGTCGTCGGCAAGATCGGCGAGAACTTGCGCGCAGCGCTGCCGCAATTGCCGCTTTCAAGGCAACTCGCCACCATCAGGACCGATGTCGATCTGGACCTTGGTCCACAAGATCTCGTTCTGCGCACCCGCGATGTCGACGCGTTGCGCGCGCTGTACAAGCGGTACGAATTCAATGCGGCACTCAAGGAGCTTGAAAAGAGCACGGGGCTTGGAACCGGAGAATCGGAACCCGGAACAGTTGCCCCATCGTCACATTCTCCAGGGCTTGACCTGGATCCAGTCAACGGGATGGAGAAATCACTGGATTCCAACCCGGGCCGGAATGACGGCACAAGCATGGAACCCGGCGCGAGCAACGCAGTAACGGGCCCCGGCAAATACGAACTCGTGACCACCCAAGAGCAACTTGACACCTGGTTGAAAAAACTGCGCACCGCAAACCTGATCGCGCTCGATACCGAAACCACCGCGCTCGACCCGATGCGGGCCGAACTGATCGGCCTGTCGTTTGCCGTCGAGGCAACCCACGCCTGCTACGTACCGGTCGGCCACGACTACCCCGGCGCGCCTCGACAACTCGAACGTGACGAGGTGCTTGCCGCACTGAAACCCATTCTGGAAGATCCCGAACGACCCAAGGTCGGCCAGCACGCGAAGTACGATTTCAACGTGCTGTCGCGATACGGCGTCGCCGTGCAGGGACTGGCCTTCGACACCATGCTGGAATCGTATGCCCTGAATGCGACTGCCAATCGCCACGACATGGACACGCTGGCCAAACGCTGGCTGGACTACGACACGATCCATTACGAAGACGTCGCGGGCAAGGGCGCCAAACAGATTCCGTTTTCGCAGGTCGACCTCGTCCGCGCCTGCCGTTACGCGGCCGAAGACGCCGACATCACCCTGCGCCTGCATCAGGCGCTGTGGCCGCAACTCGAGGCAGAACCGAGTTTGCAGAAGCTGCTTACCGACATCGAGATTCCGCTGGTGCCGGTGCTCGCCCGGATGGAGCAGCGTGGCGTGCTGATCGACGTGGACAAACTGCGCAAGCAGAGCCAGCAACTCGGCAAGCGCATGCACACGCTGCAACAGGAGATGCAGCGCATTGCCGGGCGCGAGTTCAACGTCGATTCTCCCAAGCAGTTGCAAGCGCTGCTGTTCGACGAGCTGGGCCTGCCGGCGTTGGTGAAAACGCCGACCGGTCAGCCGTCCACCAATGAAAAAGCCCTTGAAGCCATCGCATTCCGCCACGAACTGCCGCGCCTGATCCTCGACTACCGGCAACTGGCCAAGCTGCGCTCGACTTACACCGACAAGCTGCCGGAGATGGTCAACCCCCGCACGGGCCGCGTACACACCAGCTACCACCAGGCCGCGGTCGCGACCGGCCGACTGTCATCCACCGATCCGAATCTGCAGAACATCCCGGTGCGCAGTGAAGAAGGCCGCCGCATCCGCGAAGCCTTCATCGCACCGGACGGCTGGAAGGTGCTGGCGGCCGACTATTCACAAATCGAGTTGCGCATCGTGGCGCATATGTCCGGCGATCCCGGTCTGACCAAAGCATTCATGCACGACCAGGATGTGCATCGCGCAACCGCGGCGGAAGTGTTCGGCGTCACACCGGACGCGGTCACGTCCGAACAGCGACGCGTGGCCAAGATGATCAATTTTGGTCTGATGTACGGCATGAGCGCGCATGGCCTCGCCCAGCGCCTCGGTATTCCGCGCGGCGAAGCACAGGATTACGTGCAACGCTATTTCGAACGTTATCCCGGCGTGAAGTCGTTCATGGACAAAACCCGTGAACAGGCCAAACAGGATGGCTATGTCGAAACCCTGTTCGGACGCCGGCTTTATCTCGAGGCGCTGCGCTCGCGCAACGCCGCGCAGCGTGCGGGCGCCGAACGCGCCGCGATCAACGCGCCAATGCAGGGAACCGCCGCCGACATCATCAAGCGCGCGATGGTCTCCATCGACGAATGGTTAAATAGACGTGAGGATGACGCGCACATGCTGATGCAGGTCCACGACGAATTGGTGTTCGAGGTGCGCGCCGACGCGGTCGAGCAGGTGACCGAAGGCGTCAGGAACCGCATGCAGGGTGCCGCGGAACTCGTAGTGCCGTTGGAGGTCGCTATCGGGGCTGGGGCGAATTGGGGCGAAGCGCATTAAGCCGTGCGATCGTCCATCGATTGCGGCATCGCCGAAGATTCACGCGGCCCTCGCCAACGGATACGCGGCATCAAAACAGCGTCCCATGGTTTGGCTTCAACAGCAAATGCTTTGACTGGGGGTGCAGATTTGGACGTCCAAACCATGACTAAAGTCATGCGCGATCCAGCGAATGAACGCTTTCTGAACTCTCGCAAAAAAAGATTTTGAACTTCCGGCACGTGGCCCCATCTAATGCTTCGGACGCACGCAACGGCGTCCTGGTTCACTCACCTCCCTGAGCGAACCTCCGGAGTCGAATCCCTCCCCAGATTCGGCTTCGCCCGGCCCCGAGAGCTCCCCCCTGGCTCTCGGGGCATTTTATTTCCGGTATCCGGATTCCGGCTGGCGGCCACACCGGAAGTCAGAACCGCTGGCGCTCCCTGGAACCTTGCATGTCCGTGTCATGTACATGCCATGTACGGCACACCGCGCTGCAATTTGCGCGGTTTGCGACTTCCTGTAGCATCGGGCGTCCTTCAAGTGGGAAGAGGCACTGCCATGCGTGTCGGACTGATCATCGTGGGAATCGTGTTGCTTGGACTGGGTTTGTGGGTCGCGCTGGGGAACTTGCACTACAACGACACCGACACCAAGGCCCAGTTTGGCCCAGTGAAGATCGAAGCTACCTCGCAGAAGCCTGTTCCGGCACCAGTTGGCTACGCGGGCATCGTGATCGGCGGGATCCTGATCGTCGCTGGCGTGATGAAGAAATCACGCTGACAGTACAATCCTGCGAACGCGCGGCCTCCGAGCCGCGCGTTTTTGCCTGATGGACCTGGATTACAACCCCAGTTTCCCGGCCAAACCGCTCAATTCACTGAGGTTGAACCCGCTACAGCCGCTGGCCGGCACCTGTCCGTTCGGGGTCAGGTGGTCGACCGCGCCGGGGAGATGTTGAGCCAACTGCTCAAGTAACTGCGAAGGATCGATTCCCGCCTTCTAGGCCATGGCTTCAACATGCTGGCCAGCGGGAGTGCCTGCCAACGCTTGACCGAGCTGCTGACCGTTGACCGGCTGGTTGGTACCGTTGCCGACCCAGGATTCGACGACTCCGCCCAGGCCGCCCTGCTGCAACGTCGAAACCAGCCCGCCGATGCCGCCGGACTTCTGGATCAGGCCGCCAATCAGGTCCAGCGTGGGATTACCGCTGGTGGCGCCCTGACCGCCTGTCCGGCCTTTCAATGCATCGAAAATGGACATATCGCCTCTCCTTCCTTCGCACTGTGGGGAACTGCAAGCCTTGGCACGTTACCACCGAACCGAGAGCGCGGCTGAACGTTACAATCGCAGCGATGGATGTTTCGTACCTGCTGGATTCGCTCAACGCTGCGCAACGTGAAGCCGTCGCCGCTCCACCGGGCCACTATCTGGTACTGGCGGGCGCGGGTTCGGGCAAGACCCGAGTGCTCACACATCGCATCGGCTGGCTGATCGAAGCCGAGGCCGCGCCGCCCTGGGCCATCCTCGCCGTCACCTTCACCAACAAGGCCGCCGGTGAAATGCGCGGTCGGCTCGGCAACCTGCTTCCCGGCGGCACCAGTGGGCTCACCGTCGGCACGTTTCATGGCATCGCTCACCGTTTGCTGCGCCAACACTGGCGTGAAGCGCAGTTGCCGGAGACGTTCCAGATCCTCGACGCCGACGACCAGCAACGGCTGGTCAAGCGCGTGGTGGCCGGGCTCGGCATCGACGAGGCGCGCTTTCCACCGCGGCAGGCTTGCTGGCAGATCAACGCATGGAAGGACGAAGGCAAGCGCCCCGACGGCATCCAGGCCGGGGACCATCCTGTTGCGCGCACGTATCTCAAGGTCTACGAATCTTACGAACAGGCCTGTAGACGCGCGGGACTGGTGGATTTCGCCGAACTGCTGCTGCGCGCGCACGAAACGTTCCGCGACAACGATCCCTTGCGCGCCCACTACCAGCAACGCTGGCGGCACCTGCTGATCGACGAGTTCCAGGACACCAACGCCCTCCAGTACGCGTGGATACGCCTGCTGGCGGGCAACACCGGCAAGGTCTTCGCGGTCGGCGACGACGACCAGTCGATCTATGGCTGGCGCGGTGCCAAGGTCGAGAATATGCGTGCTTTCCTGCGCGACTTTCCCGACGCCAAAACCTTGCGCCTGGAGCAGAACTACCGTTCCACCGCGACCATTCTCGAAGCCGCCAACGCGGTGATCGCGCAGAACCCGTCGCGGCTTGGCAAGCAATTGTGGACCGACACCGGCAAGGGCGATGCGATCGCGTTGTACGCCGCCTACAACGAACAGGACGAGGCGCGCTTCGTAATCGAGCGGATTCGCGAGCACATCGACGATGGCGGCAACGCGTCCGACATCGCCGTGCTGTACCGCTCCAACGCGCAATCGCGCAACTTCGAGGAACAATTGCACCAGCACGATATTCCATACCGCGTGTATGGCGGCCAGCGCTATTTCGAACGCGCAGAGGTCAAGGATGCGCTGGCGTATCTGCGGCTCGCCGCCAATCGCAACGATGACGCAGCCTTCGAACGCGCCATCGCGACCCCACCGCACGGAGTCGGCGAACGCAGCCTCGATGCATTGCGTCGCCGCGCGCGAACAGATGATGTTTCGCTGTGGGACGCATCGCTGGCGGAACTTGCGGTCGGCAGCCTCGCTTCTCGTGCGAAGAACGCGTTGCGTGGATTCATGACCTTCATTGAACAACTGGCGCAACCCTTTGCGGGGGCCGGATCCACCGAGCACGGAGCCGTTTCACCTGACGATGCCGACACGGGGTGGGCCGAGAGCGCCGTTCCGGCTCTTGCTCTTGCCGAGCAAGTCGAACACGCGATTGCCCATTCCGGCCTGCGCGATTACTACGAGCGCGACAGCCGCGGCAACGCCGAGACGCGGGTGGAAAACCTCGACGAGCTGATCAACGTCGCCAGTCGTTTCGAACTCACACCCGAGGACATCGATGCGGGCCTGACTGAACTCGCTGCGTTCCTTGCACACGCCGCGCTGGAAGCCGGCGAAGGCCAGGGCGCCGCTGGCAGCGATTGCGTGCAGTTGATGACGTTGCATTCGGCCAAAGGGCTGGAGTTCCCGATCGTGTTTTTGGTTGGGCTGGAAGACGGCCTGTTCCCGACCCAGCGCTCCTGCGAGGACGCCAGTCGCCTGGAAGAAGAACGCCGTCTCGCCTACGTCGGCATCACCCGCGCACGCCAACGGCTTGTGCTGTGCTACGCCGAGTCTCGGCGCCAGTACGGCAGCGAAACGCTGTCACGGCCCTCGCGCTTCCTCGACGAATTGCCCGCACACCTGCTGACCGAGGTGCGCCCGCGCGCGAAGATCAGCCGGCCCGTGTACGCGCCACGCGTGCGCGGCCACGTCGACCTCGACACCGAACCGGCAATCAGGTTGGGCCAGCATGTGCGCCACGCGAGCTTCGGCGATGGAGTGGTAGTCAGCGCCGAAGGCTCCGGCGCACATACGCGCATCCAGGTCAATTTCGCCGACGCCGGTCCGAAATGGCTGGTTGCGGCGTACGCCAACCTCACTGCACTTTGAATCCCTTTCCCCTCGGGAGAGGGTGGTGCGCAAGCGCCGGGTGAGGGTACGCCTCTCGCACAATGCAGCGTTTTCGCGAAGGTTTCGCTCCCCTCAGCGGCGAGCAAGCCACTTTCTGTTTCGGCAGAAAGTAGCCAAAGACCATTGCGCTCGTGGCGGTGGGTTCGGCAACGTCGTATTGCCTCGCCTGCCCTGCGATGCTCACCGAACGGTGGTCGCGCCGAACCCGCACAATCCCTGTGCTCAAACAGGCGGCGCTTGCTCCGCCGTTCGGCTGCGCTTCTCGGCACCGCCGACGGCGTGTTTGTCGCTTCGTTACAGGCCATCCATGGCCTGCGCTCTGATTTGGACAACCGACTGCGTTTATCACTGCCCCTGATCGGTTTCCGCCATCCAACGCGACTCGCCAAAACGTTTTCACCGTCGCGTGAGTGCACCCGCAGGTGGAGAGTCCGTAACACGCGGGAGCATGTAGGACACGCTGTAACCTTCCATCGGCGCATCGGGATAGAAGCCCGGTTTCCTGGCTGGAAACCAGTGGCTACTCAGCTCGTGTACACCGCAGGTGCCCATGCATGCCCAGATCGTGCCGGTGTGATATGCCACGTAAACAGAAACCGAGTGAAGGTCGCGCAGCAGGTATCCGGCAGGCGTGATCGTCGATCCGAAGGGACTGATCTTTGTCTGACCCGCGTGCAGGTTCCCCATCAGAGCAACGATCCGCAACGCCGGATGTTTGCCGTGGAAAACCCTCACGGCGTGCGCGATGGCCTCGTTGTCGTCCGCCGCGCCAGCAAGATCCGGATCGAGGGTGAACACCGACACTGCCAGCCCATCCTCCTTCAGGCGCCGCGCCGAATCGATCAGGTCGACCATCGCGACACTCGAACGTCCGTCTCCGTGCAGCCAGAATGGCGCAGATCTCAGTGCTTCCCGCGCCGCAGCGTCGCCATTCGACCCGAGATAACGGTCAATCGGAGCCAGCTCGGTCGAAGGCAGTTCCAAGCCAAGCGCCACGGGCCCCTGCTTCGCCAAGGCACAGACGACCTTGCCGACAAGTGCCGGAGTTTCAACCGAACCGTGCACTTCACCAAAAAGCAGTATCCGTGATTCCGGCACCCCAGATAGTGCATCGCACTGGACGGGGCTGCTGCGTGCGGAACTTGTGAAACTGCACGCAAGGAGTGCGACGACGCAAACCAACGCGAGGATGCATTTCATTCGATTGGGCTGTACTGACCATCCAACACGCAAAGCTACCACGACTCACGTTGACGGGATGCCACACTGCAGGCCATGGCTGGCGGGCACGAAGCGGAGGTTTCAACGCATCATTGCGACGCCGCGGCGCACAGCCGATCATGCGAGCAAGGCACGCATGCTCGAGCACAGGGATGTGCGACTAAATCGGCAGGGATTGCCGATTTGAACGCCGAAGGCGGCCCTGAGTGTCCGCGAGGGGCGAGCCACAGGGATGTGGCGAGTAGTTCGCGCCGGCGCATGATCGGCAAGCACCAAGGGCAGTCGAGCCGATACGACGTTGGCGAGACCGTCATGCCCGGCACAGTGGTTTTGACCATATTTGCCGCAACAAAAAGTGGCTTACTCGCCACTGACCAAATCGGCAGGATTGTCAGTTTGAACGCCGTAGGCGGCCCGAAGGGCGAGCCGTTGGGATGTGGCGAGCAGGCCAACGAAACCAAAACAAAGTGTTTCGTGCTCGCGAGGGAAGCCGTGGATCCCGGCCTTCACCGGGATGACGATCAAAAGGGTCGCCCTCTACTCTGCGGCCGCCATGCCTTGAGCGCACGCGCGGCGCGCTCGCGGCCCAGTTCGATCAATTCCGATGCCCGGTAGAACTCGTACACCGCGCTGGCATTGCGGGGCACGTCGATCACGAGATCGGGGCGGTCCGCAGCTAGCCGGAAACTCGCGAGGTTTTCCTGCATAAGGTCCAGCGACTGGGTGAGGGTATCCATCCAGCCTGGCTCGGGGTCCACCCCGGCGTGGTTGGCGATGGTGCGCTTTACATAAGCGGCGATCTTGCTGCGCAATCCCTTGCGCGATTTTGGTTGCGGCGGCGGGAACGTCGACGTCAGGGTTTCGGGCGCGCCGTTGACGTTGATCGCCACCGTGTAATCGCTTGGCGATTGCAGCAACGGCGTCAGCGGCAGCGGGTTCATCAGTCCGCCGTCGACAAGACGATGTCCGTGAACGGGGTGTGGGCGGAAGATGGTCGGGATCGCGATCGAAGCACGGATCGCATCGAACAACGGGCCGCGTGTCAACCAGACTTCGCGCTCACGATCCAGATCGGTGGCAACAGCGGTGAAGGCGATTGGCAATTCGGTGATCTCGACTTCACCGATCAGTTCACGCAACACGCCGATGATGCGCTCGCCCTTGATCAAGCCGGCACCCGACAGCGTCCAGTCCACCAGCTTCAGCACGTCCACTTTCTGCAATGCCGTCACCCAGTCGCGGTACACGTCGAGCTTGCCGGCAGCGTAGATACCGCCGATCAGGGCGCCCATGGAACTACCGGAGACCGCCACGATGCGGTATCCGGCCGCCTCGATCGCCTCGATCGCGCCGATGTGCGCGAGACCCCGTGCGCCGCCGGTACCCAGCGCGACCGCGACGGTCGGCTTGGCGCGTGCGGGCACTTCAAGGGCGCGATGGTCATTCACGGTTTTGCGTGATCGTATTCATCCAGCGCGAGCTTGTGCATGATGCGGATTTCCTCGCGCAACGACTGCGGCGCGACCACTTCCGCATCCGGCCCGTAGCGCAGGATGTCCATGACGAGTTCGCGCGACTGCGCATACGGCACGCGCAACTCGTAATGGCCGTCCTCCAGCCAGCGACCTTCCTGCAACGAATGCCAGTGTTCATCCGCGACCCAGCGTGCGGCACGCGCGGAAAACCGGATCGTCGCCCACGCCTTGGGTGCGCCGGCGAAGATGCCGTAGCTCGACGCGAGGGTGTCGTTCAATTCCTTTTCGTCGCGGTCGATCGCCGACTTCTCCAATTGTTCGACCTCGCCGATACGGTCCACCGCGAAGCTGCGCAGCGCCTCGCGGTCGTGGTCCCACGCATCCAGGTACCAGTTGTCGCGGTAATGGGTCAGCCGTTGCGGTGACACGTGGCGCACACTGTCGGCGCCGGTGGTGCGCGCGCGGTACCGGAACTTCAGTTGCCGGCGTGCCAAAACGGCACCCGCCACTCCGCGGAACACCTGCTGGTTCATCTTGCGCGAGCCCCACGGAACCACCCGGATGCGCTCCATCGGCAACTTGGTGGTACCGCCGTGTGCGTTGAGCAGCTTTTCGACGCGCGCACGGAATGGCGCCAGCGCATCGGCCAGTACGCCCGGGTCGGAGCGCGCGATGAGCGCTTCCAGCGCCATCAGCGCCGAAAGCTCCTCGCTGGTCAGCCACAACCCGGGCAGCTCGAAGCGATCGCCTTCGCCTTCCGCGTAACGGTAGCCGCGGCCCTCGGGATCGCTGTCCAGTGGCGCGCCCAGCGCATCGCGCAGGAAGGCAATGTCGCGGTACAGGGTGGCACGCGAGCAATCCAGTTCCTCGCGCAAACGTTCGACCGCGACCGGCTGCCGGTGCGACTGGAAGATGCGGTGCAGGGTGAGAATGCGCTCGTAGCGATCCATCCGTGCAGCATGCCGCGCAAGGTGATTGGCGGCAAGCGATGGGGGTGGCTACCATCGTATTGTTCCACCCTTGGCACTGAATCCCGCCATTCCCCGGCCGGGACGACGAACAAACTGGCGTGCGCATGCCCCACAAAAACCTCAAACTCAACGTGCCGACCGGTGATCAGGTCAAAACCACCACGTGCTACATGTGCGCGTGCCGATGCGGCATACGCGTGCACCTGAAGAACGGCCGTGTACGTTACATTGACGGCAATCCGAACCATCCGGTCAATCGTGGCGTCATCTGCGCCAAGGGTTCGTCGGGGATCATGCAGCACTATTCGCCCGCGCGGCTTTCCAAACCATTGCTGCGTACGGGAGAACGCGGCGCGCGCGAATTCCGCGAGATCGAATGGGACGAAGCGCTGGCTTTGGCAACGAAGTGGCTGGGCGACATCCGCGCGCGCGATCCGGACGAACTGGCTTTCTTCACCGGCCGCGACCAGTCGCAGGCGCTGACCGGATGGTGGGCGCAGCAGTTCGGAACCATCAATTACGCCGCCCACGGGGGATTCTGCTCGGTCAACATGGCCGCCGCCGGTATGTACACCTTCGGCGGCTCGTTCTGGGAGTTTGGCGAGCCCGACTGGGAGCGCACCAAATACCTGATGCTTTGGGGCGTGGCCGAGGATCACGATTCCAACCCGATCAAGCTGGGGCTCGGCAAGTTGAAGGCGCGTGGCGCGAAGATCGTTGCGATCAACCCGGTGCGCACGGGCTATGGATCGATCGCGGACGAATGGATACCAGTCAATCCCGGCACCGACGGCCTGCTCGCCGGTGCACTGATCCACGAATTGCTGCGCACCGATCGTATCGATTTCGATTACCTGGTGCGCTACAGCAATGCGCACCATCTGGTGATTCGCGATCCCGGTGCGGCCGACGATGGATTGATTGCGCGCGACGCGGGAGGACGACCGTTGTGTGCAGCGCGCAAGCAACACGAGCGCAGCCCCAACGTTCCCCATGAAGGGGAGACCTTCGAGCTGGTCGATGCAGCGCAACCTGACATCGCGCCGCTGATCGCCGGCGAATACACGCTGCCCGACGGCCGCCGCGCCATGCCAGCATTCCAGTTGATCGCGGAGCGGTTTCTCACCGACGACTATGCGCCGGACCATGTCGCCGGGCAGTGCGGCGTGGACGCGGCGACGATTCGCCGGCTCGCCGCCGAACTCGCGCACGTCGCGTTCGAAGAGGCCATCGAATTGCCGATCAACTGGACGGACACCCATGGTCGCAAGCACGACACCATGATCGGCCGCCCGGTGTCGATGCACGCGATGCGCGGGATCGCCGCGCATGCCAACGGTTTCCACACCTGCCGCACGATCCACGTGTTGCAGATGCTGCTGGGCGCGCTGGACACCCCCGGCAGCTTTCGTTACCAACCGCCCTACCCGAAGTCGGCGCCCCCCGGCAACAAGCCCGCCAAGGCGCGCAAGCCGGATGGAACGTTGACCGGCTATCCGCTCGGCTATCCGCAATACCCGGAAGACCTGTTGGTGGATGCCGAAGGCAAGCCGCGCCGACTCGACCACGCGTTTTCGTGGGAATACCCGCTGGCCGCCCACGGATTGCTGCAATCGGTGATCCGCAACGCAGTCGAAGGCAATCCGACGCAGATCGACACGTTGTTCCTGTTCATGGCCAACATGGGCTGGAACTCGGCGATGGACACGCACAACACACGCCGTCTGCTGTGCGCGCGTGACGCCGGCGGCAACTACAGGATTCCACACATCATCTATGTGGACGCCTACGATTCGGAAACGGTCGCGTTCGCGGACCTGGTATTGCCCGACACGACCTATCTCGAACGATGGGATTGCATCAGCCTGTTGGACCGTCCGATCAGCGATGCCGAAGTCGCGGCCGACGCAATCCGCCAACCGGTAGTACAGCCGGATCGTGACGTGCGACCGTTCCAGGATGTGCTGCTCGACCTCGGCGCTCGGCTCGGATTGCCCAACATGGCCGACGCCGACGGCCATTCCATTTACAAAAATTACGCCGATTTCATGCTGCGTCACGAACGCGCGCCCGGCGTGGGCATGCTGGCCGGCTGGCGGGGCGAGGATGGTTCGCAACAAGGCAAGGGGCCGCCAAACCCCGACCAGTTGCAGCGTTACATCGACCACGGCTGCTTCCACGAGACGCGCGTACCCGAAGCCGGCAGCTACTACCGGATGGCCAACCGCGATTACCTCGCATGGGCACAATCGATGGGGTTTGTTGCCTCGACCGAACCAATCACGATGCAGTTGTATTGCGAAGTCCTGCAACGGTTCCGGCTGGCAGCGCAAGGGCATGGCGATGCGCAACCGCCGGAACACGAACGTGAACGGGTCGCACGTTATTTCGACCCGGTGCCCTTCTGGTATTCGTCGCAAGACGACACGGGCACTCTCCATTCCCGCCTCGGGAGGGAAGCTGGAGATGAGGGTACAGTATCGCGTGCCCCCTCACGGGGAACCGGACCCTCGTCCAGCGCTTCGCGCCAACTTCTCCGGGAGAAGGAAGGAACATCCGGTTTTCCGCTCTCTGCCATCAGCCAGCGCCCGATGTTCATGTACCACGCCTGGGGTTCACAGAATCGCTGGCTGCGCCAGATCGCGGCACGCAACATGTTGTACGTACATCCGCAGACGCTTGCGGCACACACGATCGCGGATGGCGACTGGGTTTGGATTGCGTCGCCGCGTGGCCGTTTGCGCGTGCAGGTGTGCGCGCACGCGGCAACCGCGCCCGGCACGGTGTGGACATGGAACGCGATCGGCAAGAAGCGCGGCGCATGGAAACTCGGCGACAACGCGCCGGAATTCGTCGACGGCTTCCTGTTGAATCATCTGATCGGCGAACGTGCGGCCGACCGCGCCTATGCCAACGGCGACCCGGTCACCGGCCAAGCCGCCTGGTTCGACCTGAAGGTACGGCTGGAACATGATCCCGAGCCGCGCGTGCCGGGGCACCGGGTCGAATTGGCTGACTGAACGATTTTTTTGCAGGCACATGGCAAGCTTTGTTCGCCGACGCTTCGGCAGCAGAACCAGATGAACGTCCGACCGGACGGGAACATCGGCACTATGGGCCAGCTGTCGCGGACGATCATCACCAGACCGAATGCATGGGGGTTGCCGTGGACAGGGGAGAACGAGTTGCCTGAACAGGCCTTCACGACGAGATGCCGCACATGACCTGGCAGGCATGGGCCACTGCGGTCATCATCGTGTTCGCGATGGCGCTCTTCGCCAGCGAGAAGGTCCGTGTGGACCTCGTCGCGTTGATCACGCTGGGCTTGCTGGTCGCACTCGGTATCGTATCGCCCGAACAGGCACTGTCGGGGTTCAGCAACGAAGCCACCGTGACTGTCGCGGCGATGTTCGCATTGTCGCTGGGCATCGAACGTTCGGGCGCCCTGGAACCGATCATCCGGCTGCTGACGCGGATCCGCAATCCGTGGTTGCTGACGCTGGGTATCATGGTGGTGATCGCGCCGCTCGGCGCCTTCATCAAGAATGTCGCGCTGGTCGCGACCTTCCTGCCGTTGACCTTGCGGGTCTGCCAGCGTACCGACACCTCGCCCGCACGCGTGCTGATGCCGATGGCATTCGCCGCGCAGATGGGTGGCGTCTGCACCCTGATCGGTACCTCGTCCAACCTGCTGGTCGACTCGCTCGCGCAGAAGCAGAACATGGCGCCATTCGGTGTGTTCGAGTTCACCCATCTGGGCGTGTTGCTCGCGATCGCCGGCATCATCTACATGATGGTGATCGGGCGCTGGTTGCTGCCCAAGCACATCGATGCCGAATCACCCGCCGCGCTGCAGGTCGGCAAGTACGTCACCGAGCTCAAGCTGATGTCCGATTCGCCGCTGGTCGGCCAGACCATCGCCGAAGCGAAGCTGGGCGAACGCGGCGTATACCCCCTGGAACTGCTGCGTGGCGAGCAGCACATGTGGTCGCCGCGGACCCAGCAGCTTGCGGTTGGCGACGTGCTGCTGGTACGTGGCGAATGGGACAAGCTCGAGGATTTCCGCAAACAGGCCGGGCTGGAGTTGAATCCGGAGTTCACCCACGTCGACGACAGCGGCAAAGCCAACGTGATGGTCGAGGCCATGATCGCGCCGGCAAGCCTGGCCGAAGACCGCACTCTGCGCGACCTCGACTTGTTGCCCAACTACCAGGCCACCGTGCTCGGCATCCACCGTCGCGGCCACTTGCTGCGCGACAAGATCCGCGACGTCGCATTCCACACCGGCGACGTGCTGATGTTGCTGTTGCCCAAACACGAAGTAAAACGCCTGCGTCGCGACGACCGCTTCGTGGTGTTGCATGAGCGCGACGACGTTCGACGCCCGCCGCACAAGGCGATCATTGCGGTTGCGATCATGGCCGGCGTGATCGTGGTGTCCGCCCTGCGCTGGTTGCCGATCCCGATCGCCGCCATTTGCGGCGTGGCAGCAATGGCTTTGACCCGTTGCTTCGGCCGCAAGGATGTCTACGAGGGGATGGACTGGAAGATCATCATCCTGCTCGGTGCGATCCTGCCGCTCGGCATCGCGATCGAGCAGACCGGCCTCGCCAACGTCGTGGTCGCCGCTGCGCTGGACCTGGTCGGCAACCATGGGCCACTCGCGGCGTTGCTGGTGGTGTACCTCCTCACCGCGTTGCTTACAGAATTGATGGGGCACAATCCGTCCGTGGTGCTGATGGTCGGCATCGCGGTAAGTGTCGCGAATGCGGTGCACGCCGACCCACGCCCGTTCGTGGTCGCAGTTGCGTTCGCCGCCGCGACATCGTTCGCCACGCCAGTGGGATATCCGACCAATACGATGGTGTATTACGCTGGCGGCTATCGATTCACCGACTTCGCCAAGGTTGGCGTGCCGTTGATTGCGCTGTTCTGCGTGTTGTCCATGTATCTGATACCCAGGATTTGGCCGTTCTGACATTTCGCGCCCGACCGATGAGATTTCCCTCGCTGTCGTTGCAGAAGACGATCGCCGCAGGGTGGATGAGGGGAATGCCAGTGAGGCTGTCGCAAGAATGCTCCACTTCTGCTCCCCCCCGCGAGCAGTTCGAACGAACGGCGAATCCACGATGACTGCCCTGCCCGCGCCAGCGAAGAAAAAACTCGGGTTGGTGATCGACCTCGACATCTGCGTCGGCTGCCATGCCTGCGCGGTCGCGTGCAAGGAATGGAACGACGGTGGCGAGTTCGGTCCGTTGGCCGACGACGATCCGTACGGCGCCGAGCCGCATGGCGTATGGTTCAACCGTGTGCATAGTTACGAAGTCATCCCACTCGCGCCCGGCGCGCGAGCAGAGCCGGTTCCGCAGATGGTCCACTTCCCGCGCTCATGCCTGCACTGCGAAACGCCAGACTGTGTGACAGTGTGTCCGACCGGCGCCAGCTACAAGCGCGCCGAGGACGGCATCGTGCTGGTCGACGAGGACAAGTGCATCGGGTGCCAGTTGTGCGCGTGGGCGTGTCCGTACGGAGCACGCGAGATCGCGCTGCCACAGCACAAGGCGCCTGCCTCGGATGCTGGCCGCAAGGACACCAAGCGCGGCACGATGCAGAAATGCACGTTGTGCGTGGACCGCATCTACAACGAAACCCTGGACGAACGCGACCGTCAGCCCGCCTGCGTGATGGCTTGTCCAACCCGCGCACGGATGTTCGGCGACCTCGGCGATCCCGATTCGGACGTGTCGAAAGTCGTGGCCGAACGTGGCGGCTATGCGCTGATGCCGGAATTCGGCTACCAGCCGGTCAACCGCTACCTGCCACCGCGTCCGCGTCGCGATGGTTCGAACCATGTGACACCGGCGGAACCTTCGGAAGATATCCTCGACACCGGGAAGCTGCCATCCATGCTGCGCTGGCTGGACAAGGCACTGTCGCGATGAGACCCACGGTCTCGGTGATCTTCTTTACGGTGCTGAGCGGCGCGGGTTACGGACTCTGGTGCCTGCTGGGACTGGCGCTTGCCGCCGGCGTCTATCCGCTCGCGAGCACCGGTGTACTGGCGCCGCTCGCGTTCGGTTTCGTACTCGTGACCGCAGGGCTGCTTGCGTCGACCTTGCACCTCGGTCGCCCCGAACGCGCCTGGCGCGCGCTCAGCCAGTGGAGCAGCTCATGGTTGTCGCGCGAGGGTATTGCCTCACTGGCCACGTACCTGCCGATGCTGGCAGTTGCATGGCTGACGTACTTCGGTCGCGCGGGCCTGCCCATCAAAATCGCGGGCGCATTGATCGCGGTGTGTGCACTCGCGACGCTGGTCTGTACCGCCAACATCTACCGATCGCTGAAAACCGTACGCGCATGGCGCGCATCGCAGGTGCTCCCGTTGTACCTCGTTTTCGCCCTGCTCTCCGGTGGCTTGTGGTTGTGGGCGTGGCTGGCATTCGCAGCGGGGGGGCACACGAGCAGGCTGGCATTCCCGCTCGCGTTGCTGGCGCTGGCGGTGATCGCTGCGATCATAAAGACGGACTACTGGCGCGGTATCGACCGCCTGCCCTCCGTTACCGCGGGCCATGCCACCGGGCTCGAACATCTCGGCGAGGTGCGCTCCTTCGAGGGGCCGGTCACCGAAGAAAGCTATCTCACCCGCGATATGGCTTTCGTGCTCGCGCGCAAGCACGCCGCGCGCCTGCGCAAGAGCGCGGTTACGCTGTTTGCGATCCTGCCCGTGATCGGTATCGGCATCGCCCTGCTGGACGGCGTCGCATGGATTGCCCCGGTAGCGGCTGTCGTTTGCATCGCAGGATTGTTTGTCGAACGCTGGCTGTTTTTCGCCGAAGCGCGCCACACAGTCGCGTCATTCTTCCCGCAACGGCAGGTCTGACCGAGCGGTCGTGTTTCGAGTCAGGCATTACAAAAATTTAACAGTGGTTCAGCGCCTGTGCCTCATCCTCGCGAGTTCCCATTCGGGAATACGATGGAGTTGCACATGACACGAACCCGCACGTTTGTCGCCGCCGCGGCCATTATGGCTCTCGGTCTGCCTGCCCTTGCTTCGGCCGACGCGCCCGCCGGCTCGAATTCAGGCTGGAGCGGCAACGGCCAGTTCGGCCTCGCCGCTGCCAGCGGCAACACCAAGTCGCTGAATGTCGACGCCAAGCTCAACCTCGCTTTCGAGAACGACACCTGGAAGGACGCCTTCTTCCTCGACGACAATCAGGCCAAGAGCAACGTCGTAGTGAACGACACGAAAGATTACGAGACGACGGCAAACCATTTCGACCTCGGTGGCTCGGTCGGTTACAAGTTCAATACGCGCGCCTATGTGGTTGGCGCCGCGCGCTATGACCGCGATGATTTCGCACCCAACCGTTGGCAGGAAGTCGTCTCGATCGGCTTCGGCTACATTGTGTTGAAAGACGCGCGCAATGAGTTGTCCTTCGAGGTCGGCCCCGGCTTCAAGCGTTACCAACCTCAGACCTATACCGAAGTCGACGACAGCGTGACGCCGCCCCTGATCACCTCGGTGACTCCTGCCAGCCAGAGCGAGGCCATCGGTCGTGCGCTGGTCAACTACAAGCTGGCGTTGACCGATAGTGCCAGCCTCCAGGAAACCTTCCTCGCCGAGGTCGGCAGCGAGAACAAGTATTACCAGAACGACATCGGGATCGCGGTCTCGATGACCAAAGCGCTGGCACTGAAGGTTGCCTACGAGAACCGTTACAACTCGAACATCGTGCCGGGCACAATGCATCTGGACAGTCTGTTCACTACCAATCTGGTGTACAGCTTCGGCGGCTCGAAGTAGCTCGCGACTCGGGATTCGCCAAAACATAATCCGTCCCCTTTCAAAGGGAAGGGGCGGATTGCGGGGGGGCCTGTCGGGGACCCGCATCAGTTCCGGTATCGCAACAGCTCGTCGGCACCGTTTTGCCTGAGCAAACGCGCAACATCACGCCCCAGCAACTCCGGATCGTCTCCGCGTGCTTCGGCACGCACGACGCGGCCGTCGCCCGCGTCTCCGATCAGACCGTGCAGGTGCAGGCGGCCGCCGTCAACCATGTCGCACCACGCACCCAGTGGCATCGTGCAGTCACCACCGAGCGCTGCGTTGAGCGCGCGTTCGGCTGCGACCGTTCGCCGCGTCGGCGCATCATCCAGTGGCTCCAGCAACGATGCGACGTGCGGGTCGCCGGCCCGCGCTTCCACCGCGATCGCCGCCTGCCCAGGCGCCGGCAGCCATCCGGGTGGTGTCAAGCGTGCACGGATCCGCGACGACAAGCCCATGCGTTCCAAGCCGGCCACCGCGAGGATGATCGCCGCATAATCACCGCGGTCGAGCTTGGCCAGACGCGTTCCTATATTGCCGCGCAAATCGGCGATGTCGAGATCGGGGCGACGTGCGCGCAACTGAGCCGCACGCCGCAGCGACGACGTACCGACTCGTGCGCGTTGCGGAAGCGCGTCGATCAACGCAAAGTCGTTGCTGACGCAGGCATCCGCGCAATCGGCGCGCGCGAGGATCGCCTCCAGCGTGAATCCGGCCTCCAGTTTTGCCGGCACATCCTTCAACGAATGCACGGCGATGTCCGCATGACCATCGCGCAGCGCGATTTCCAGTTCCTTGAGGAACAACCCCTTGCCGCCGATTTCGGCCAGAGAACGGTCCAGCATCTCATCGCCGCGTGTCGAGAGCGGTAACAGTTCGACTTCGAGGCCCGGATGTGCATCGCGCAAACGTTGCGCGACGTACCCGGCCTGCCACAGCGCAAGCGGACTTTTGCGGGTGGCGATACGCAACGCTGAACTGGACATGGCGGAAATTTGTTTCAACAGCAGCGCAGTATCGCATCGATCGTCATGTTTTGGTTGCCCGTCGCAATCCACTCCACGAGAGGAAGCGGCCGCCAAACGCCGGCACGCGCCAGATGAGATACGCGATCATCAACGCATTGAGCACCGCCGTCAGCAGGAACAGTTGCGGGATCGTCAGCCCGGCGTGCAGCAATCCGTAACTGAAGATGGCCGCGACGACCAGGAAGATCGCATTGATGATGTTGTTGCCCGCGATCACCCGCGACACTTCGTCGCGCGCACTGCGGCTTTGCACCAGCGCGAACAGCGGCACGATGAAGAGGCCGGCGAACAGGCCGATCAGGGCAAGGTCCAGCGCCAGCCAGCCATGCCCACCCGTGCGCAGGAACGTGAGCCAGTCCACACCACGTATCACGGTCCCGGCATGCTGCGCGAAATACAGCAACACCCCGAACACCGTCATGCCCGCCGCGCCCAGCGGCACCAGGCCAATCTCGACTTGATGTCGTGACAGCTTTTCGCACAGCAACGAACCGATGCCTACGCCGACCGAGAACAGAGTCAACACCAGGATCTCGACACTGGCGTTGCCGCCCAGATACAGCAGCGTGTAGTTC
Organism: Rhodanobacteraceae bacterium; assembly: GCA_050737995.1. Lineage (GTDB taxonomy): Bacteria > Pseudomonadota > Gammaproteobacteria > Xanthomonadales > Rhodanobacteraceae > 66-474. Next base: position 35,316 of record JBOHYR010000026.1, read on the forward strand.
GGCAACTGCGCGGTGACGACGCCGCCGAAGAACCAGAACCACGAGATCCCCAACACCGCGTTGAAGACCGTCCGATCCTTCGCGGTGATACGCAGCACGCGCGCGCTCTCGGTGAACGGGTTCCAGTTGAATTTCAGGGCTGGTGCGACCGCAGGCACGCGCGGGATCCCGAGACTTGCCGCGAAGCCAACCAATGCCACCGTGATCACGAGTGCCGAGGCGAGCCATGAGCCCGCAGCGTCAACTGCCATCGCCGCGCCACCCACGATCATGCCGACCAGGATCGCGATCGAGGTACCCATTTCGACCAGCCCGTTGCCACCGATCAGTTCACGCGATTCCAGCACCTGCGGCAGGATCGCGTACTTGATCGGCCCGAAAACCGTCGAGTGCACGCCCATCAGGAACAGCACCACGAACAGGAACGTGGGACTCGCGATATGAAACCCCCACGCCGCCACGCACATTGCCGCGATCTCGAACAGCTTCACGTAACGGATGAGCCGCTGTTTCTCGTATTTTTCGGCCAGCTGCCCCGCGCTCGCGGAGAACAGGAAGAACGGCAGGATGAACAGCGCCGGGGCGAGGTTCGAATAGAGCCCGATCGTTGCGCTGGACAGCCCCATCTGGAACGCCACCAGCACGATTGTTGCCTGCCGGAATGCATTGTCGTTGAACGCCGCCAGCGCCTGCGTGGCGAAGAACGGCGCGAATCGACGCTTGGCAAGCAGGTGGAATTGGCTCATGGGACGAACGGGCAGGAATCCGACCGGCATGATAAGCGGGAGAAGCCGTTGCCAAAGCACAACGAATCCCGCCAGTGAAGCGCAGCGAATCCCACGACGAGCCTAGCTGCGCCGCAACGCGCGGTGCCCGATGTCGCGCCGGAACAACCCGCCATCGAAACGGATACGTTCCGCCGCGTTGTAGGCGCGATCGCGCGCCTGCGCCAGATCCTCGCCCAACGCGCACACGCACAGCACGCGTCCGCCGGCCGTGACGACGTTGCCGTTGGCGTCGAGCTTGGTGCCTGCGTGGAAGATTTTCACGTCATGTCCAAAACTGGCATCGAGTCCTGAAATCGCGTCGCCACTGCGCACCTTGCCGGGGTAGCCGGATGCCGCCACCACCACGCCCAGCGATGACCGCGGGTCCCACTGCGCTTCTGTGGTGTCGAGTTTTCCGTCCAACGCAGCCTCGATCAGATCGATGAGATCGGATTGCAGACGCATCAGGATCGGTTGCGTTTCTGGATCCCCGAAGCGCACGTTGAACTCGATGACCTTCGGGGCGCGAGCCTTGTCGATCATCAGACCGGCGTAGAGGAATCCCGTGAACGGCGCGCCCTCAGCAGCCATGCCGCGCAGGGTCGGCTGGATGATTTCCTCGTGGATGCGACGTTCGACGTCCGGAGTCACCACCGGCGCCGGCGAATACGCGCCCATGCCGCCGGTGTTGGGGCCAACGTCACCCTCGTCGCGGCGCTTGTGGTCCTGGCTGGACGCCATTGGCAGTGCATGCGTGCCATCGGCGATCGCGATGTAGCTGGCTTCCTCGCCATCGAGTAATTCCTCGATCACCACACGCGCGGAGGCATCGCCGAATGCGTGCGCATCCAGCATGTCGCGCAGCGCTTGTTCGGCCTCGGCCAGCGTCATCGCCACGACGACTCCCTTGCCCGCCGCCAGACCATCGGCCTTGATCACGATCGGCGCACCCTGCGCCCGCACATGATCGAGCGCGCTGGCCAGATCGGTGAATACTGCGTAATGCGCGGTCGGAATTCCGTGTCGTTGCAGGAATGCCTTGGTGAAGGCTTTCGAGCCTTCCAGCTGGGCGGCCGCAGCACTCGGCCCGAAGATGCGTTGTCCCGCGTCACGGAACTTGTCCACGATCCCCGCGACCAGCGGCGCTTCCGGGCCGACTACCGTCAAGTCTACGTGTTCCTCACGCGCGAGCGCCAGCAGGCCATCAAGGTCGATCGCGGAGACATCCGCATTGCGCAGACGCGGCTCACGTGCGGTACCTGCATTGCCGGGCGCGACGATCACCTCGGACACGCGCGGCGATTGCGCGAGTTTCCACGCCAGCGCGTGTTCGCGGCCGCCGGAGCCGATGACAAGGAGTTTCATGGGCACGGGAATGAAAATGGAAATCGAAGCAGATTAACGGATTTCCCCTGCTTCCTGCTCCCCGTTTCCGTGTCGCAACATCCTCAGCAATTCGGCGCGCGCCAGCTTGCCGGTTTCGCTGCGCGGAAGCGCATCGACGACTTTCAATGGACGCGGCAGGAATACGGGATCGATGTGGGTGCGCAGCGCTTCGAGAATCGCGCCTGCAGACAACCCCGGCGCAACCGCCAGCGCGGCGATCCGGCGCACACCCATCGCATCGGTGTCGTCCGGTTGGAACACCACTCCATCGCGCACGCCGGGAACCGCCAGCAGCTTGTGGGTGAGGTCGCCGAGCGATGCGCGCTTGCCGGCGATCTCCAGCAAATCGGTGCTGCGTCCGCGCAAACGGAACCGTCCGTCGTCGCGAAGTTCCACGAGATCGGCCAGCACCACCGGTTGCGCGAGCTGAGGGGCCTCGATCCGGGTGCCGTCCGGTTGCGGGTGCAACGCGACGCCCGCATACGGCGTCCACACTTCGTCGTGCGCGGTGCGGCGATGCGCGATCACGCAGGTTTCGGTGGAACCGAATACTTCCTGCACCGGCGCGTCGAAGCGGGCCTCAGCCGCGAGCGCGAGGTCTCGCGTCAGCGGCGCGGTTGCGGACACGACGCCCGAGAACGCAGGCAGTACCTGGCTTGAATCGATTAGTGCCCGCAGGTGCACTGGCGTTGTCACCAGGATACGCGGGGCGGGCAGCGCACCCAGGACCGCGGCAATATCGGCCGCGAAGAACGGCCGACCGGCGTGCACCGCGGCGTGTCCGAACAAGGGCAACAACACCGAGAATTCCAGCCCGTACATATGCTGTGGGGGTACCGTCGCGACGACGTGATAATCGCCACCGGCCAGCGCACGCAGCAGCGCATCATTGTGCCCACTTGAAATCGCGAGTTTGTCCCACCGCTTGGGATTGGCGCGTGGTACGCCAGTGGAACCCGAGGTGTAGCCGATTGCCACCTGGGCGGCGTCCGCCATCAGCACTGGGGACAAGTCCCTCACAATGCCTTCTGGCGCGAAGCGGAAGTAATGCGGGGGGTCAGGGTCGAGTTCCGCGTCGCCGATCGTGTAGCTGCCGGGATGCGCGGCCAGCGCCTCATCGATGGCGTGCGGCACACGCGACGGCGGCAGCAAGTTGATCTGTCCGCGCGAGGCCAGCGCCGCGAACGCCACCAGGAACGCGTATCGATCCTCACAAAGGTTGACGGCCGCTGCAGCCCGCGGCAGACGTAGGGCGAGCGCCGCTACGTCGGCGAGAAACCCCGCGGCCGTCACTGCGTGGCCGCCACGCCAGGCGATCGTTCGCTGCGGCGACTCGCCCGCGAGCAGAGGCCGCCACAGTCCGGCTGGTTTGCCATGCGGTGATTCGAATACGGTCGACACCGGAAACTCCCCAGTCCCCTCAGGCACGAATGATAGCGCCGCTCACGGCATCCGTGATCGGGGTCGGATGGTCGAGGCCGCCCAGCGGGGCATCCAGCACGCCGTCCAGCTCGTCGCCGAACATGGCCGCGATGTCCCGGGCGCTGTGTGCCGGAGTCTCGCCGTGGCGATTGGCGCTGGTCGAGACAATGGGACCGCCAAAGGCACGGCACAGCAGCACCGATGGCGGGTGTGCGGTCACCCGCAACGCAATGCCCGAATGTCCACCGGCAACCCAGTCCGGCACCCGCGGCGAGCGCGGAAAAATGAACGTATGGGGTCCGGGCCAGAGCTTGCGGGCGCGCTCAGCCGCAGCCTCGGGCGCATCACCGAGCCAGCCCTCGATCTGCGCGAAATCGGCGGCGATCAACAACACCCCCTGTTCGGGCGAACGTCGCTTGATGGCGAAGACGCGTTCGAATGCGGCCCGATCGTCGGGGTCGCAGCCCAGCCCATACACGCCTTCCGTCGGGTAAGCCAGGACACCGCTCCGGTGCAGCACGGCAGCAGCCTCGCTGACTTCACCCATCCCGAAAGTACGCATGGATCAAACGTCGAACGGCGGTGCGTCTGCATCCGTCGGCGCGGATGCTCCCGTGGTCGTCGCCTGGTGCGGCGACTTCTTCGCAGCCGTTTTCCTGGCCACGGTCTTCTTGCTCGTGGATTTTTTCGCGGCGGGCTTTTTGGTCGCGGGCTTTTTCGTGGATTTTTTCGCGGTCCTCTTCGCCGCAGCCTTCTTCGCGGACTTCTTTGCCGGCGCTGCCTTTTTGGCTGCTGTTTTCTTGAACGCCCCGCGTCCGCGCCGCACCGGCGCCGCCTCCAGCAACGTCTTGCACTCGCCGTGGGTCAGCGATTTCGGGTCGCGCTCCTTCGGCACCCGCGCGTTCTTTTCGCCATTGGTGATGTACGGCCCATAACGCCCGTTCAGCACCTGGATACCATCGCCGAAATCGTGGATGACGCGGTTGGCGATCAGTTCCTGCTTCTCGCGAATCAGTTCGCGCGCGCGTTCCAGCGTCACGGTGTAGGCGTTGTCGTCGGTCTTGAGCGAGGCGTACAGCTTGCCCTTTTTCACGAACGGGCCGAAACGCCCGATGCCTGCGCTGATGTCTTCGCCGTCGCCATCCGTGCCAAGTGCACGCGGCAGCTTGAACAATTCCAGCGCCTCGTCCAGCGTGATGGTGTGCATGCTTTGCCCCGGCAAGAGCGAAGCGAACTTGAGTTTCTCGTCGGTGTCCTTATCGCCCAGCGCCGCGTACGGGCCATACCGGCCGAGCCGTACCGATACCTGTTTGCCGGTTTTCGGATCGTCACCCAGCAGGCGCGCGCCGGTCGCCTCGCTGCGATCGACCGTTTCCATCTTGTCCTCGACCAGCGCCTTGAACGGCTTCCAAAATTGGGCCATCAGTGGACGCCATTCCTCCTCGCCACGACTGACCGCGTCGAGTTCGTCCTCGAGCCTGGCGGTGAAGTCGTAATCGACATAGCGGGTGAAATGCGCGGTCAGGAAATTCGCGACCGCGCGACCTACGTCGGTCGGCTTGAAGCGGCGCGAATCGAGGAGCACGTACTCGCGCGCCAGCAACGTCTGGATGATGCTGGCATACGTCGAGGGACGGCCGATACCATATTCCTCCAGCGCCTTGACCAGCGATGCCTCGGAATAGCGCGGCGGCGGCTCGGTGAAATGCTGGTCGGTCGCGATATCCGTGAGCGGTATCGCATCGCCAACCGTCAGCGCCGGCAGCTTGCGCGATTCCTCATCCTCGGGACTCTTCTGGTCGCGGCCTTCTTCGTATACCGCGAGAAAACCGGGATCGACCACGGTGGTGCCCGTGGCGCGAAACCCGGCGTCACCACCGCAGGGAAATTCGACCGCGACGGTGTTGAGCGAGGCCGCCTTCATCTGACAGGCAACGGCGCGCTTCCAGATCAGCTCGTACAGTTTCAACTGGTCGGGCGTGAGGTGCGCCGCTACCGACTTCGGCGTGCGCAAGGCCGAGGTCGGACGGATCGCTTCATGGGCCTCCTGCGCGTTTTTTGACTTCGTCTTGTAGACCATCGCGTGCTCAGGCAGACCTTCCTTGCCGTATTCGCGCTCGATCGCTGCACGCAGTTCACCGATAGCCTCGCCCGAGAGGCTGGTCGAATCGGTCCGCATATAGGTGATCAGGCCGACGTTCTCGCCACCCAGCGACACGCCTTCGTAGAGGCCCTGCGCGATCCGCATGGTGCGGCTCGTGGCCATGCCGAGCTTGCGCGCGGCCTCCTGCTGCAGGGTGGATGTCGTGAAGGGCGCGGCCGGCCGGCGCTGGCGCTGCTTGTTCTGGATGTCGCCGACGGCAAGCTTTCCGCCTGCGGCTTTTAGCAACGCCTCGCGTGCCGCATGCGCGTCCTTCGCATTGGTCAGGTCGAACTGCTCGAATTTCTTTCCGTTGAGTTTCACGAGACGCGCGCTGAACTCGCCGTCCTGGTGTACCAGTTTCGCCTCGACGCTCCAATATTCGCGCGGTTTGAACGCCTCGATCTCCTCCTCGCGCTCGACGATCATCCGCAGGGCCGGCGACTGCACGCGCCCGGCCGACAGCCCGCGCTGAACCTTGCGCCACAGCACCGGCGACAGGTTGAAGCCGACCAGGTAATCCAGCGCCCGGCGCGCCTGCTGGGCATCGACCAGGTCGTGCGACAGCCCGCGCGGGTGCGCCACGGCCTCCTTGATCGCCCGCGGCGTGATTTCGCTGAAAACCACCCGGTGGGTGGTCTTGCCCTTCAGCAACCCCCGTTCCTTCAGGATCTCGCTGATGTGCCACGAAATAGCCTCGCCTTCGCGGTCGAGGTCGGTGGCGAGGTAGATCGAGTCGGCGAGCTTGGCGGCCTTGGCGATGTCGTCGACGTGGCGGATGTTTTTTTCGATCAACGCGTAATCCATCGCGAAGTCGTGCTCGGTATCGACGGCGCCTTCCTTGGGCACCAGGTCGCGGACATGGCCATACGAGGCGAGCACCTTGAAGTCGGCGCCGAGATATTTGTTGATCGTCTTGGCCTTGGCGGGCGACTCGACGATGAGGAGGTTTTTGGCCATGTCGTGGATGCAAATCCCGGGCGGCGGGGGTCGCCCCGTATTTATAGTGAACACATGCGCAGGGTGGCTCTGTCAAGCACCCGTCGCGAAAAGCCGCTGCCAGCGCCCATTGATGGCCGGGGCCACCGTTCCCTCCAACTCCAGCAACAAGAGCATCGAGGAAAGCGCGGCCGGCGCGAGTCCGGTACGCGCGACCAGCTCGTCCAGCGAAACCGGCGTATCGCCCAAGGCAGAAAAAAGTGACGCGTAATCAGGATCTTGCGTTTTTGATGGCGCAGCTGACGCAACCGCGCCAAGTATATCCGTGGCCTCCAACCGAGCCCGCAACTCGGCGCCCAATGCCTGTCCGGCGGGTGCCAGCGCCTCGATCACCTCGGCGGCGGTCTCCACCAGCCGCGCGCCGTCCCGGATCAGCCGGTGGCAGCCCTTGGCCAGCGGATTATGGATGGAACCGGGCAGGGCGAACACCTCGTGACCTGCTTCCGCCGACAGCCGCGCCGTGATCAGCGAGCCCGACTGCAGACCCGCCTCGACCACCAGGGTTCCCAACGCCAAGCCCGCGATCAACCGGTTGCGGCGCGGGAAATGGCCACGCCGGGCTTCAGTGCCGGGCGGAAATTCGCTGACGATAGCCCCATTTTCAACGATTCTGGCCGCAAGTTCGCGATGCCTGCTCGGATAAACAAGATCCGGGCCGGTGCCAATCACGGCCACGGTCGTCCCTTCGGCATCCAGCGCTGCAGCATGCGCTGCTCCGTCGATGCCATCGGCCATGCCGCTGGTGACGGTGAGTCCCGCACGGCTGAGGGTGCGTGCGAAGTCGCGGGCCGTGGCGAGGCCCTGCGCGGTGGCACTCCGCGCGCCCACGATCGCCACCTGCGGTGTCAGCAGCGCAGACGAATCTCCTGCGACGTACAGAGCGGCGGGGGGCTGCGAAACCGCGTCCAGTTGCGGCGGGAAATCGGCCTCGTCGCAACGCAGCAGGCGATGATTGGGCGTGGCTAGCCATGCGAGGTCGTCGTTCAGACGCGCGGTATCGGGATGTGCGATCCAGTCCAGCGCCGCATGATCGAGTCCCACCACTTGACGATAACTGCGGATGTCGGCACACGCCGCTCGTGCCGACCCGGCCTCCCGCAGTAATGCCCTAATTCCCGCGCCACCCAAGCCGGGCGCACGCAGCAGGGTCAGCCAAGCCCGCAATTCATCATCTTCGTGCATGCGACAAGTGTAGGGCGGCCGCAAAGAAAAACGGCGCGGACCAATGCCGCGCCGTTTTGTAAGGATTTTCTGCAATTCCTACTGCGGCGCCTGAATTACATCGCGCACTCTGACCGGCCGGATGCCATCCATCACCAATCCATAACTGATGTGCGCGAACGTGCGGAACACCATCACGTGCCCCACGAACTCGTTCGGCAAGGTTACCTTGGGCCCGAACTCGCGGCGTGTGGTATTGCCCTTCACCAGATCAGTGATGGTATCTCCCGGCTGGTAGATCGCGAATGTGGCGCCGTTGTCGATGCCATCTGCGCTGCCGACATTCATCGCCACGACGCCCATCGGGCCCTGCGACGACATGCCGTCGTAACCGTTGGACAGCGCCATGATCTGGGCATCCGCCGGAACGTTGCCTGCCGCATGCGGATAGTACGTGAAGTCGTACGGCGTGTCGTCGACCGGCATCAGGCGGTCGCCGACACGGATTTCCATCTTGGCGTTGGAAAGCAGCAGCGTGGCCGGATCGCCGACTTTCAGCACCCGCGCGGTGCCGATCACGCGAACCTCGGTGGCAATCTCGCGACCGCGACCGAAATGGCCGTCATTACGGAAATCCTCCTGCCACGGGCCCGGCACCAAGTCCACGTTGTTGCTGACCAGGTGACCGATGTCGTCAATCTTCCCGCCAGAATTGAATTCGCGGTAAACGTGGGTGGGACGCACAATCGCGAGACGCTCGCCGACGCTGGCGCCGCCGAGCTGGCGCACGTACAGGTTCATGCCCTCGGTCGCACGTGGTTCGTTCTCCTCGATTCCCACCACGTACGGCGTCTGTTGCAGCTGCGCGGCCGTGAGCACCCGGAAATCCTTGAGGAACGGCTCGATCGCCGACAGCGGCACGGTGGGGATCGGGTTCGCCTCGACTGCGGCGCGCCTTGCGACGCGTAATCCGTTCACGTCGAGGTCGAGCACATCGCCGGGATAGATGCGGTGCGGGTTGTAGACCTGCTGGTTGACGTCCCAGATTTCAGGCCATAGCCAAGGCTTCTTCAGGAATCGCGCGGAGATTCCCCAAAGGGTGTCGCCTTTCTTCACCACATAGGTATGCGGATGATCGGCGCGCAACTGGGCACCGGCCGCATAGGCGGCGAACGTGATCAGCAGGCCCGCAGTGAGCGCAAGCAGTTTCTTAAGCATGACCGGCAATCCCCCGATCCCCCAGCAGTTTCGCCGAGTGTACCCGAATGGCGGGCGTCGGCAAGCAGAAATTTCACATTTGGTGATGCACTGACCGGAACGGAGGCTTTATCCCCCATACTGATAGGCTATCCGGGCGTGAAAACAGCCGTGCGCGGCCCCATTTGTTGCCTGTTCTCCTTTCGAATCCATCCGGAAAATGGCCAAACTCGACATCCTCGAATTCCCCGATCCGCGACTGCGCCTCGACGCACAGCCGGTCGAGATCTTCGACGCTGCCTTGAAACAGCTCGCTGACGACATGCTGGAAACCATGCACGAGGCGCCGGGCATCGGTCTGGCCGCGACGCAGGTCAATGAACAGAAACGCCTGCTGGTCCTCGACGTGTCCGAGAACCACGATACGCCGCTGGTACTGGTCAATCCAGAATTGCTCGAAGCGCGCGGCACCGAAGTGTGCCAGGAAGGCTGCCTGTCATTCCCGGGCGTTTTTGCCGACGTCGAACGCAAGGAATGGGTGCGCGTAAAGGCGCAGGACGTCACCGGCAAATCCTTCGAAATCGAAACCGATGGACTGCTCGCGGTGTGCATCCAGCACGAGATGGATCACCTCGTCGGCAAGGTATTCGTCGATTACCTGTCGCCGCTGAAACGCTCGCTGCTGTTGCGCAAGTTGGAGAAGCAGCGGCGCCACGCAGGCTGATCCCATGACGTCGGCGACGCGCCTCAAGCTGGTGTTCGCCGGCACACCGGACTTCGCGGTGCCGGGCTTGCGCGCGTGTCTCGCTGCCGACGTCGATGTCGTCGCGATCTATACCCAGCCCGATCGTCCCGCCGGGCGCGGACGGAAGCTCACGGCGACCCCTGTCAAACAGGCCGCACAGGCGGCCGGGATTCCCATCGAGCAACCCGAATCTCTGAAAACGCTGGAGGCGCAACAACGCCTGCGCGATTACGCACCCGATCTGATGGTGGTGATTGCGTACGGTCTGATCCTGCCGCGCGCGGTGCTGGCGATTCCCCGCCTTGGCTGCTGGAACGTGCACGCCTCGCTTTTGCCCCGTTGGCGTGGCGCGGCGCCGATCCAGCGCGCGATTCTGGCCGGCGATACCGCAACCGGCGTGTGCTTGATGCGAATGCAGGCCGGCCTCGACACCGGCCCGGTGCTGCTGCGAGTGGCGACCGCCATTCGTGCCGATGACACAGGCGGTTCACTGCACGACCGGCTTTCGGGAATGGGCGCGCAGGTGCTTGGCGTCGGGTTACGGCGTGTCGCCGCCGGCGAGGCGCTCCTTGAAACACCACAATCCGACGCCGGTGCGACCTACGCGCACAAGCTGGACAAAGCCGAGGCATGGCTCGACTTCGTGCAACCGGCAAGCGCACTCGAACGCAAGGTGCGCGCGTTCGATCCCTGGCCGGTCGCGGAAGCGGAGTTGGCCGGCGAGCGGGTGCGAATTTGGGCTGCGGAAATACAGGGCACGAAGACCGAGATACAGGATTGGGCCAAACCGGGCAAGCTTGTTGCTGCCTCCAAGGATGGCATCGATGTCGCCTGCGGCGAGGGCGTCCTGCGGATCCTGAAACTGCAACGCGCGGGCGGCCGGGTAATCAGCGCCGCGGATTACCTGAATGCGAGGCCACGGAGCTCTTTTGAGAGGGACAACGGCTCTTGAAAGCGGTGCGGGCGAACGATACCCGAGCGCTGGCGGCCGAGGTGCTGGCAACGGTCGCCTTGCATGGCACCTCGCTGCGTGAATGTCTCCACCCCGCTCAGGCACAGCTTGCCGATCCACGCGATCGCGCGTTGTTGACTGCGCTTTGCAACGAAGGCGCGCGCTGGTGGTTGCGTTTCGACAAGGCACTGGACGACCTGTTGCAACAGCCGTTGCGCCAGCGGGAACCGGCCGTGCACGCACTGCTGGTCACAGGCCTTGTGCAACTCGAAATCCTGAAGATCCCTCCGCACGCAGCGGTCGCTGCCACGGTGGAGGCGACCCGCGCGCTGGGGCGCGGCGGTTTCGCCAGACTCGTCAACGCGGTGCTGCGACGCTGGCTGCGCGAACGCGATGCACGCAATGCGCAACTCGATGCAAAGCCTGAAACACGCAGCGCGCACCCACGCTGGCTGACCGCTGCGCTCACGCGCGATTGGCCGGAGCACGCGAACGCGATCCTCTCCGCCGACAACGCGTCGACGCCGCCGATGCTGCGGATCAACACGCGGCGCGCGACGCGGGAGGAAGTCATGGGCGACCTCGCGGAAATCGACATCCACGCCGCGGCGCATCCATGGCTGAGCGACGCCTTGACCCTCGACGCGCACGCCGACGTCGCGCATCAGCCGGGCTTCGTGCAAGGAAAATTTTCTGTGCAGGACGGCGCGGCGCAGTGCGCCGCCGATCTCCTCGATCTCCGCGACGGCCTGCGTGTACTGGATGCCTGCGCAGCGCCCGGTGGCAAGACCTGCCACATGCTGGAACGCGCGAACATCGAGGCTCTGGCGTTGGAACGCGAGGCGTCGCGCATCAATTCGATCCGCGCCAACCTGCAGCGTCTTGGGCTGCAATGCGAGGTCCGCGTCGGCGATGCCGCTACGCCTTCGGAATGGTGGGACGGGCAACCGTTCGACCGCATCCTGCTGGACGCGCCGTGCTCGGCTACCGGCGTGATCCGGCGCCATCCCGACATCAAGCTGCACCGCCGCGACACCGACATCATCGCAGTGGCGCGTGAGCAGTCCCGCCTGATCCAGGCGCTGTGGCCAACCCTCGCGCCCGGCAGCAGGCTGGTTTATGCGACATGCTCGCTGCTGCGTGCGGAAAATGAACACGTAGTGGCGGCTTTCGTTACCGCGCAATCCGACGCACGCTCGCTGCCGTTCGAGCTGCCCGTTGGACACGCCTCCGGTATTGGCTGGCAGATCCTTCCGGGCGAGGGTGGCCTTGATGGTATGTACTATGCCGTGCTCGAGAAGGCGCCCTGACAGCGCAGGGAATCATTCATGGGCCTGGCACAAAAGACAGATACGGAAATTCTGGCAGTAGCCCATCCCGTCATGGACAACCTGTTGGAGGCCTCCCCGGCCACGGACCATGAGCGGCATGTACGCGATTTTACGAAGCGCGCGAAGGGTGTACTTTCGAGGGAGGCGTTCGAATCAATTTGCAGGCTCTGCCAGAGCGCCAAGAGATTCTTTGGCAAACGCGAGTTCGCTGCCGCTTTCAAACGCCCGAAGTCGATTGCCATTGTTTGGCGTCAACGGTTCACCAAGTCACCGGGTGAATTTGTCGCGGAACTGGTTCTCGTTCAAAAGAACGACAAGTATCAGGTTGACCACGTCTTGGTCTTCTGATGCGTACCAACCCCTCGTCCAAGCGGACCGTTGGCGTGACCTGATTTTTCACGACAGCCGCTCCGAGTTGCGTATCGGCAAGCGCACGTACAATCACGGCGACTTCGCGTTGCGATGACCATGCCGCCGACACACGCCCCCCGTCACTGGCTCACCGACGCACGCGTCCAGCTCGCGCTGTTGTTCGTGTTTGCGTTGCTGTTGCTCGGGCTCGGTATCGGCCTGCGTGATCCGTGGCCTTCCGACGAACCACGGTTCGCGCTGGTCGCGCGCGAAATGCTGACCAGCGGGCAATGGCTGTTCCCTCATCGTGGCGTCGAGTTGTATTCCGACAAGCCCCCCGTGTTCATGTGGCTGGAAGCGGCCGCGTATTTCGTCACCGGTGGCTGGCGGGGCTGGTTTCTGCTGCCTTCATTGCTGGCCGGGCTCGGCACCCTCGCGCTGGTGTACGACTTTGTGCGCCGGCAATGGAATCGCCACGCCGCACTGCTGGCAGCCAGCACTGTGCTGGTCAGTTTCGATTTCACCTTCCAGATGCGTGCCGCGCAGATCGACGGTGTGGAGGTGTTCTGGATCGCGCTCGCCTGCTACGGCCTGCTGCGACACCTTTTGCTGGGCCCCGCATGGCGCTGGTATGCGATCGGCTTCGTCGCGGCAGGGCTCGGCGTGATCACCAAGGGCGTGGGCGTGCTGGCGCTCGTGATGTTCGTGCCGTTCTGGTTTGCACGCCGGCGCGGCTGGCAGGGTGTGCTGCCGCCGCAGGACCACGACGCGCGTTGGTGGTTGGCACTGCTGTTTCTCGCGCCCATTCTCGGCTGGGCGCTGCCGATGCTGTGGTCGGCGCTGCACGTGCATGCGGGCGATTCCTCCTACGCACGTTACGCGCACGACATCCTCCTCGGGCAGACCGTGTCGCGTTATGCGGAGCCCGCCCACCATATCCACCCCTGGTGGTTCTACCTGCCGGTGATCGCGTTCGAATGGTTGCCGTTGTCGCTGGCGATTCCGTGGGCGATACCCGGCTGGGTCCGGCTTCTACGCGAACGCGATGCACGCCTGTTGTTGCCGCTTACATGGGTGGTGCTGGTGGTGATTTTCTTTTCGTTGAGCGGCGGTAAGCGCGACGTCTACATTCTACCCGCGTTGCCGATCGCGGCGATCGCGCTGGCGCCGCTGCTGCCGGAAATTGTGCGCAATCGCGGCTTCCGCTGGGCGCTGTGGGCGCTGACCCTGCTGCTGGCGCTGGTGCTGCTGCTCACCGGCGTGGGCATGCACTCGGGACATCTGCACAAACTGTGCGCGCTTGCGACTTCCGCCATGGATGGCTCGCCGCAATCTTTGATCTGGTTGATCCTCGGGATCGGCGGTGCCGGCGTCGTGATTGCGTTGCTCGCACGGCCGCGCCACGCGCTGTGGGCGTGGGGCGCGTTCGCGCTGGCGGCGTGGGGCACATGGGGGCTGGCCGGCTATCCGCTTCTCAATGGATATTCGTCTTCGCGCGCGGTAATGGCGCACACCGCGAGGATCGTTCCACGGAACGATGTGATAGCGCTGGTGGCTTGGAAGGAGCAGAACCTGCTGATGCTGGACACGCTGGGCCGCAGAACCGTGAATTTCGGTTTCAAGCTGGCTTGGCACGTGCAACTGCAACGCGCGCTCGCGTGGCAGGCGGCCGATCCGGCGCATCGCTGGATCTTCGCTTACGGCAAGGTACTTGCGCCCTGCGTGCGCGAACGCGACGCGACCCATGTGGGTCACGCCAACCGCCGCGAGTGGTATCTGTTCACGCGCAGCGCGGTGGTGCCACGTTGCGTGCCACCGGCCGGCGACGACGCCGGACAATTCGGCGCGTACGAGCCTGACTCCAATGAATGACCTGAAGACTCTGTCCGTGCACCTGCTCGGCTTCGACAACGGCGTCGGACTGTCGCGCGACCTGCGCCTGCTGACGACGACACTGGAAGCGCGCGGTTACCGGGTCGATTTCACCAACACCCGCCGGCGCGGTGGCATCCCGGGGCTTATCCAGCGCGCGCGCGGCAAACGGCACGCCACACAACTGGGGCGCCGTCGGCGCCGCGGCTTGCCGCCGCCCTTCGATCTGGTGTTGATGGAGGAACACGTCGCGCCGGCGTTCCTCGACGACGCACGCTTTCGCGTGGTGCTGCCGCACCCGGAATGGTTCCTGCCGCGCGACATGGAAGCCTTGAGCCGCATCGACCTGGTGCTCGCGAAGACGCACGAAGCACAACGCATCTTCGCGGCGCAAGGCTGCCGCACGACGTGCATCGGCTTCACCAGCGAAGACCGCCTGGACAAGTCGGTACCGCGTGAGCGTGCATTTTTCCACCTCGCCGGTTCCAGCCGCACCAAGGCCACCGAACCGTTGCTGGCGCTGTGGCGCCGGCACCCGGAATGGCCGCGCCTCACGGTGCTGCAGCATCCGCGTGAGGCCAAATCCGGCGCGCCGGCTGCGAACATCGATCACCGCATCGGCTACCTTGATGAAACCGAATTGCAGCACCTGCAGAACGCGCACACGTTTCATCTGTGTCCGTCGGAAACCGAAGGATTCGGGCATTACATCGTCGAGGCGATGAGCGTCGGCGCGGTGGTGATCACGCTGGATGCACCGCCGATGAACGAGATGATCTCGCCGGATCGAGGCGTCCTCGTACCGTATTCGCGCACCGGTAGCCAACACCTCGCCACGACATACCACTTCGACGATGCCGCGATGGAGCAGGCGGTCGAACGTGCGATTGCGATGGACGATGCGCGTTGCCAGGCGCTCGGCGCGTCGGCACGCACCTGGTACGAAGCCGAACGCGCGGCGTTTCCCAGCCGTCTCGATGCCGCACTGCGCTGGCTGCTCGCGACGGAGCCGGGTGCATGATCCGCGTCAACCTGATCGCGCGCGACAACGGTTTCGGTCTTACCCGCAACCTGCACCTGCTGCACGATGCGCTCGCGGGCGCGGGTTGCGAGATCACGATCTGCGGTATCCGCCGCGGCTCACTGCGCAAGGCCTTGCACCCGCTGAAACTGCAAGCGGGCAATGTCGCGCGGCGATTGGCAGGCAAAGGCACGCAACGCTGGGACGTCAACCTGATGCTGGAGCGCGTGCGTCCGGAATACTTGGAGACCGCGCGCCGCAACGTGCTGATGCCGCACCCGGAATGGTTCGACGAGCGCGACCGCGCCTGGCTGCCTCGTCTCGACCGCGCATTCGTGTTGACGCACCACGCGATTTCGATCTTCGAACGACTCGGAATGAAGGTCGACTACACGGGCTTCACCAGTGAAGACCGGCTGGATCGCTCGGTGCCACGCGAACGGATTTTCTTTCATCTGGCCGGGCGCAGTGCCAACAAAGGCACCGAAACGCTGCTGGCGTTGTGGCGCAGACATCCCGAATGGCCGTGTCTCACCGTGCTGCAGAGTCCGCGCAGCGCCCGACCCGGACCGCCCGCGGCGAACATCGCGCACTGGGTGGATTACATCCCCGATGCCGAACTGAGACACATCCAGAACGCACACCGCTTCCACCTGTGCCCGTCCGAAACCGAGGGTTTCGGACACTACCTCGTCGAGGCGCTGGGCGTCGGCGCGGTGGTGGTGACGCTGGGCGCACCGCCGATGAACGAGATGGTTACGTCCGATCGTGGCGCACTGGTCCCGTTTTCCCGTACCGGCATCCAGAGCCTCGCCACGACTTATTTTTACGACGGCGCCGCGATGGAAATGGCGATCGAGCGCCTGCTCGCAACATCCGATGCCGAACTCGAACGCATGGGGCAAGCCGCGCGGTCATGGTTCGAGGACAACGATCGTGCGTTTCGAACACGCATCGCCGATGCAGTGCACGCGTTGGTTGGGTGATCGGCCAGCGGCTCCTCGTTCGTCCCTCGGCCGCCGGGAGAGGGTGTCCCGGATTCCGCTTCACTCCATCCGGGCTACGTGCATGATGAGGTCGGTGCGGAATACATCCAACGCAGGGTTTCTTCCAGCGGAATCGCCGGCGTAAAGCCGGTGATTTCCCGCAGCCGCACGTTGGAACCCACCAACCGCTTGACCTCATTGGCACGCACGAATGCGGGATTGACCCGCACCTCGATCTTGTAACCTGCAATGGTGGCCATCAGCGCGAGCACTTCGCCTAGCGAGTGCCCCTGCCCCGAGCAGATGTTGACGGTTTCGCCTGTGGGCGTCTTTTCGGCGATTGCCGTGTACGCACGCGCAACGTCGCGCACGTCGCTGAAATCGCGCGACACGTCGGTGTTGCCGAGTTCGATAATCTGCTCGCCGCGCCGGAAGTGCGCCACGATCTTCGGGATGAGGAAATTTCCGGACTGCCCGACACCGGTGTAATTGAACGGCCGCACCAGCGTGATCGGCAGCTGGTCCATCCACAGCCGGGCCATATATTCCATCGCGAGCTTGGACACCGCGTAGTCGTTGGCCGGCGCAGGCGGGGTGTCCTCGGTAATCGGTTCGACCGTGGCGTTGCCGTAGATATTGGCGCTGCTGGCCAGCACCACGCTGTGTGGCTT
>JBOHYR010000027.1:0-6553 GCA_050737995.1 Rhodanobacteraceae bacterium
CGACTACGGCCAGCGCCCACCCGTAGGCCGCCCAGGGTGTCGGTCCGAGCCGTGCCGGGTCGAGCCACGGCATCAGTGAGCCCAGCCAAAAGCCGATAGCCACCCCGACCAGGATCAGCACGCTGACGAGCCAACCCGCGACGAAACGGCCGCCAAGGTAATCGAAACGCGACACCGGTGTCGAGAACATCAATTCGGCTGTGTTGCACGTGAAATCGCGCAACGCGGCGCCGGCCACGAAAATCGGGATCAGGAACATGCCGATGACCGAGAACGCGGCGAGCATCGTGATGACGACATACGGTGCGTTGCGGTGGATGTTGCCGACGCCACCACCGATCTGGATGGAATCTGAGCTGGCCGCCCCGAACGCAATCGCCGCGAACGCCAACAGAATCAGCCAGAACAGCGGGCTCCTGAGCTGCTGGCGCAAGTCGAGCCGGAAGATTTCGTGGAACATGCTCAGGCCGCCTTGGCGGTCGGGGCGGCATGGTACAGCTGGCCGAAATACACGTCTTCGAGGTCAGGTGCCACGCTCTCGAAACCATCCCCCGGCCTGGCGTCAGCCAGTACGTGGATCAGGGTGGCGCCTGCCGCCAACCGGGTCGACAGCACGTTCATCTGTTCGCGGTAGCGCGGCAACGCAGCCTTGTCGATCGCACGGCGCCACACCCGGCCTTCGAGCGAACGGATCGCTTCGCGTGGCTCGCCGGTCAGCCGCACCTGCCCTTCGGCGATGATCGCCATGCGCGGACACAGTTCGGTCACGTCCTCGACGATGTGGGTCGAGAGGATCACCACCACCCGTTCGCCAATTTCGGCCAACAGGTTAAGGAAACGCTGGCGTTCCTCCGGATCAAGCCCCGCAGTCGGCTCGTCCACGATCACCAGCTTCGGATCGCCGATCAATGCCTGCGCGATGCCGAAGCGCTGGCGCATGCCGCCGGAGAAGCCGCCCAGCTTGCGCTTGCGCACGTCGTAGAGGTTCACCTGTTGCAAAAGGGCGGCGACCAGATCGCGGCGCTCGCCCCGGCGGGTAACGCCCTTCAGCACCGCGAAATGGTCCAGCATCGCCTCGGCGGAGACCCTCGGGTACACCCCGAACTCCTGCGGGAGATACCCCAATATACGCCGCGTGGCGGGCTTGTCGGCCAGCACGTCCAGATCGCCCAGCTTGATGGTGCCCGAATCCGGATCCTGCAGGGTTGCAATGGTGCGCATCAGGGACGACTTGCCCGCGCCGTTCGGCCCGAGCAGGCCGAACATGCCGTTGGGTATGTCCAGAGAGACATCGCGCAGGGCGCGCACGCCGTTGGGATAGGTCTTGGACAATTGGCGGATCGTCAACATCTGGTTATCTCCGGGGCGCGGGATTCGCGATCGTTGCACGCAGTCTGATCGCAGACAACTCGTACCGCCATCCGCCAATGGTCACGGTGGCTTTTGGGGACTACATGACGCGGCGGCGCAAATGCGCGAAACTGGGGGTCTTGCAGGTACTTGATCGAAGGAGCCGGACGTGGCAGATACACGCGAAGCGAAGGTGCCGGACATCGGGGATTTCCAGGGCGTCCCGGTTATCGAGGTCATGGTCAAACCCGGCGACCATGTCGACAAGGACCAGGGGTTGGTGACTCTGGAATCGGCCAAGGCCACGATGGAAGTACCCTCGCCATTCGCGGGCACCGTGCGCGAGGTCAAGGTCAAGGTGAACGAGGAGGTTTCCCAGGGCGATGTGATCGCTTCGATCGAGGCAGACGAAGCCGGGGAGTCCGATGGCGGCGAAGGGAAATCCGGGCAGCCCAAGACCGAAAAGCGGCCATCTTCCGAAAAGGCGGCGCCTGCCCCCCCGAAACGGGAGGAAAAATCGAAGACGGAGGAGGATGAATCATCCTCGTCTCGTCGGCCAACCGCCGCCGAAAGTCACGAAACCAACAACGCGGGCGCCCCGCGCACCCCGCCGATTCCCTTCGACGCCGAGTCGATCATGCCGGGCAAGGTGCCTTACGCAAGCCCCGCGGTACGTGCATTCGCCCGCGAACTGGGCGTCGATTTGACGCAGGTTGGCGGCACCGAACGAGGCGGCCGCATCAGCAAAGACGACGTGCAGAAATTCGTGAAGGCGGCCATGTCGGGGGGGGCGAAGCCTGCGAAGACGGCCGGGGGCGGCAGCCTGAACCTGCTGCCGTGGCCACAGATCGATTTCAGCAAGTTCGGCGAAGTCGCGACTGAGGCACTGTCGCGGATCAAGAAACTTTCCGGCGCCAATCTCGCGCGCAACTGGGCAATGATCCCGCACGTCACGCAGTTCGAGGACGCGGACATCACCGACCTCGAGGCCTTGCGAGCAACACTCAACAAGGAACACGAAAAGGAAGGCGTCAAGGTCACCCTGCTGGCGTTCCTGATCAAGGCTTCGGTTGCAGCGCTGCAGAAGTATCCGAACTTCAACGCCTCGCTTGACGCGTCCGGCGAGAACCTGGTGGTAAAGAAGTACTTCCACATAGGCTTCGCGGCCGACACGCCCAATGGGCTGGTGGTGCCGGTGATTCGCGATTGCGACAAAAAAGGCGTCCTGGAGATCGCGCAGGAGATGTCGTCGCTGGCCAAGAAGGCGCGCGACGGCAAGCTCGGCCCTGCGGAAATGTCGGGCGGCTGTTTCTCGATTTCCTCGCTGGGCGGCATCGGCGGCACCGCGTTCACACCCATCATCAACGCACCGGAAGTCGCGATCCTCGGGGTGTCGCGCTCATCGACGCAGCCCCTGTGGAACGGAACAGAATTCGTGCCGCGCATGATCCTGCCACTGTCGCTGTCCTACGACCACCGCGTGATTGATGGCGCCGCGGCGGCGCGTTTCGCTGCATACTTGGCGCAACTGCTCGCCGACATGCGCAGGGCCTTGTTGTAAAAGCGTCATGGCCGCTGCGGGTGCCGCGTCAACGCAAAGTACGCCGCCGGTCAGCGGTGACGCAGTACATGGTGCAAGTGGCGTTTTGGCGAAAATAAACGGCGTCCTCGATCACCGATTGATCCATACCGGCGGCGCCAACGGCATCGAGGTGACCGTTGGCACGCTGCTGGCGGCGCTGGTGCTACTGGTGCTGTTGTGGATCGTTACCAAGCTGGTAAGCCGCGCTTTCGTCCGCTATCAGGCGCGACACGAAAGCGCGAGTCGCGCTGCGATCTACACCGTCTCGCGCATCACCCAATATGTACTGTGGGTGATCGGCATACTGATCGTGCTCTACGTGGCCGGCGTACCGATGGGTCAGTTCGGCCTGTTTGTCGGCGCGCTGGGCGTCGGGCTGGGGTTCGGCCTGCAGACGATCTTCAACAATTTCGTATCGGGATTGATCATCCTGTTCGAGCGCAACCTCAAGGTCGGGGATTTCGTCGAACTGGCGTCAGGCGTCCATGGCACCGTGCGCGATATCCAGATCCGCGCGACCCGTATCACCACCAACGACAACATCGATATCCTGGTTCCAAACTCCGAATTCGTCAGCGCACGGCTGGTGAACTGGACCTTGCGCGAGGTATCCCGACGCTTGCACGTGAAATTCAAGGTTGCGTACGGTACGGACAAGGCACTGGTGGAGAAGGCCGGCCTGGAAGCTGCGGCGGCAGTGCCCTTTACCTTGTCGCAGGACGGCGAACGGCGTCCACAGGTGTGGCTGATGGGTTTCGACGAATACTCGATGAGCTTCGCGCTGGTGGTGTGGTTGACCCCGGATGCGACGAAGCGGGTCAGGGGCGTCGAGGCAACCTACAACTGGGCCTTGCACGACGCGCTGGAGAAACACGATATCGAAATCCCGATCCCGCAACGCGACATCCGCGTGCGTTCGTGGCCCGAACAAGCAAACCTGGCAGCAAGGAACCTGAAGCATGGCCAAGACAATTGAATTGAAGGTACCCGACATCGGCGATTTCCACGACGTGCCGGTGATCGAGGTGTTGGTGAAAGCCGGCGACCGGGTCGAGAAAGATCAAAGTCTGGTCACGCTGGAATCGGCCAAGGCCACGATGGAAGTCCCGGCTTCGAATGCGGGTGTCGTCAAGGAAGTGAAGGTCAAGGTCGGCGACAACGTCGAGCAAGGTTCGGTGATTGCTGTCTTGGAGGCTGGATCGGAGAAGCCTGACGATGACGCCAGGCCTGACAAGACTGGAGCGGCCCATGCATCTCCCTCGCCCAGGAAACAAGACGAGAAGAGTGAGGGTGGATCGTCGAACGAAGCCTCGAACCCCTCATCCCAACCTCCTCCCCGGAGGAAAGAGAATACAAACGCTCCGGCTGCCGCAAAGGCGACCGAGCACAAGGCTGACATGGAATGCCAGATGCTCGTGCTGGGCTCGGGCCCCGGAGGCTACAGCGCCGCGTTTCGCGCTGCAGATCTCGGCCTCGACACGGTGCTGGTCGAACGCTACGGGACGCTCGGTGGGGTGTGCCTCAACGTAGGCTGCATTCCCTCGAAGACGCTGCTGCATGCCGCGGAGGTGATCGACTCAGCGGCGTCGATGGCCGCACACGGCATTGAATTCGGCGAGCCGAGGATCGACCTCGACAAGCTGCGCGATTTCAAGGACAAGACCGTCGGCAAGCTGACCGGCGGCCTCGCCGGCATGGCCAAGCAGCGCAAGGTGCGCGCGGTGCAGGGCATCGGCAAGTTCGTGTCGCCGCACGAACTCGAGGTCGAACACGGCAAGGACAAAAAGCTGATCCGCTTCGAGCAGGCGATCATCGCCGCGGGCTCGCAGGCCATACGACTGCCGATCTTCCCATGGGACGACAAGCGCGTGATGGATTCCACCGGCGCTCTGCAACTGCGCGACGTGCCGAAAACCCTGCTGGTGGTCGGCGGGGGCATCATCGGCCTTGAAATGGCGACGGTGTATCGCGCGCTCGGCAGCGCGGTCACCGTGGTCGAATTCATGGACCAGTTGATGCCGGGCGCGGACGCCGATCTGGTGCGCCCGCTTGCGGCACGCCTGAAGAAGCAGGGCGTCGCGGTGCATCTGAAGACCAAAGTCACTGCCGCGAAGGCGCAGAAGAACGGCATTGCCTGCGAATTCGAGGGCGACAGCATCCCCGAACGCAAGACATACGATCGTGTGCTTGTGTCAGTCGGACGCAGCGCAAACGGCGACAAGGTCGGCGCCGACAAGGCTGGCATCGTCGTCACCGAACGTGGCCTGATTCCTGTCGACAAGCAGATGCGTACCAACGTTGCGCACATCTTCGCGATCGGCGATCTGGTCGGTCAACCGATGCTGGCGCACAAGGCCACGCACGAAGCGCACGCGGCGGCCGAGGTCGCCGCGGGTCAGAAGCGATTCTTCGAAGCACGCGTGGTGCCTTCGGTCGCTTATACGGATCCCGAGATCGCGTGGGTTGGCGTCACCGAGCGCGAAGCGAAGGAAAAGAGCCTGAAAGTCGGTGTCGGCAAATTCCCGTGGACAGCATCCGGCCGTGCGCTGGGGATGGACCGCGCAGAAGGTTTCACCAAGCTGATTTACGATGAAGCCACCCATCGCGTAATCGGCGGCGGCATCGTCGGCGTGCGCGCGGGCGATCTGATCTCGGAAATCGCGTTGGCGATCGAGATGGGCGCCGAGATAGGAGACATCGCGCTGACCATTCATCCTCACCCGACATTGGGCGAAGCGACCGGCATGGCCGCCGAAATCGCCGAAGGCACCATCACCGATCTGTACATCCCGAAAAAGAAATAGAAGGCGCGATCGCGCGCAGGCGCGCTCCTACTCGTGCCTTCATGCAGGAGCCGGCCGGCGCATAGCGCCTGCTCTTTCTGTTCCGGCGATTCACCCCGCGAACAACTCCTGCTGCGCCTCGTAACTGTCGCGATCGACGAAACCGGCAAGCCCCACGCCGACCAGCCGATAGCGGGTCCGCGGCGGGAGCTTCACTCGCGCGCGCAACGCGCAGGCAATTTCGGCGAGTTCGCCCTCTGAGGCCGGGCGCTCCGGCGGCGTCAGGCTGCGGGTGAAGATCCTGAAATCCGCGGTTTTGAGTTTCAGTACCACACTTCGCGCGATGCGCCCATGCTCGCTTTCCATCTCTCGCCGGTGCGCGGCCCAGGTCTTGGCCGCCAGCCGTTCAATGTGCGGCGCGAGTTCGTCCAGAGTGAGGTCGTGTTCGAAGGTATCTTCGCTGGATATCTGCAGGGTCGGGCGATCCGGGGTCACGGGCCGTTCGTCGATGCCCAGTGACAATTCGTGCAACCGTTTCCCGTAGCGCCCGAAGCGGCGCTCGAGTTCACCCGCGTCGAACGCACGCAAGTCAGCGACCGTCGCGACGGCCAGTTCTGCCAGCTTGCGCTGCATCACCTTGCCAACTCCGGGCAATCGCCCGACTACCAGCGGCGCGAGAAACTGCAGCGCCTCGTGCGGGCGCACCACGAAAAGGCCATTGGGTTTTTTGAAATCAGATGCGATCTTGGCGAGGAACTTGTTGGGCGCGACGCCCGCCGAAGCGGTCAGGTGCGTTTCGGCGCGGATCGCCGCGCGGACAGACTCGGCGACCGCGGTC
>JBOHYR010000028.1:0-9528 GCA_050737995.1 Rhodanobacteraceae bacterium
AGGCTTTTTCGAGCAGCCCCGCAGTCCACATGCCCGCGGCCACGCCGGTGCTGAGCTGCAGCACCATCGACGTGACCACGTTGAGGAAAGCCATCGAAAACAGCGTGCCGATCCCGTAGTACAGCCATTTCGCGAAAAACCCTTTGGTCTGGTCGAAGATCAGGCACAAGATGAACAACGGCCCCAGACCGATGAACAGGGCCAGCGCAAACTGGTACATCAACAGCATCACGGCCGCCGTGAGCGCCGGTCCCGCGGTGCCCAGGCCTGCCCAGAACATGGCCCGGTTCTTTTCGGTGTTGCCTTCCGTGTCGCTGGGTACCAGTTTCACGGCGTCCACCGCGCTCATGGCAATTTCCGTCCACACGAGATTCTTGTCGATGGACGACTGGATGCTGTCGTTGCTACCCGTAACGGCCTGGTTGATCGCCTTGTTCAGATCAGTGTTGAAAAACGTGTTGAGGTGGGTTCCGAACAAACTCATGCTGGTGGCAACGGTGACGATCACCGCGATCCGCGCCATGTTGACGACAACGGCCATCAGCGGTTCGCGCAATGTGCCCATGATGACGTGGTACCCGACGAGCATGATCCAGATCGTTACCAGCAACAGCGCCAGCAGCGATGCCCACTCCGTGAATCGTCCCATCAGGCTGTCACCAAAGCTGGTGATCGCCTCATTGAGCCAGTCGTAAATCAACACGAAAAAGACGAAATTCGAAACTCCCGCTCCCATGGCTCCGCTCCTGGTGGCGTTTCGCCTTGTTGACGTGCCGCGCAGGTTGCGTCGTGGGGCACCCGCCGGGCACGCGCAGCGGACGCCTCAATGCCCCACGGCTTGCACCGCGGCCTTGAACGTCACGTCCTCCAGCGCCGCACCGAGAATCGATGAGGCTCCGCCCTTGAGCGCCAGCCTGGCCAGCAACACCTGCTGATCCTGCAACGTTTTTATGATGGCGTCGTCGGCCTTCATCCGTGCGTCCCAGTTGTTCATGTCCGTCGCCATGCCGCTCGCGTAGGTGGTCGCCTGGGTCGTGGTACCGCTCGCGTAACCCAAGGTCGCTTCGACCTTGCCAGCCATGTCCACGAGTTGATCCAGTGAGCTCTTGTACGTACCGAGCCTTCCGAGCAACGCCACCGTCTGGTTGTATTTGTCGACCTGCGCGATGACGATCTGCGCACATACCTTGCGCTGGCTTTCGGAAACGGGTTGACTCACAAGTGATATCAGCGAAGCCATCATGTCGCCGAGCAATCCGCCGCCCCCGCCGCTGCCACAATTTGCCTCGATCAGCTCACTGGAGTCACCAATCGGATCCAGCGTGGTCGGCATGATCGTGAAATGGGTACCGAGACCCGTCACCTGGACCAGCATCTGCTTGTACTGGTCGACCATCGTGATGTACTGATTGGCCAACGTGAGCTCCGACGATGCAAGCTTGGCCAGCGCGAGCGGATCATTGACCAGCACCTGCGCGCCCGCAGTCCCGGCGCCGAGCGCGCCCGCCAGCATGACCACGAGCGTGAAGCGGCGCCCGCAGGCCAGGAGACGGTATCGGTCGTTTCCAGTTGCACGTGTACGCATGATGCTGCTCCCGTTCGGGTGGGCCGATCACTTCACGATCGCGCCGGTCGGGCACCGGGACATCGGTGCGGCGGATGCGCGCTTTCCGCTGCCCTTGCGGCGTTCGTAAAAAACCGGAAGCCATGCACTGGGCGGCAAATCATCCGGCGCCACGTTCCGCGCCGCAGCGCACTCGCGCACCACGCGGTGCACGATCCCGATGTTGTCGGTGGACGCGGAGATAACCGCCAGCGCGTCGTCCATGCCATGCAGGTCGAGGCGGCACACGGTGCTGGCGTGGCCCTGTTTCACCAGGAAGCAACGCGAGCGCTCATCCAGGTTCACGACCACGCGATACTCGGCTTCGGTCAGCTTCAGGCCATCCATGTAGTCCTCGCGGCTCGCGTTTGGATTGGGCAGCAGGATCATGGTCGCGGTCTGCTCGACGAGTGCCGCGGCGATGTCGCTTGCGAGCGCGTCCTCCGGGCTCTGGGTCGCGAAGATCCCCAAACCGTTCTGTTTGCGGATGGTCTTCTGCTTGTTCCGGGCGAACTCCTTCAGGCCGCCCTTGCCCTCGAGGATTTTCCAGAACTCGTCCATCACGTAGATCAGCCGCCGGCCGTCGATCAGCGATTCCAGGCGGTGCAGCAGGTAGTTGATCACGGGCACGCGGACTTCCGGATTGTCGATGAGGTCGGTGTAGTCGAAGCCGAGGATGTTCGCGCGGGACAAGTCGACGACATCGACGGGATTGTCGAACACCCAACCCAGCGAATTGCCGGCCGTCCACCTGCGCATGCGCGCGTACAGGCCATCGTCCCCGAGGTTGGGCAAGCTCGTCCGGAAGTTGGTCATCGTCCGGAGGTGAACCGGCGTGTCGAGCATGTTCTCGATCGCGCGAAAGATGTCTTCTTCCTCGCGCGCGCTGTACGCGCTCTTGCCCGCCAGCAACTTCATCAGTTCGCCGAGGAACTGGACGTTGGCTTCGCTGCGCTCGCAGTGGAACGGGTTGAACCCGGTGGGCCGGCCGTTCTCCAGTGCCAGATAGCAACCACCGCACGCCCGCACGAAAATTTCGGCGCCGTGGTCCTTGTCGAAGAAAAAGATCGTGGGGGCGGGATCGAGCTTCTGCGTCTGGCCGAGCAGGAAGTTGATGAGTGCGGTCTTGCCGGTTCCGGACTTGCCGATCACCAGGGTGTTGCCAATGACCTTCTCGCCCAGCGAATCCTCGGCCGGATGGGTTGCGTGGAAGTTGAAGTGGTACGGCTGGCCGTTGGTCGTCTGCAGCGTCGCGACGCACTCGCCCCACGGATTGCGATCAGCCTTGCCGCTTGCGAAATTGTGCAGCGGCGCCAGCCCCAGGAAATTCAGCGAACTGATGTTGGCCAGTCGCGTGCGGTAACGCCAGTTGGCCGGAAGCTGCGCATAGAATGCGGCCGTGACGGCAAGGTCCTCCTTCACCGAAACGAAACCGGAATTGGACAGTTCCGCGCGCATGCCGGCGACGTGCTGTGCCAGCGCCTCCTGGTCGGGGGCATAGACGGCCACGCTGAAGTGATACTGGCCGAGCACGAAGTTCCCGGAAGCGACCTGGTCCATGGCGTGATCGAGTTCGGCGATCTGGCTGACGGCCTTGTCGCCCGAGGAAATCATCATCCCCTTGGTGCGCTCGAGGGTCTTCAGCGCGTCGTGGCGTCCGACCGGGCTGAAGGAGTGCGTGGCGACGTACTCGAAGTCGAGATACTTGAGGCCATTCAGGACGCCGGGCCAGGTCCCGTCCGGATACTCCTTGATGTTCAGGATGGCCCCGAAGTGGTTTGTGCTACCCGGCGTCGTCACCACGAAGTCACCGGTTCTGGCTGAGAACCGATGTTTGCTGACGGCCAGGTAGCGGGGAACCGGTGCGTGCAATACCGGCACCGGCTCGTCGACATGGTTGAGCAGGTATCCGTAGAACTCGAGCGCCTCCGAAAACACCGTCCCGCTGGCCGACTCGTACATCCCGAGGCGGCAGGGCGCGTAATCCTTGAGGACGGCTTCGACGTTGCCGGCAAGTTCCTGCGCGATCGCGATGGCTTGTCGCTGTTGGGACTCGAGGCGCCCTAGGTCGGACGGCTTCTCGACGAACCGCTTGCCCACCACCACGGGGCGGTAAAGCAGCGTGAGATACAGGTCGTTGCGCATGACCTTCTGCGCCGACAGTCCGCCGTAGTACGCATCCGACATGGACTGGAGGAACGGCTGCGCAAAATGGCTTTCGTCCCGGATGCAGCCATGCCGACGCACGTCGTGCACCCAGAACGCCACGTTGACGAAATCCGGCGCACGCAGCGTCTGCAGCAGGTGGTTGAAGGTACTGTGGCGGTGCTCGATCTCCCATTCCTCACGCCCGACAAACGGCAAGCCGCCGAGTCGCCACGCCACCAGGAAATCCCCGCCGGTGGTCTTGAGCACGGTGGGCGAGACGTGCGTCGACAGCGGGATGAATTCGCTGATCGGCGTGTCGGGATGGAACCGTGGTTTCGGCATGTCGTTGGGCGTCGCGGTTGGCGTACGTGGTTGGCGCCAGGCGCGCGGGATCCCTACTCGTCGATCCTGGATTGGCCACGATGGACATTGGGCGTGAAGACCCACGTGCCGTCGTTTTCGCGCAAGTTGCGCACGCGCGCCCGGAACTGCCAGCGCAGCCCGATCAGCCGGAAGACCATTTCGTCGCGCCGTGCCATCTGCCGCATCACGAATATCACCGCCGGCGTCAGCAGCAGCCAGAACAGGTTGAAGTACATCGTGAGCAGCAGGCACCCACCCGCGCCGATGAAGAACGGCACGTAAGGCACGCCCATGAACATGGGCGGGCGGGTACAGCCACGGAACATGGCGTCCTTACGCATAGAAATTGAGCACGTCCGTGACCATCGCAACGCACCCGGCTCCGGCCGTGCCGCCCAGGATCATCTTGGCGATCTGGCTCGCGGCGCCGATCAGGATCGCGCCGATACCGATGGGTGCGATTTCCCCGATGCGCTTGTGCGCGAACGCGATCTGATAGCCGCTGAAGATGATCGCGATCGTGACCACGACCACGGAAAGGACGTTCAGCAGCGTGTTGACGGAACTGAGGAAGCCACAGATCTGGCTGCCGGCTTCGCCAATGTCCTGCGCGAGGGCGATGCATGGCATCGCCGCAAGCGCGAACAATGTGAACCTGAGGCTTGGGCGGAGCAGCGCACGGGATGATTCGGCCGCGTGGGTCCGCAGCGGCTTTGACGTTTTCATCGATTTGTCTCCTTTGTGGATGCAAGGCGGCACGCGCCGCGGTGGCTGGAACGCGAACTGCTTCTCGATGCAAGCGTTGGACGGGTCAAAACACACGCGCTTCGTCCCTCGCGTGGTGGCGCAGGTCGGCCGGATCGGCCGTGGGTGCGGGCGGCGGTTTCGCGGCGATCACTGGTCGGGAAGCACCATGGGGATCGTTCGGGCCCGTGACTTGCGGGACGAAAATGGAATGCGCGGCCGCTGCGCCCGCGCGGGGCGCCGAGGTCCCGGCCGCGGACAGCGCAGCAGCGGCAGCAACGGGAGATGCGCCTCCCGCGGCGCCCTTGGCCTCGGCGACGGGCGCAGGCGGCCCGCCGGATGGAGGTGCGCCTGACGGCGCAGGCAACGCGCCCGCGGCGGCATCCGGCACGAACGTGCGGATGGCGACGCGGTACGCCGCGCCGGATCGAGCCACCGGGAGCACCGCACGCGCGGGTGGCGCACCTTGCGAATCCGGCAACACCGGAACAGCGGCCGCCGGCCCGACGGCGCCGACGTTGCGCGGTCCGTTCAGCGATGCAACGATTTTCTGCACATAGCCATCGCGAAAACCGGTGGTGTAGTCACCGGCGTAGTAGCAACTGAACGCCTTGTCCCACGCACCGCCGGCGCCGCGGTAGCAGTCGGCCAGGATGCGCGAGCCCGCGGCCAGATTGGGGCACACGTCGAAGGCCTTTTCGTATGCGTCGAGCCCGTACCGGGCTAGGTTCGCCCGATTCACCTGTGCGATACCGACCGAGAAGTTGTAGTGGCCCGCCTCGAGCATGCGCGCCGTCGCGACGGCCTCCGCCAGATCCCTGGGCTGCCGCACCAGGCGGCCACCGACGACGCCGATCGCGAACGGGTTGCCGTTCGATTCGACCATTGCGACGTGGTACATGAGCTGTGGCGCGACCGCGAGGTTGGCGCACGCCATCATCGTCAGCGCCGAAATCATGGCGACGACTCCGGACATCCACTTTCGCGTGATCCGTCAGCCGGGACCACGCGGCTCGGACGATGGTCGATGCCGGTGATGTTGCGGCGACCGGCGTGGGCGCTGACGTGCACCACGACGTCGATCGTCATCCTCAGCAGGCGCTTGATGGTGGCGAATTCCAGGCCCGCGCCTTCCCGCGACGCCTTCACCATCAACGCCAGTTGATCCCAGGTTTGTTGCGGGCTGCCCGCGTGGCAGCTCGTGATCGAACCCGGATGTCCCGATGCGCAGTTGCGGATGAAGTAGAAGCCTTCGTCGCCGCGCAGTTCCGCCAGGATGATCCGGTCCGGCCGCATCCGCAGGCAGGCTTCCATGCAGGTCTTTGCCGTGACGTGGCTTGTGCTCTGGCCCCCTTTCGAATAGAGCAGGTGCACGACGTTCGGCTGGCGGATGAAAAGCTCGCGCGCATCCTCGATGGTGACCAGGCGCTCGCTGTCAGGCATGTGCTGCACCAGCGACTTCATGAATGTGGTCTTGCCGCTCCCGGTGGCGCCGGAAACCACGATGTTCTTCTTGTAAAGCACGGCTTTCCTGAAAAACTCCGCGTACCGGCGCGCGGCACGCAGTTCCAGCAGCTCGCGGTCGTGATCGTCGATGCCCGAAGCCATTTCCCGGACCGCGTCGAAGAATCCGTCGGCCTCGTATTGAGCAAGGGTTCGGGTCCACGTCGCGGGTTGCCGGATCGTGATGGAAACGCGCCCGGCTTCGCAGGCGGGCGGAATCACGAACTGGGCGCGCTGCCCGGTGGGAAACGTCAACGAGACAAGAGGATCGGTTTCGGTGATGTGCTGACCGGTACCGCTTTCGTTGACGATGGCCGTGCAGAACTGCCTGGCGCGTTCGAACGTGAGCTGCGGCACGGCCACGCGCCGCCAACCGTCGCGGTCCTCGACGTACACCTCACCCGGCCGATTGACGCACACTTCGGTCACGTCGGGCGAGTCGAGGAATTCACGTACGCCAAGGACCTGGTACTGCCAATCCAGGAATTCACCGGACACGCGCGCGGCCGCCGCGCCGCGCTGGTCCGCCACCCGCCTCCGTACTGGCAGGGATACCCGGTCCGGCAGCGTACCGCCACCCGTGCCCATCCTGTCTGGCGTGGCTACCGTTGCAGGCGTCGACAAGGCATCCACGGCCGTCAAAACCTCGCCACCACACCGCTGAAATCCACGTCCTTGGCGACGTAGATCGCGATCAGACTGCCTTGATTGATGGCCAATGTCGCCCGGCGATTGGCCGACTGCTGTACCGCCTGGTTGGCCAGGTTCTGCAGGGTTTGCGCGGAGTTGCTCTGAAACGGGGCCTGCACGACGAACGCACCGCCGGGACTGATGTTGTTCGTTCTTGGACCGTGCTTTTCGCCTTCATAGAGGAATGCATCGCTCATCAGGCTGATCAGCAGCGCCGATCCGATCCGGCTCGGCCAGTGCGAATCGAGGTGCCCGGGCAATCCCGCGCCACCCAGATTGTCGACACCGGGGCTGGACATGCTGACGTCGATGCCCGTCGGTGTAACGATGCGATCCCAGACGACGGCAATGCGTGATCCGACGGGGCCATGGTTGTATTCGCCGAATACCCTAGAGCCCTTGGGCAGGAGTAGGTGCTTGCCGTCGAACGAATACACCGGCTCGGTCACCACGCAGGACGTGAAGCCCGGGATGTCGGAAATGATCCGCGTTTCCAGCACGCAACGGATGTAGGTACCACGCAACATCAGTGTGTCGGGGTCGGTGAGCAGGCGCGCATGCGTCGCACCGCTTCCGGTCGTTCCGGCACGGCCTTGGCCCGCGACGCCGCCGCCCCGCACATCCGAGGCGCCGCCCCCGGCATCATCCGCCATGCCGCGACGCTGCAGCAGGCTCGCTCCCGGCTGCGCCTGCGCGGGCGGCGCAGGCAGCACGGGCAATGGCGGCGCCGGCGATACGACCGGCAATGCAGCCGGGGTTGCCATCACGACGGCCGACTCCGATACCGGCCGTGGAAGCTGAGGCTGGGGCGGGAGCGCGGGGACCTGTACGGTCTCGACACGCGGCTTCGGCGGTGTCTTTGCGCCGCCGGTGGACTTCAGCAACAGGAACGCCAAAGCCAGCAACAGGATGACCGTCGCGCCGAGAAAGCCCGGCGCGCGGCGATTCATCCTCCGCAGGTCACCCGATCGCAGCAGCGGCGCGTTCACATCCAGGTCCATGGCGGCCACGCTGCCGCGCCTCGTCTCGTGGCCGGAAACGCGGGCACCTGCTTGGTCGTGACCGCCATCCCGCGCATCATCAGGGCGCCGCGGCGGACTCGTGCTCATGGGTTGTCACCCCTGCGCAACCCCACGACGTCGTCACCTTGGCGCAGGACCAGATAGGGATACGCGCCATGCACGACGATGGTGTTACCGCGCACCGTACTGTTCACGAGCGAGTCCGCGCCGTGCTCGTGCTCACGCATGTGCACGGTCGGAAAACTTCCGGTCGGGAAGCGAAAGCTGTCGCTCAGCTTGATGTATGTGAAGTGCCCGTCGTCGTAGACGTTGACCGGCATCAGCCACGGCGCCGTCTTGCCCAGCGCGGCGTAGTCATAGTGGAAGTTGTACCTGCGGCCGGGCACCAACTCCGTGTCCAGCGACGGATCGCGGGTGGCAGGTTTGGCCGTCTTGGCAAAGCTCGCGTCCGCAGGGTATTTGAACGTGATCTTGTACTGGACGCCGTCGTTCCTGGCTTGGTCAAGCCTTTTCCAGTCGCTGGCGACCACGTGCAGCTCGAAGATGTACCAATGGGTTTCCGTGCGCACCATCATGTTGGTATCAACGTCCACGTTCTTCGGCCGCAGATAGAAGACGTTGTCACGGCGGGTCAGATACCAGCCATTGCTGAACCCGGTGCTGTAGTCGAGGACCTTTTCGTGCGGGTCGAGCACGATTTCGGTCGCAAGGCCAAGCCCGGTGCAAACCGGATAGATGGCGTCGGTCCGGTAGTCGTACTGCTGGACGACCTGCGCATGCGCGGGCCAGGCGGCATCCGCCATCGTCAATACGGCGGCGGCGGCCAACATCTGCGCAACCTGTCTGATCATGGCTGGCCTGGTCCGCGAAACGAAGGGGTTGGAATCGGCGTATCCGATCCGCGTAGCGACTGCGCCGGTGCCGGTGCCGATGGGCGAAGCGTGCCCAGCGCACCGTCACTCGGCATCGCTTCGGGAAGCTGCATCTCGATCGCCCTGGCCTCGCTGCGCGCGCTGTCCGGACCCGTCGCCGCGACGGCCTTCGGCGGCGTCGAGGCGTAATCCGTGCTGACGCGATAATCGGTGACCTGGAAGCCCAGCGGATTCTCGATTCGATAACGCTCGTCCATTCGCAGGTCCGGCTTGTAGGCAAATGCCAGCGTCGCGATCCTGTTGTCCAGTGGCTGGGTGCTGCCCGACGTCTTGTCGTACACGCTGCGCTGAAAACGGACGGTCGCGCCGGTCGGCGTGTGGCCGGGGACGTTGCCGAGCAGGACGATGCTCAGGATGTTCACCCGGATCGCGCGTTCCCTGCCGTAGATCTTGTACGGATTGTTCTCGTTGCCCGGCGAATACAGGCCGCGGTACATGTTGGCGACGTTCGGTGCGGACATGGTCAACACCCTGACCCAGTCCTGCAGTTTCATCATCGTCACGTCATAGGACTCGCGCGCCA
>JBOHYR010000029.1:0-12335 GCA_050737995.1 Rhodanobacteraceae bacterium
GTGTTGGGCAAGATGCTGGCGCAGGACGGCTACGAAGTGCTGAAGGCCGTTGACGGCGAAAGCGCGGTCACGCTGGCACAGGCACAGTTACCGGACCTGATTTTCCTCGACATCGTGCTGCCCGGCATATCCGGCTTCGCGGTATTGCGCGCGCTGCGGCGCGACAGCCGCACCCGCACCACGCCGATCGTCATGATGAGCGGCAACCAGCAGGCGACCGAACAGTTCTACGTGCAGCGCTTCGGCGCCGACGGGTTCGTCAAGAAGCCGTTCGGACGGGTCGAGGTATTCCAGGCCATCCGCGCGCTGGTGCAGGCGAGGCGCATATCCTCGCGGATGATCGTGCCCGCACAGTCGACGGAGATTCCCGAAGGCATTTCGCCCGAGGAGTGGGCGGCGATTCCCGACGTCGCGATGCCGGATGACGAACACACTGCACCCGAACCGGTGGTGTCGTCGGAGCGGGTCGCGGCGGATGTGCGATCGGCCCCGTCGACGGAGTCGCCACCGGTCATGTCAGGGGACGGCTCCAGCGTCGTGGTGCCGGCTCCGCCTGTTGAATCGCACACAAAGCTTGTGGATGCCGAGCCGGTGCGGGCGCCCGCCGCGGACCCTCCGGCGAGCGGCGGTGAAACGGCGATCACGGGCGCGGCGGTAAGCACAGTGATGCGACCGACATTGATCGCCGGCATGCATGCCACGCCTGGTCCAATGATCACCGTCCACGTGGCGCGCCTGAACAAATTCGTTGCGGAGACTGCAAACGATTCGACCGGAGTCTCCGCGGAACAGCCCCGTGAGGGTCGCGACGGCTGAAGCCGCACGGGCTTCGTACCCTCCTGCTGGTGACGCAAAAACGCCGGTTCGGCGGCAGGGTTGGATGGCTCGCAATGACGGGGATTTATTCGGTGCCCTTGGGGCAGGTCGGGCCCAGCCACTTGCCGGACGACTGCCCCTCCATCACGAACCGGCCGCCCATGTGTGGGTTGTTGCCTTCCATGTTGACGGTGCCCGTGTAGGCCTTGCCGCCCGAGGTCATTGTTCCGTCGACTTTTCCATGCATCGACTGGCCCTTGCCGTCGCAGGTGAACTCGGCGTGGAAGTGGTCGCCTGACCATTCAGATTGGGTGGTACGGCAGGACTTGTCGTTGCTGAAGTCAGGGTGTTCGTCCTTCGCGGCTTCCTCGGGGGTCAGGCACTGCTTGAAGGTGTGCGGTGCGGTCATGTCCGGCATCTTGATGCCGTGTGCCTGCATCTGTTGCAGGACCTCGGGCGGTATCTTGATGCCTCCCTGGGTGAAATGCATGCTGGTGGTGACTTCCCAGAGTCCCGGCGTGCGGTGGGTCGGCGCTGCCGCAGTCGCAGAAAGGCTGGCGGCGGCGATGGCAACGACAATAATGAGTTTGCGCATGGTGGCTCCCCAGTGACCGTGTCTTCGAGCGCAGGATAAGTGAGCCTTGGCCGTGCCGCCAGTCCCCGCGCAGCGGCAGATCACTCGCGGTTGCGCTTGTGTATGCTGCGCCGATAACTGACATGAAAGGAGCGCCGGCATGGCAACCATCGCCATCACCCGCGCGGTCAGCCGCGCGATCGATCGTTGCGAACTGAGCCATCTGCAACGGAGCCCCATCGACCTTGCACTGGCGCGCAAACAACACGACGGATACGAACAGGCCTTGCGCGATTCCGGCTGCGCTGTGCGGCAACTGACCGAACGGCCGGACTGGCCGGATTCTGTGTTCGTCGAGGACACCATGATCGTCCTGAAGGACGTCGCGGTGTCGACGCGTCCGGGCGCACCGTCACGACGCGATGAAGTGGCGAGCGTCGCGGAGGTGCTGGCGGATTTCCGCGAATTGCGGCGCATCGAGGCGCCGGCGACGCTGGACGGCGGCGATGTGTTGCGGCTTGACGATGTGTTGCATGTCGGCGTTTCGGCACGCAGCAATGCCGACGGTATCGCTCAGCTCGGACAATTGGTGGAACCGTTCGTATACCGCGTTCAATCGGTACCGCTAAAAGGGTGCCTGCATCTCAAGAGTGCCGTCACGCAGGTCGCTGAGGACTTGCTGCTGGTGAATCCGGACTGGGTCGATGCTGGCCGGTTCGAGGGTTGGCGCAGCATCACGGTCGATCCGGCCGAGCCACATGCGGCCAATACGTTGAAGGTCGGCGAACGCCTGATCATGTCCTCGAGTTGGCCACGCACGGCCACACGGTTGCGACGGGCGGGCATCGACGTGCACACGGTGGAGATGTCCGAAATGGAAAGGGCCGAGGGCGGCGTGACTTGCTGCAGCCTGATCTTCGAAACGCGATGATAGGCTTCCATGGCCACGGACGCGGATGCGTCGGACGACGCGAAACCTACAACATCGACCGCAGGCGATAGAGCGCATCCAGTGCCTCGCGCGGCGTGAGGGAATCCGGGTCGATCTCGCGCAACGCCTCGGCGAGCGCGGCAAGTTTTGGATCGGGCGCTGCCGCGAACAAATCAGTTTGCGGCGATGCGCTGCCGGCTGCGCGTGACGTGGCTGATCCGCCGGGATGCTCGCCGCGTTCCAGCGTCGTCAGCGTCTGCTTTGCGTCCGCGATCACCGCTTTCGGCAAACCCGCCAGCGCGGCGACCTGCAGACCGAAGCTGCGGTTGGCCGGACCGGCCTTGACCGTGTGCATGAACACCAGTCGCTCGCCCCGTTTCGGATCGTGGTATTCGACCGCGTCCAGATGCACGTTGGCGATGCCGTCGAATTGGGCCGCAAGCTCGGTCAGTTCGAAGTAGTGCGTGGCAAAGAGCGTAAAGGCACGGTTCGCGGTGGCCAGGTGAACCGCCGCCGCGCGTGCCAGCGCAAGGCCGTCGTACGTCGATGTCCCGCGCCCGACCTCATCCATCAGCACCAGTG
Organism: Rhodanobacteraceae bacterium; assembly: GCA_050737995.1. Classification (GTDB taxonomy): domain Bacteria; phylum Pseudomonadota; class Gammaproteobacteria; order Xanthomonadales; family Rhodanobacteraceae; genus 66-474. The sequence continues at coordinate 2,904 of JBOHYR010000029.1, forward strand.
ACTGCGCCGTCGCGTTGTGCAGGATCGCGGCGGTTTCGCTCATCTCGACCATGAAGGTCGATTGGCCGCGTGCTAGATCGTCGCCTGCGCCGATGCGGGTGAAGATGCGATCGATGGGGCCGAGCGTCGCGCTTGCCGCCGGTACGTAACTGCCGATGTACGCCAGCAGCACGATCAGCGCGTTCTGGCGCATGTAGGTGCTCTTGCCGCCCATGTTGGGGCCGGTGATGACAAGCATCCGCCGTGCGTCGTCGAGTGCGAGATCATTCGGTTCAAACGGTTCGTCGCGCACCTGCTCCACCACCGGGTGCCGGCCGCGCGCGATCGCGATGCACGGTTCCTCGACCAGTTGCGGACACGCCCAGTCGAGAGCAATCGCGCGTTCGGCCAGCGCGGCGAGCACGTCCAGCTCCGCCATTGCGCTTGCGGCCTGCTTCAGCGGCACCAGCTTTTCGATCAGCGTGTCCAGCACGCCGTCATACAGCGCGCGCTCGCGCATCAGCGCACGCTCTCTGGCTGACAGCACCTTGTCCTCGAACGATTTCAGTTCCTCGGTGATGTAGCGCTCGGCGTTCTTGGTGGTCTGGCGGCGCGTGTAATGTGCGGGCGCCTTGTCGGCCTGGGCCCTCCCGAATTCGATGTAATAGCCATGCACGCGGTTGTAGCCGACCTTCAACGTGGCGATGCCGGTCGCCGTGCGTTCGCGTTGCTCCAGTTCGACCAGATACCGGTCGGCGTGGGTGGAAAGCTGGCGCAATTCGTCGAGTTCGGCGTCGTAGCCGTCGGCGATCGCACCACCATCGCGCAGCAACGTGGGCGGGCGTTCGGTAATTGCGTTCGTGAGCAAGCGAACCGTTTCGCCGTGTTCGCCGATGCGGTCCAGCAGTTCGTGCACGAGCGGCGAATCGAGTGAAGCCAGCGTTTCATGCAGGGCAGGGGAGGCAGCCAGTCCGTCGCGCAGCGTCGCGAGATCGCGCGGACGCGCCGAGCGCAACGCGACGCGCGAGAGGATCCGCTCGAGGTCGCCTATTCCGCGTAGCCTTTCACGCAGCGCGCCTGGCGTACCGGCATCGATCAATGCTCCCAGTGCCTGATGCCGCAAACGCAGTGACGCATGATCGCGCAGTGGCCGGTGCAGCCGGCGCCGCAACGCGCGCGCGCCCATCGGCGTGATCGTGGTGTCGAGTACGCCAAGCACGGTGTAGCGCGTGTCGCCGCTTGGGTGCGTGTCGAGTTCGAGGTTGCGGCGTGTGGCAGCATCCATCGCCACGGTTTCGTCGGCGCTCTCGACAGCGAGGCCGGTCAGGTGCGGCAGCGCGGACTTCTGGGTTTCCTCCAGATAACCGAGCAGACAACCCGCCGCCGCGACTGCCAGCAGCAAACCGTTCGCGCCGAATCCGGACAGGTCGCGGGTGCCGAAGAAGCGCGTCAGTTCGTGCTGGGCGCTGGTCGCATCGAAGTGCCAGGGTGGGCGCTTGCGCAAACCGCTCAACGATGCGACTGCGGATGGCCACGCGACATCTTCGCTGACCAGCGTTTCCGCCGGTGCGAGGCGCGCCAGCTCGGCGGCCAGCGCGTCGGCATCGGGCACTTCCGACAACAGGAAGCGGCCGCCGGCAAGGTCAACCCATGCCAGTCCGTAACCCGATGCGGCCGCAGCGATCGCCAGCAAAAGGTTGTCGCGTCGCTCCGGGAGCAATGCCTCGTCGGTCAGCGTGCCGGGCGTAACCACCCGCACCACCTTGCGTTCCATCGGGCCTTTGCCGCCGGGGTCGCCGATCTGCTCGCAGATCGCGGCCGATTCGCCCGCGCGCACCAGCTTGGCGAGGTACGACTCGACCGCGTGATACGGCACGCCCGCCATGGGGATCGGCGCCCCGGCCGATTCGCCGCGCTGGGTAAGGGTGATGTCGAGCACCCGCGCGGCCTTGCGTGCGTCGTCATAAAACAGCTCGTAGAAATCGCCCATCCGAAACAGCAGCAGCGCCGCCGGGTACCGGGCCTTGACGGCGAGGTACTGGCGCATCAGTGGGGTGTGGCGGGCGAGTTCGGCCTGGTCCATCGAGGTTCGGGGTGCATGCAATGGCGCAGTTTCGCATGCGCCGGCCGGCCTACCCAAACAGGAACGGCTGTCATGCGCCTGTCATGTTGCGCCACTGCAATAATCGCGTCACGCAGACGAAACGGAAACCTAGCATGCACAAACGCATCCTGGTCGTCGAGGACGAGGCTTCGATTCGCGAGATGGTAGCCTTTGCACTGCGCAAGGCCGACATGGAGGCCTTCCATGCCGCCGACGCCCACGCGGCCTTGGTCGCGGTCGCGGATACACCGCCCGACCTGATCCTGCTGGACTGGATGCTGCCGGGCATGACCGGCCTGGAGCTGGCGCGGCGGCTGCGCGCCGAGGGATGCACTGCCGACGTGCCGATCATCATGCTGACCGCGCGCGGCGAGGAAATGGATCGCGTCAACGGCCTCGAGGCCGGCGTGGACGACTACGTGGTGAAACCGTTCTCGACTCGCGAACTGATCGCGCGGATCAAGGCGGTCCTGCGACGCGCCCAGGCCGACGACGGCACGGGTTCGATCGAGATCGAGGGCCTGCGCATCGACGGTCCTGCGCACCGCGTTTATGCCGGTGACGCGAAGGTCGAGATCGGCCCCACCGAATACCGCTTGCTTTACTTCTTCATGACCCACACCGAACGCGCCTACTCGCGCGCGCAATTGCTCGACCAGGTGTGGGGCGGCAGTGTGTATGTCGAGGAACGCACGGTCGATGTGCACATCCGCCGTCTGCGCAAGATCCTGGAACCGCTCGGGCTCGACGAACTGGTACAGACGGTGCGCGGTATCGGCTATCGGTTCTCTGCGACGGCATGAACGCGGATCGCGCACGCGCCCATCGCTTCGCGACCCAGCTTCGCGACCTGCGTACGGTGGCGTGTGCGCTGGCGGACGCGCTGGTACTGCTTGATCCTGACGGCCGCATGCGCTGGTGCAACCCGGCGGCGGGGCGTTTGCTCGGGATCGTGTGGCCGCGTGATCGCGGCGTGTCGGCATTTACCCGATTCGACGACTGTGAGCTCGGCGCCTGGCTGCGCAAGGATAAAGCCGACGCCGAGGACGTCGCCTCGCCCGTCGATTCCGGTGTGCGCCTGCAACTCGCGTTGATTCCCTATGGCGATCACCGCCGCCTGCTGCTCGCGCGCGATATTAGTCGCGTGACCCGACTGGAACAGGTGCGGCGCGATTTCGTGGCCAACGTCTCGCACGAACTGCGCACGCCGCTGACGGTGATCCATGGTTACCTCGAACTGCTCGACCCGGCGGATGTGCCGGCGCTCGCACCTGTGCTCAATGAAATGCGCGCGCAGTCGCAGCGGATGCGCGAGATCGTCGAGGACCTGCTGGCGCTTTCGCGCCTGGAGATGCAACAAAAGTTGCCCGAGGAACGTGTCGAAATGACGACGCTTTTGCACACGCTGCGCACGGAAGCCGAAGCCCTGAGCCAAGGCCGGCATCGTATCGAACTGGAAGACGAGGCGCACGCCGATCTGCTTGGCTCACCCAGGGACCTGCACAGTGCCTTCGGAAACCTGGTCAGCAACGCGGTGCGCTATACGCCGGATGGCGGTTCGATCGCGATCCGCTGGCGGCGCTCGCCGACAGGCGTCGAGTATTCGGTGGCCGATACGGGCTACGGCATTCCCGCGGAACATCTGTCGCGCCTCACCGAACGTTTCTATCGTGTGTCGTCCAGCCGTTCGCGCGGTACCGGGGGTACCGGGCTCGGCCTTTCCATCGTCAAACATGTGTTGAACCTGCATCACGCGCAGCTGCGGATCGAGAGCGAGCCCGGCATGGGCTCCACATTCACGTGCGTGTTCGACAACACGCGGCTGCTGGAGTCGGAGCAAGGTGCTGTCTGATCACGGCCGATGCGGACATTTGAAACGGTACAGACGATCATGCACAACCACTGACTACGGGTTTGGCCGACGGCTGTGAGCGAGCGGAGCTTGCGCAAACCATCGGGCGTACAGGCCCCCGCCACCAGGAAATCGACCATCGCAACAGGCGAACGCCTGCAACCAATCTTTTGTCACTTGACGGGGAAAGCCATATGGGTGTGAAGTTCTCAAGATGTGTCTGGCGCGTGGATGCTAGCTGAAGTCACCATCCAACGTCGTTAGCCCGCGCAAGTGCCGCAACCGGAGGGGTCGTGATGGTCAAGTTCAACGCTACGGTAATGTGCTTCACGCTATTCATACTCGGAGCACTCTTGGCCCCGGCGGCTACGCGTGCTGCAGCAGCGGTGCCTTACCCGGATCTGTTGGGGGCGCTGCATTGGCGCATGGTCGGCCCGTTCATGGGCGGTCGCGTCACGACTGTTGCGGGCGTGCCCGGCAATCCCAACCAGTTTTATGTTGGATATGCGGACGGCGGACTCTGGGAGACCACCGATTACGGGTTGCATTGGCACAACCTGACCGACAAGTATTTTTCGCCGGCGACCAGCGGTTCGGTCGGCGCGGTGGCCGTCGCGCCGTCGAATCCGAAGATCATATACGTGGGCACCGGCGATTCCGCACCGCGCAACACGGTGATCACGGGGCACGGGGTGTACAAGAGTGCTGATGGTGGCAAGACTTGGAAGTATGTCGGACTTGGCGCGACGCATATCGTCACCCGGATCCTGGTCGACCCGAAAAACCCCGAGGTGGTTTATGTCGGCGCGCTGGGTCACTTGTTCGCGCCCAATGCCGAGCGTGGGGTCTTCAAGAGCACCAACGGGGGCAAGACCTGGAAGAAGGTGCTGTATGTCAATGCCGATACCGGCGTCGCGACGATGGCCATGGATCCACGCAACCCCGACGTCGTGTACGCGTCCATGTGGCAGGTAAGTCGGACGCCGTGGGGCTTTTCCAGTGGTGGGCCCGGTAGCGGCCTTTACAAGAGCGTGAATGGCGGAGTGACGTGGCAGAACATCAGCCGCAATCCCGGCCTGCCCACCGGACTGCTGGGCAAGATCGGCGTCGCGGTCGCCCCTTCCGACCCGGACATCGTGTATGCACTGGTACAGGCAAACGTCGGCAGCGGCGAGCCGGGCGGCCTGTACCGCTCGGACAACGCCGGTAGGACATGGAAGTTGATGAACACCAACATGGCCATTACCCAGCGCGCGTTCTACTACATGCGCGTGTTCGTCGACCCGAAGGATGCCAACAAGATCTGGATGCCGAACGTCGAGCTGCTGGTGTCCCGCGACGGCGGCAAGACCATCAAGAAAGTGTCGACACCGCACGGCGACAATCACGCACTCTGGTTCAACCCGTCCAACCCCGAGATCCTGATCGAGGGCAACGATGGCGGCGCCACGGTTTCACTGAATGGCGGCCGAAGCTGGAGCACGGAAAAGAACCAGCCCACCGGTCAGTTCTACCACGCCAACCTCGATACCGAATTTCCGTTCAACATCTACGGCTCGCAGCAAGACCGCGGATCGTCCGTGGGGCCGAGCGCCGCGAATGGATCGGTACTGCCGCCCGTGTGGAAAAACGTCATCGGCGGCGAACTCGGGTGGGTGGTTCCGAACCCGGCCAAACCGTGGATCACGATTGGATCAGGGTATTACGGATTGAACTTCAAGGAAGATCGGCAAATCCATGTGCGCACCGATATCACGGCGTATCCCGATTACAAGTTCGGCTACAAGGGCGCCAGTCTGAAGTACCGTTTCGGCTGGACGTTTCACCCCATCACGTTTGCGCCCACCAACCCCGACATGCTGCTGGTCGGTGCGAACGTGGTGTTCGAAAGCATGGATGGCGGTACCAACTGGTCGGTGATCAGCCCGGACCTGACCCGCAACGACAAGAGCAGGCAGCAGAGAACGGGCGGGCCGATCAGCGCCGATGTGACCGGGGAAGAGATGTACGACACCCTTTCCGCGATCTCGGTCTCGCCGCTGTCGGACAAGATCATCTGGGCGGGATCGGATGATGGCCTGGTACATGTGACGACCGATGGCGGCGCACATTGGCAAGCCGTGCGGCCGCCGATGATGCCGAAGTGGTGCATCGTGACCGGCATCGATGCCTCACCGACTGCGCGCGGCACGGCGTATGTCACCGCCAGCCGCTACATGTGGGATGACTTCCAGCCCTATGTGTACAAGACCACTGATTTCGGCAAGCACTGGACCGCGATCACGACGGGACTCCCCGACGACGAGTTCGTCCGCAGCATACGGCAGGACCCGGAGAATCCCGATCTGTTGTTTGCCGGCACCAGCGCCAGCGTCTACATGAGCCTCGACGGCGGCGCACAGTGGCAGCCGTTGAAGCTCAACCTGCCCGCTGTCGTGATCAGCGACATCGAAATCCAGCCGCAGCAGCACGCGCTGGTCATTTCAACGTTCGGGCGAGCGTTCTGGATGCTCGACAACCTCCAGTTCCTCGAGAACCTGGGCACGGCGCACGTAAATCAGGCCAAGCCGTACCTGTTTAAACCGCAGCAGGCTTGGCTGGTCAAGCGCAGTGTCGGAGGTTTCGGGTCGCACGCCATCGGTGGCCAGAACCTGAAGCCCGGCGTGAACGTTTTCTTCTACCTGCCCAAGGGCTACAAGCCGCATGCGCCAGTCAAGCTGACGTTCGAGAGCGAGGATGGCAAGGTCATCAACAGCATGAATTTGCCGGTTCCGAAGGAACCGACTCCCGGCAAGATCGACTCTGCGTTCGCGAAACCGAAGAAGGCCCCGCCGACCCTGCACGCGGGCATGAACCGGTTCACCTGGGATATGCGTTATCCGACCGCGGTGCAAGTGAAAGGCATCTATCACACGTACTTCTCTGCGCCCAAACCTCTGGGGCCCGAAATACTGCCCGGGAAATACTACGCGGTGCTGAGCTACGACGGGGTGACGCAGAAGCAGGCATTCGAGGTCAAGCTGGATCCTCGTCTGCACACGTCGGCCGCCGGCCTGCAGGCGCGCTTCGACACGCTGATGCAGTTGAACCGCTCGATCGGCAGTCTGGATACGCAACTGAACAAGGTGATCGCGATGCGCGACTCGCTCAAGAAGGCCGTTGCGGAAAAGCGGGTGAACATCGCCGTCGCGACCAAAGGCGTGGCGGCGCTCGACCAGGACATCGATGCCTACGTGGACCTCAAGATCAAGTCGTCCGAGGGGGCGCTGGTGTATCCCCCCAAATTGCGGTCGTGGCTGTCCGCGATCTCGGACCAGGTGGACTTCCAGTTCGTCCGGCCGACGCCGTCGATGTCGAAGGTTGCCAGCACGTACATCGACGAATCGGACCAAGCGGTGTCCAGGATGAAATCGGATTTGCAGTCCGCCAACCTCGTCCTCGATATGGAGCACTGATCCGCGATCGGGGTTTTCTGGTTTTGTCGAGTGCCCTGCGGATATGGTGCTCGAGGAAGCGCGCCGCGGCCAAGGCGTTGGCGGCACTCGCACAACGCCGCCCGCGCAAATGTTCCTCGACGATACAAGGCGGGATTCGTCATTACGCGATTTCGTACTCGGATCGGCACGGTTCCGCCCCGAAGCGGAGCTTGCAAACAGAGCGACGGAATGACTTGATGGAGCGGAAGCCATGGATGAGGAAGCATCGACTTTAGAAGCGGTGTTCCTGGGTAAAGCGCGTGCGGCGCTCGATAACTTGTTTGAACGCACACGGGCCAAGGACGAGTTGAACTTTGCGCTTTCCTATCGGGGGAGTTCAAGGCGTACACCTACACCTCGGCCATGGAATCCCGGCACGCGTTCCGGGACTTCGATGAGTTCATGGCGCTCGATCAGTTTCGCGGTCGCCCTATTCGGCTACGCGTGGCCTTCAGTTATTACCTATACACCGCAGAGTCAGCGGGGTTGTGGTGCATCCCCATGGCGGTCATGCCCGTACTCGCCGGTGGCCACTACAACATCGAAACGTTCAACCGTTGGGTGCGCAAAGATAAGGCCACAGGCCAGAACGTGGGCCCCAACGCAAATAAAGTCATGAGTGCCTTGGAAGGCGCGGCAACGGACCTTGGACTTACGGACTTGGCAGAAGTCTTCCGTGATGCGTTCGACAACGATTTGCGCAACGGCATTGCCCACTCGGACTACGTGGTCTCACCCAGCGAAGGCGTCTATGTGCGCGGTCGGCACGACCGTTCGCGCTTGATTCGCTTTCCCGAACTCGAATCCATCCTGCAGCGAGGCATCGGTCTCTCGTACGAACTGCGCAATGCCGTAAAGGATACGCAACGGATTTACGAAACGCCCAAGGCTGTTTTTGGCACGATGAACGATCGCGATCCGCCGTGCTGGCACGCGCGCTACAGCGACCCGGTCAAGCACACGTTCTCCGTAGTCGGAGGGCATGGCCTCACCGAAGAGTCGGTCCTGGAACTGGCGATGAAGCGGACGCACGTTCAGAGCACCCTGCCTACGGCCTTTAGGAAATAGAAAGATGTCCCCTTTTGGCCGGACCGCGTCCTCGTTGTGGATGGCGGGCACACGATTCGGCGCGCCGAACTTGCACGACAGCCGCTTCTGCACCAAGTTGATTGACAAGGTGGAAGCTAGGCCGACGACTCTTTCAGCCAAGCACCGAGCACAGCTGTCGCTGTTGTAGAGTTTGCCGGTGTTGTCGAAACAGTTGCGAACTACCTGCAGGAGGAACCATGGTTATCAGTACGCAAAACCGCTACACGCGCACCGCGATAGTTCTGCACTGGCTCATTCTCGCGCTGCTTGTTGCGCAGTACACCGTCGGCTGGACGATGCCGCACATCGGCCGCCACACGCCCGTGACCACGCTGATCAGCCTGCACTTTTCGATCGGCGTGCTTATACTCGGCGTCATCGTCGTGCGCCTTAGCTGGCGAATCATCCATGGCGAACCCGCGCCGGAGGCGGGTGTCCCGCCATGGCAGGTGCGCTCGGCACGCGTCATCCACTGGCTGCTGTACCTGTTGCTGGTCGTTGTGCCGCTTCTGGGCTGGATCAACGCTTCGTATCGCGGCATGCCGATCACGTTTTTCGGGCTTGTTCACGTGCCGCAGTTGGTCGGCGCTCGTGCCGGCGGCTGGGGCTGGACCGGCGACATCCATACGCTTGTCGCGGAATACGGGATTCTTCCCCTGGTGGGCCTGCACGTCGTCGCGGCGTTCTACCACTACTTCATCCGCCATGACCGGGTTCTGCAGCGCATGCTGCCGGGCGTGTGACGCTGGCGAGACTCTCGGACCCACAAAAGCGGCCACTACAGCTCACGCGAGCGTTCGTCTTGTCGCGACCGAGGCTGTGTGAAAACTCCCGCAATTTTCTCGAGTACGACCACGTACGTCCTGTTTGAGCGATTCAGCCGAGCTAACTGCACTCTAACGCAACGTAGGAGGTCCACTTTTGGACAATCT
>JBOHYR010000030.1:0-11396 GCA_050737995.1 Rhodanobacteraceae bacterium
CGGCCCAACGACGGAAGCGAGCACCGATGCGATAATCTTCAACCCCAGACTCTGAACTTGTCGGTGGCCTCAGGACAGTTCTGCGACACTGGACATGGGGCGCCTCGAGTCGCTTTCGCCGTGACCAAGGAAGATTCATTCCATGACACCAACAACGGTTTCGCTAATTGTCCCGTGCTTCAACGAGGAACAAGTCATAACCGAAATGCATCGCCGGTTGACTGCGTTGGCGGACTCTCAACGCGACTATGGATTCGAGTTTCTGTTTGTGGACGACGGCAGTCGCGACAACACGCTGCCGCTGTTGCGGGAAATCGTCGCGACGGACCGACGCGCGCGCGTGGTGGCACTCTCGCGGAACTTCGGCCATCAACTTGCTATCACGGCCGGTATCGACGAAGCACGGGGCGCGGCGGTGGTACTGCTGGATGCCGACCTGCAGGACCCACCCGAGGTTGTGGCGCAGATGCTGGAGAAGTGGCGAGACGGTTGGCAGGTCATTTACGGCATGCGCGTGGGGCGTGAAGGCGAGTCGCGCTTCAAGTTGTTGGCTGCCCACCTGTTCTATCGCGTGCTCAACTATTTGTCTGACACGCCTATTCCGCTGGACAGCGGGGACTTCCGCTTGATGGACCACACGGTTGTCGACGTCCTTCGCAACATGCCCGAGCGCGACCGCTTCGTGCGCGGTATGGTCAGTTGGGTGGGCTTTCGCCAAATGGCATTGCCGTATCGGCGCGCAGCCCGCTTTGCAGGCACAAGCAAGTATCCACTGCGCAAAATGGTCCGGTTCGCCTCCAACGGCATCATCTCGTTCTCGATGCGTCCGCTGAAACTGGCCATGAATGCTGGAGCGTTGTGCGCCGGAGTGGCGTGCATCGGTATCATCTGGGCGCTCGCGGCGCGTCTTGCCACTCACAACTGGGTGCCCGGCTGGACCGCCACCATCATTGCCGTATTGTTCCTGGGCGGAATCCAGTTGGTTTGCACCGGCATCCTTGGCGAATATATCGGCCGTACTTACATGCAATCCAAGGGGCGTCCGCTGTACGTCGTCAGCGAACGCTTTGGTGGCGCGCAGGTCGCCCGGCAGTCAACTCGGCCAGAGGATGAATTACCAGCCGACTGCGAGCAACGATCCGAGTCGACAACGAGCGAAACGGAGAATGTCCGCGATCCATGAACAATTCAGACATCCCCGGATTCGACCGTTATGCGGATCAATACACCCATTTGCACCGCGCCAGCATCAAGGCGAGTGGGGAGGAACCTGCTTACTTCTCACGTTACAAGGCACGCTACATGGCTGCCCGACTGGGGAACGAACGGGCGGGCCGGCCGATCGACCTGCTTGATTTCGGCTGCGGCATCGGCAACTCCATCCCATATTTACGCGAGGCGTTTCCACGGGCGCGCTTGCATGGCGTCGACCCATCCGGCGAAAGCATTCAGTTGGCTCAGAGTATGCATGCGGGCACCGCCGAGTTTCAGGTCAATGAGCGCGATCGGCTGCAGTATGGAAAACGGAGTTTCGATCTTGTCCATGTTGCCTGCGTATTCCACCACATCCACCCGGAGCAAAGGCAACACTGGATGCGTGAGATCCGGAGGGTATTGAAACCAGGCGGGGAAGTATTTTTGTTCGAGCACAATGTATTGAACCCATTGACTGTCAAAGCGGTGCGTGACTGTCCATTCGACGAGGACGCGATTTTGCTGCGGCGACGTGAATCGCTTGATTTGGCGCACGCTGCGGGCTTTACTGCCGTCCGCGCCCGCTATATCGTGTTTTTCCCTGCGGCATTGTCATTCCTGCGGCCGTTCGAACCGTGGTTCGGCTTCGTTCCCTACGGTGCGCAATATGTCGTTCGTGGAACTGCCTGACAGGTTGGCGGCGCGTGCGGCGGCGTTTTCACTCGCCGGCGTCGCCAATACGGCGGTGGGGGTGCTCGCCATCTTGATCGCCGGCGCCTTGGGGACGAGCGCGGTGCTTGCCAACGTGATCGGCTACGGACTTGGTTTGATCGCCAGCTTCACGCTGAATGCACGGATCACGTTCAGGCACAGGACGCTGGAGTGGATGACAGTGCTGCGCTTCCTGGTCGCCTTCGCGATTGCCTTCACGGTGAACATCGGCGTCGTAGTTGGCGCGGAACACATCCGGCATATACCCAAATCGATCGCAAGCCTCGCCGGCACCCCCCTCTACGTCGTCGTGTTCTTTTTACTGTGCGAATACTGGGTATTCCGGCATCCGCCCACGCTGGGCACCCCAGCATCCAAGACAGTTGGCGACACGGAGCGATGACGACGGCGTACTCGAGGCCGTATCCAAACCACACGCGATAGAACTGTCGAAGCGCTTGAACACCCACCCGACAGGCTCACGCAAGTCCGGTTCGTTACACACGTCTTGCCTCGATCCTGTTGACGCGTCAAGCGCCCGATCCGGATTCGTGTCATCGCCGGTCTGTCGTCCGATGTATCGGGTGAATTCACGCCTCAATTCTTCCGGATGACGAGGTTGCACGAATAGTTGTTCGCCGCGCCTTCGGCCATGCGCAGCGTCAGTGTGGCGGTCCCGATCCGTCTACTCCAGCCGGGCAGGTACATCACGTTCGAACCTGTGTACCGGCCGCTCGCGAGATCATCGGCGTTGCTCGCGACAAGCTTGTATATCACCGGGTACGCGCATTTGGTGCCTTGCATCTGCAGAGTGTATCCATCCGCACCGGGGGCAAGCTTGACGGAAACGGGTCGCTCGCTGGTACCGGGGAAAAATGGCACGACACGCGCGGAATTGCTGTCGTACCGAAGGAATATCGGATACCTCAGCTTCAACGCAGCCTCCTCGCTGGCCGAGGGGTAACCGCGTTGTACCGGGTCTCCCCTGCGGTCGAACACTACCACCAGCCTTCCGTCAAGCACGAACAAAGGCTGGACATGGTCCCCTTGCGACTGCAGGTAACCCTGGACCTTCTCGCAGATGACCCCCGCGCAGTCGTCAAGCTTGATGCCATACCGCTTGAACATGGACATCCGCAACGCGGGCATCGGGTCCGGACCGAACAGCGGGCGCAGATCCGCAACGTGGCGGGGGTCGCCCACGACCGTCACATCCGTGACGCCGGCGGTAGCCTGGTATTGGTGAATCCAGGCTGCCAGTCTGGATTCGTATTGGACCTCAGGCTGCACAGAGCGATACTCGGTCCACCACGCACTTGCCCCGCTGACCGCAAGCACCGCCAAAAAGATGGCCCCAACGTATCTGAGCAGACGCTCATCCTGCGCCGCGACGATGCCGCACAGGAGGCAAATTGCGACCCAAACCCACGCCATCGCACGCACAGGCATGCCGGTCCCGCCGACAAGCACTATTCCAAGCTCGATGCAGCTGACCAATCCCGCCGCGAGCAAGATGCTCACGCATATTCTGCGCGTCCGGCTGCGGAACCACAGAAGCGCCAGGGAGACGACCCCGAAGACGACGGGAATCGTGTAATCGACCCAGAGGTCGCGCCAAAGATGGCCGTATCTCATAATCCCGGCGCCGAAATCCGCCAGGCTTCTCAGCGGCTGTGGGTGCCTCCAGCTTGCGATCTGGACGCCAAAATGGCCATGGAATAAAAGATTGAGGGTGCAAATCGCGAGAACCGCGAACCCGTACGCACACACGTACGTCACACCATAAATCATTTTCTTCTTTGTCGATGAATCGGCTTCCCTCACCGCTAGCGCCAGCAACGGGATCGATGCCAAGGTTGGATACGCGCCAACCACGAGAATCGTAAATATCGCGAGCGTAGGTACGATCCACCTGTCACTGACGCTGAAGAGCAGCCACATCGACAGTGCGCACAAGGCAACACTCGAAATGAGTGCGCTTGGCCATAACGATACCTGACCGAACATCGGCGAGAAAAACATGGCCAACCCGCAAAGGAACAACAGGCGGTTGTTCGACACAAACCTCGCAAGCGCGCAAACAAAAAAGAAATACGCCGTGATGAACAGAAGGTAGGCGGCGTTTGCGGACAGGTGCTGGCTTACCTGGTACCACAGATAGTTGATCCATCGCCCCTCGGTCAGGGTTTTTTCCCACGGCGTCGCGTAACCGTGGTGCCAGGTGCCCGGCATCAGGAAGTCGAGATCATCTTGTCTTATGAAAGGAATACCGAGTTGGGATGTTGCGCTGAGAAAGATGAATGCAACGAGCGCGAAGAGCATGAACCATTCGAGCCGTGTTTTTGTTCTGCCGTTCATCTTGAGTGCGCCAGGAAATATCCGAACAATTCCTCTTCGTCAGTCCCGCGAAAACCGGAATCCAGTGTTCTCAAGGGTCCAAGAGCTGGACTTTCCGGCTTCCGCCAGCAAACAGCGCGGGCACCCCCGGAATGGCCAGGAATTTTCTCAAGCAACGGATTCCGCATGTCCGGTTTTTCGCCAACGCGTGGCCCGGCACGGGCTTGGGAAGCTGATCAGAAAGTGTGAAGGCACAAGCAGCTTACTGTGCGCTGCCGGCCGGCACCGGGGTGTTGCCACTGTTCGAAAACCCCAGGTGATTGGCCCCGACCGAGAACCAGTCGCACCACGTTACCTGGTTGCCCTTGTTCACGTCGATCCGCAAAGTGTGTGCCGATGCCAAGGCGATGTGCAGCGGCTTGTCATAGTTCCGGTCGACGGTCAACTTGTCGACCACCGGCTTGCCATCCACTTGTACCGTCAATGCCACAACCCCGGCTTTCGGTCCCATCGACTTGCAGTTGGCGTCGAGTGCGTTGATATGCGGCGTCAGGTCGATCGAAGACAAGCCGGCGATGTTGAACTCGGCCCATGCATCGTGATCATCGGCGGGATGCATGAACAACTGTCCGTCACTTTGCAACGTGATCGGCGCCAGGCCTTCCTGGCTTGCAATCTCATGCAGCAGCAACCACTGCATATTGGCCATGCGCGAGGCACCTGCGCCGACCTGACTGGACGTGATGGCGGCCAGGGCTTTCAGGTCGCCTTGCGTGGGATCGTCATTCACGATGCGTGCCGGTGAAGAGATCGCATCCGCCGGCGTTCGCGTACACTCACCCACGCACTTGAGTATCTGGGTCACCCGCACGTAGATGCCGCACATGGCTGCCGCTTGGCGGCCGCCTCGCACCGTCAGTTGCAAACGCTTGACGTCGCGTACGTCAAATGTCATCAACCGCAGGTCATTGGGACCAATGGGCGCCTTGTACATGAGTGCGCCGTCCGCGCGCGCCGAAAACGACACTCCGGCCGCCCCATCTTGTGCACCCGGCAGGCACGGGATGTACGGGCGCAACGACACGGACGCCACGCGCCGGTCCATCTCAAAGCTCACCCGAGCCACGCCCGACACGTCCGGCTTCAGAACCATGTCGCCTTCCCGGCTGGACATGCGGCCCGCCTCGACCATCGCGGGGCCGATATTCTCGAGCGCCGCGAGAGCGTCCGTATGTCTCACGAAAATGGTCTGCCTGTCCGGGTCGGGCTTGCCGGCCACCTTCGCCACATTGGCGGCTGCAATGTTGGCGTATTCGTTCAGGATGCGTCGCCGGTCGGCATCGGGAATCGTGGTATCGCTGGCCACCATGCCGGCAATGGCATTGGCCAGCTCATGACCCTGCACGCTCACGCCGCCCTCACGCAACATGAACCCCTGCAGCAGATAGGCCGGCAACACGTGCGGCGGCGCGTCTATCGGAAAATTCGCCCATACACGATAGGGAGGCATGTGCGACTCGGGAGACTTGCCGTCCTTGAAACCCAACTGCTTGTATACCTCGTACAAGGCGGGCAGATGATCGCCATAGATCGCCACGATGGTCGGGCGTCGGCGCCGTTTCAACGCGTCGATCAGATAACCGAAAGCCTTGTCGGCGTCCTCGGCGCGGGACACGTAGTCCGCCATCTGCTGGCGCGCGTCTCCAGTCAACTTGGCCGGCAGGCCAAGACCAGCGTCGCTTTCCGGCGCATGGTCGCCCCACGGGCCATGGTTGTCCATGGTTATGGCGGTCACATAGGTTGGCCGGTTGGACGCGTCCAGCTCCGAGAGCACCGCCCGCATCACGGAAAGGTCGCTGACGTGTCCGTGATTGGAATAATCGGATGGCATGAAGCTGCCGATGTCCTGGAACGTGGCAAAGCCCAGTTCCGGCATGGCCGCATCGCGGTTCCAGAAACCGCGGGGGTTGGGATGGATCACCACGGTCTTGTATCCGTCCCGGTCCAGCACGTGCGGCAGCGCGTCCACGCGGTGATGCAGCAGCTCGTAGTACGCAAACATCGAGCCCGGATAGAATGCAATCGGCGCGCCGGTCTGCACCTCGAACTCGGTCTGCAAGGTGCGGCCGCCAAACACCGGCACATCCAGAAAACCGGCATCCTTGTTGGTGATACGCTTGAGTATCGGGGTGTCGCTGAAGCCATTGAGCTGCGAGGGCATGAACAGCGACTCGCTTTGCACGATCACGATGTCGGGGCGCTTGCCCGACGGACCTGCCTCGATCTGCTGCTTGAACCTGGCGACCAGTGGTTCGCGCCAGAATGCGCGTTCCTCGGCCGGATCGGCTTTGCGATCGACATCCATTCCGGTCATCTCGCCCAACAGGATGTTGCCGGCTATTCCCACTTGCTGGGCGCCGCGCGCCTGCGAATATACCTGCCAATTCAACGCAGGTATCACGGCCGGCGCACTGAATACGGCAAGCGCAATCGTCGCGGCGACGGCGATCGCAACGCATGTCACGCGCAGCGGCCAGCTTGCGGGGCGCAATTTGCGCGTTACCCAGGCTGCCACTGCCGCCGCGATGACAAGCGCCACCAGCCCCAGGATCAAGTGCCAGCCGATATGCACGAACCCCAGAATCAGCTTCGGGTCACTCAGAAGGCCTTTGACTATCGTGAAGTCGGCGTAGACAAGGTCTGTATTCAAATACAAGACCTTGAGGTGATCGGCATAGCGCAATCCGCCCAGCGCCAACACCTCCAGCAACAGCGCTACCCAGGCCCTGCCACTCAGGCCCCAGACCAGCAACACCAGGATCAACGGCAGTACAGCATCGACCGCCTGGACCAGAAGAGGGGTAGATAGATGCACATAGGGATCTATGAGCGTCGACAACACAATAGCGATGACGACAACGCACGGCAGTTTGGCCCACTGGATCCATGTACGTGACACGCGCAACACTCCCGTAAATGACACTGCCCGGTATGATCCGGTGTCACCGAATCGAGTTGAATGCAGGAATCCTTGCGGCCAAACGCATCGACGTTCAAGCGGAACGGCGACAAAAGTACCCGCAGTATCCCACCTCACGCAAATGCGACCAAGGGCATCATACCGAAGCGCGGTGGCCACGCCAAAGCCGACAAGCTCGTCGCGAGCCGATAGACGCGGTTCCCGAGCGACAAACCCCAAGCCAAGGCGCGTTTACTGATCGACCTGCCCGGGCAGCGATGAGGGCTTCGCTTACACGGATCTTCGCAACGTCGTAATCCAGTCGCCATAGCGACGCACGGCGTAGGCATTCTCCGGGCCGAAATCCTGCTGCTGACGGACCACTTCCAGCCCGGCGGCCTGCGCCAGATTCGCAAACCGCTGACGGGACATGGGCGAGCGCCAGCCCTCGTCCGTGCTCCATGCTCCAAGGGAGACCAGGGTGTACAGCTTCAGGCCCAACGAACCGCATCGACGCAGCCAATCGAGGCCGAGGGTGGCATGCCGGCGTCCCGCATGATGAATGACCGCCTGTGCACCCGGCTTGAGCACACGCCGTATATCGGCAAGGTATCCGGCCGTGTCCTCGGGGCCGATATGCACGAAGCAATCGTACGACCAAACGAAATCGACGACCGCGCTCGGCACCCCCGTGAGGGAATGCCCGTCTGTCGGCACATAGACGATGCCGCGATCGCCGAACAAGCCACGGCAATAGTCCAGGCAACTGGGACTCAAGTCCGCCAGATAGAGTTCTGCGCAATGGTTCACGATGAACTCCGACCAGCGACCGTGACCCGGACCAATTTCCAGCAACGTTGCATCGGATTTCAACTGCGGCGTCAGGAAATGCCCCACCAACGCCTTCTTCCAGGCATCGTAAGGCTGGCCGCAGTACGCAGCCTGGCCATTCCACTCATCCCCGTTATCCGGCCACTGGTAGTCCTTGTCCCAGAGTTGGCGATTGTTCTCAACGCTGTTTTTTCTGTTCATGCTGATTGCGGCGCGCTCCTGGAAATCCTGTGCGAAAGCTCGGCAGCGGCCGAGCAGGCTTCTTCTGCATGTGCCAGACGGGCGCTGAAACCGCCTGTCCCCACTGAGTCTAATTCCCGGAGACGCCTGCACGCGTTGTCGCGTCAACGCGAAACGCAAGCATGGTCTGGCTATCCTGCGACGAATCTCCACTACGGTGCCCAAGCTCGGAAAGCAATCCGAGATCTTCCGTCCTCAACCCATGGCGCTGAGCCAGCGCCCTGTAGTGCTGCATGCTGCGGGGCAGCACCGGGAAGCCCTGCCATTGCCCGGGCGGGCCGTTCCCCAAAATGACGTTGGCATAGAATACGCCGCGGTCCGGGTCGAGATGACGACTCGCCAGCGTGAAGCATGTCTCGAGAATCTCGTCACTGAGATGAAACAGCACCGAGAATGCCCATACCACATCGAAATGGCGACCAAAATGCAGCGCGTCCAGTCCGTCTGAAGCCAAGACTATATTTGGCTTCTTGTACGTCAACTTCTCGCTTGCCTGCTCCCGCCTTGCTTCGATCAACACCTGCTCGCGCACATCGACGCCGGTGTAACAGCAAGGGTCCAGATAGTCGATCAACGCCGCGCCGCCGCGCAGACTGCCACAACCAATGTCCAGCAGATGATCCCCGGGACGCAACCCGTGCGCACGCAAAAAATCCATCTGGAACGCGCGTTTCATTTGCCACAAATCCGTGCGCCCCACCAAACCGTGACGCCGTTTTTTCCGCCACAGAGGAGCGAACCAGGTGCGTGGATCAAGCATGGAAGATGGTCTTCATCGATCGGGATTCCTGATCATGATTGGGTCCAAACCTCGGCTGCAACAGGCTGCGCCTCCCAAGGTTTTGCTCGTCATCGTGGGGCCGCCCGCAAGTTTGCGGGCGCAACCCTGAATCCAGTTTTGATCCTCACCATAAGAACGAAAGGCTGGATTCTGGGTTCCATCGCCGGTGAATCCCGCGATGGCCCCGGAATGGCGCAGGGTCGAAGATGCGGCTACGCGTGCGGCCCAACAGGATTGCGGTTTCGTGGCGCAAGGGGCCATCAGCCCGACACCTCCGCAGCGGAGACGTCATCGTACCCCAACAGCGAAGCGACATCGGCGCACTGCGTGGCGACAGCATCATAATCTGCGTCATCGAGCTTCCGCCTGCGCGAGGTCCGGGCAGGCGACGGCTTCAACTCGATCCGCGGACGCCCTGCGGCGCGCGCCAACGGGCCCAGCGCGCGTTGCGACTCCCGTGCGGGATCGGCGACCAGATCCTCATAGCGCACGATGACGACACGCTCGCGCCAACGCACGACTTCCTGCGCCAGAAGGCGCCACCACGCGGCTCGCCTGTAGGCCGCCTCGGGCAGTGACGCGATCACTTGCAGACCATCGCGTAATTGCGCCGACAGGAAAGGGTCGGCAAGGCCGCCGACGGGCACGTTGGAAGGGTCGCCCGCGGCAAGGTGCGCGAACGTGCCTTTCCATGAAGCGAGCGTATCCAGCGGATGGCGTACACACAGCACAACGCGTGCTTCGGGCATCAATCGCAAGATGCCCTCCAGTCGCGCCATGTAAGCCAAAGTATTCTTGGTCGCCAGCACCCAGTTCGCATCGCGCAGCCGCGGGCGATAATCACGCACGGATTCCTCCACGGCAGTGTCCTCGGTCAGTTCACCGCGCGTGTCCAGCTTGTTTTCTACCGGCTCTCCGGTATCAATGCAGCGACGCAGATCGGCGTGCAGTATCGGCACCGTCCAGGGATCAGGAGAGTAACGCAACCAATCGAAGACGATGCGCGGCTCATTGATCACTGCGACATTGTCGAAGCCCTCCAGCAACTTGCACAGGTAGCTTGTGCCACTTCGTGGAATGCCGCTGATGATCAGATCCCTGTCGTTCCGGGGATTTCGATGCACACGTCCATCGGCCATCCTGGATCGAGGACGTTGCCAAGGCCATCGACCGCGCGAGTGCATCCGCTGACGGTCGAGAACGGCCATCACGGGAGCCCATGCCGGATCGGCCTCCAGCAATGCGGTCATCTGCGGGTACCGCACCATCAGCCGGCCCACCTGCGCCGCGAGTCGTGGCTCGCGCGCGATTACCGCCGGTTGGTGATAATGCACGATCGCCGCGTCCACGCTCAGCGGCTTCATGTGCGCCGGGTAATTCCATGCCTCATCCAGACTGCGGAAGGCGAGCCCCAGACGCGCCACGGCGATCGGCAGCGCAATCTGATCCAGCCATGGCCGACGCGGATTGATGTCTTCCATGGCGTCGATGGCGCGACAAATACGCGCCCATTCCGAAGCCAGGGCTGCCGCTTCGGTGGTGGCGATCATGCCGGCATTGAAATACGGAGGCATCAGCACCTCGCTGACCGAAGCGACCATCATCCGCGGCGGCATTTCCAGACCGAAACGCCGATAGAGCCGCTGCCAGGTCTGCGTGTCGCCGAAGGTGGCGATGTCGGCGGGTTTCGCGGCAAACCGGTGCGTTGTCACAACTTGCCAGTCCGGCGGCCGCAGACACAACGTGTCGGTATCCAGGAACACGCGCAAATCACCCGGCCGCCCCACTCCCAAGGCAGCAACCTTGTGCCCGATCGGATAGTCATCCGCCACCGGGTTGACGATCGGCTCCAGCCCCACGCCCAGATCCGCGAGCACGCGGCAGGTTGCATCCGCCGGCATGCGCGGCACCGCCGCGATCAATTCCAGATCGGGAAGCCATTCGCGCAGCGAGGCCGCAAGCACGACCGCCTGTGCTTCCAGACGGCCGGTGTCGCAAACAAAACAGACCGACACATTCACCCGGTCATCCCCCTCGTAGCGATCCGTACCGGGCAACGGTCTCCTTCACACGCCCGATTCCACGCATAGGGACGTATTCGCATACGCATTGCTCGCTGTTCGGCCGCCATCGCGATGCGACAATAGCAGAAGGGGGCCGAAGCCCCCTTCCAAATCACACAGATTGAAATCTGAAACGGATCACTTGTCGCTGACCGGCGGCTGGGTCACGAAGTCCGACGGATCCAGCGGTCCGTAGTTGATCACGCTGCCCGGACCTTGCGTGCCACCGAAGAACAGGTTCGCACCCAGCGTCCCGCTGCTGTAGGCCTGCGTCAGCAGC
>JBOHYR010000031.1:0-29590 GCA_050737995.1 Rhodanobacteraceae bacterium
CCTGTTTGCTCCCCACGCTTTCGTGCATGAGCGTCAGTATTGGTCCAGAAGGCCGCCTTCGCCACTGGTGTTCCTCCCGATCTCTACGCATTTCACTGCTACACCGGGAATTCCACCTTCCTCTACCATACTCGAGCTTGCCAGTATCCATTGCAATTCCCAAGTTGAGCTCGGGGATTTCACAACAGACTTAACAAACCGCCTGCGCACGCTTTACGCCCAGTAATTCCGATTAACGCTTGCACCCTCCGTATTACCGCGGCTGCTGGCACGGAGTTAGCCGGTGCTTATTCCTCGGGTACCGTCAGTTTTGCCGGGTATTGGCCGACAACGTTTCGTTCCCGATAAAAGTGCTTTACAACCCGAAGGCCTTCTTCACACACGCGGCATTGCTGGATCAGGCTTTCGCCCATTGTCCAATATTCCCCACTGCTGCCTCCCGTAGGAGTCTGGGCCGTGTCTCAGTCCCAATGTGGCTGATCATCCTCTCAGACCAGCTACGGATCGTTGCCTTGGTGGGCCGTTACCCCGCCAACAAGCTAATCCGGCATCGGCTCAACCAATCGCGCAAGGTCTTACGAGCCCCTGCTTTCACCCGAAGGTCGTATGCGGTATTAGTCCGGGTTTCCCCGGGTTATCCCCCACGACTGGGCAGATTCCGATGCATTCCTCACCCGTCCGCCACTCGCCATCGAGGTGTATTGCTACACCTCATGCTGCCGTTCGACTTGCATGTGTTAGGCATGCCGCCAGCGTTCAATCTGAGCCAGGATCAAACTCTTCACTTAAGGTTTCGACAGCCGTGAGGCCATCTGTTCTTTCAGAGTCCGAAACCTGAACTGCAATTCATCGCTGAATCACTAAGGTTCAAAGGTTTGGACGTCTTGCATCGATGAACTTTCATCCACCTGCAAGCCGCCCACACAAGTCACCTGTGCACACTGTCAATGAACTTTGCGGTGCGTCACCTTGCGGTTCCGCGACGCGCGACGTTTCGTCGTGCGAGCCGCCCATTGTAGCTGGCGTTTCGGGGCTGTCAACAACTTTGAGGGGAAGCTTCTACTGCCCGGAACACCTCGCAAAGCGTCCTGTGCCACGCGGGCCGACAAGAGTACCGTGATCGCTCCTGGTTGGGAAGTGGCTGAGCTCAAATGGCGCTACACTGCGGCTCTCCACGTTGAAGGCCGACCCGCAATGCGCGTCACGAGTTGGATGTTGTTGCCCGTTTTTTCAGTCGCATTGGCGTGCGCCGCCTGTGCCGCCACGCCCACAGCATCGCCCACGGCGCCGAGCGTTGTACTGCACGGCCACCGGTTCACTGTGGAACTCGCCAATACGCCTGCTGAACAAGCGCACGGTCTGATGGGCCGCACCGAGATGCCGGTCGATCACGGCATGCTGTTTGTTTTCCAGGATTCCGAGCCGCGGACATTCTGGATGAAGGACACCCTGATCCCGCTCGACATGCTGTTCTTCGACGACACGCACCGATTGGTGACGATTCTGAAAGACGTACCACCTTGCAAGGCGGATCCCTGCCCGATCTACCCGAGCGTCAAGCCGGCGCGCTACGTGCTCGAACTCAACGCCGGCATAGCGGCGAAGTTCGAGGTACGCAAGGGCGACCTGATCGTTTTTTCCGACTTGCCTTCGGGCACCCAGTGAAATACGCCGTCGTCACTGCGCACGCATGTGAAGTTCATGGGAAGCGGCACAAGCTGGCCCGGCGGTTCCGCGTCGAACCAGCGATCGTCGAACGGAATGAATTCGCGCACCCTCATCTCCTTGCCCTGCTGACACTTCCATCCAAGCACATCAGCGTGAACACGCGATGACCCAAATCGGGCAATGATGTGGCGAATGAGGGCGCGTCTAGCGCGATGTGAAAGCGTCGTGAACACGAGCGCTGGAGACCGAAAGCAGGAACAGCAGGGACGTACGCGGCGGCCCGCGAGTACGGCGAACGCCGTGAGAACACACGTCTGGGCATATGCAACAGATTTCAGTCCACTTCGATCATTTCGAAGTCGTCTTTCGTGACACCGCAATCGGGACACGTCCAGGTATCAGGGATATCTTCCCAGCGCGTGCCGGGCTCGATGCCTTCTTCCGGCAGGCCGGCTTCCTCTTCGTAGATGAAGCCGCATACCACGCACATGAACTTGCGGTAGGTGACGGCGGCTTCGGCGGGAGCATTCATGGAAGGATGACGCAATGACCAACACGCCTTATTGTCGCAAGTTGCGCGTCCACATGAAAGCAACCGGTTGACCTGCGTCAATCGCGGACCAATGCCCATTCCAACCTCCAACCCGACACGACCGCCGCGTCGCGGCCTGTACGCCATAACGAACGGCCCGCGCGACGACCTGCTTGTCGCCGCGCGAGCGGCTCTGGAGGGCGGCACGGCGATGCTGCAATACCGCGACAAGACCCGCGACGACGCCCGCCGGCTGCGCGAGGCGCGTGTACTCGCCAACCTGTGCGCGCAATATGGCGTACCGCTGATCGTCAATGACGATCTGGAACTCGCGCGCGCGAGCGGTGCGTCCGGAGTCCATCTGGGCGAAGATGATCCAACCATCGCCGACGCGCGTGCCGCATTGGGCGTCGCCGCGATCATCGGTGTGTCCTGCTACGACTCGCCCGAACGCGCCCGCGACGCTGCGACGGCAGGCGCTGGCTACCTCGCATTCGGTGCGTTCTTCCCGACCGCAACCAAAACGGGTACGCGTCACGCAACAACCGAGCTGTTGCGAGAAGCGGCGCAGTTCGGATTGCCACGGGTGGCGATCGGCGGGCTAACCCTCGAAAATGGCGGATCGTTGATCGATGCCGGTGCGGATTTTCTGGCCGTGATTTCCGCTGTCTTCGGCGCCCGTGACATACAGGCGCGGGCCCGGCGTTTCAGCGCATTGTTCGAACCCCCGGACGAGGATCCGGCATGACCAGCAACCACAATCTGTTCGAGCGTGCACAACGGGTGCTGCCGGGTGGCGTCGATTCGCCAGTGCGCGCATTCAAATCGGTCGGTGACGAGCCATTCTTCGCCGCACGCGCCGATGGCGCATACCTGTGGGATGTGGAAGGGAAGCGATACACGGACTATGTCGGTTCGTGGGGGCCGATGATCGCCGGCCATAACCACCCGCATGTGCGCCAGGCGGTGGAACGCGCCGCCCGGGACGGGCTCTCATTCGGCACGCCTTGCGCAGCGGAAGCCGAACTGGCCGAGACCATCCAGTCGCTGATGCCGTCGCTGGAAATGCTGCGTTTCGTCAACTCCGGTACCGAGGCCACGATGTCCGCGCTGCGGCTCGCGCGCGGCGCGACCGGCCGCGATCGCTTCGTGAAATTCGAGGGTTGTTACCACGGCCACGGAGATTCCTTCCTGGTCAAGGCGGGTTCCGGTGCGCTGACACTGGGCGTGCCCGATTCTCCCGGTGTGCCGAAGGCGCTGGCCGACCTCACCATCACGCTGCCCTACAACGATGCCGACGCCGCGCGGGCGCTGTTCGACGAAATGGGGGAAAACATCGCCTGCGTGATCGTGGAACCGGTCGCCGGCAACATGAATTGCATCCCGCCGCGTGCAGGCTTTCTCGAAGCACTGCGCGAGCTGTGCACTCGCGACGGTGCGCTGCTGATCTTCGACGAGGTGATGACGGGCTTCCGGGTTGCCGCGGGCGGCGCACAGGCCCTCTACGGCATCACCCCCGACCTCACCACGCTCGGCAAAGTGATCGGCGGCGGCATGCCGGTCGGCGCCTACGGGGGTCGTCGCGACCTGATGGAGCAGATCTCGCCGGCGGGCCCGATCTATCAGGCCGGCACGCTGAGCGGCAATCCGGTCGCGATGGCGGCGGGCGTTGCCATGCTTGAGCTGGTACGCGCGCCGGGTTTCCATGCCGAACTCGAACGCAGGACCCGCGCGCTCACAGAAGGACTCGACATGCGCGCCAGGGAAGCCGGCGTCGCATTCACCAGCCATCACGTCGGCGGGATGTTCGGGCTGTTCTTCAGCGCAGGTCCGGTCGAAACCTTCGCCCAGGCCACAGCGTGCGACAGGGCCGCGTTCCGGCACTTCTTCCATGCAATGCTTCAGCGCGGCGTGTACTTCGCACCGAGCCCGTTCGAAGCGGGCTTCATGTCCTTGGCGCACACCGATGCGGACATCGCCGCGACGCTGGATGCCGCAAGCAACGCTTTCGAAGATCTGCGCGATTCCACTTGATTCACCAGGTGCCTGTGTTGGGCATCGACGCCCACGGTTCCGTCGGCGGCAGTGCATCGCCCTTCTGCAGCAACTCGATGGAAATCAGGTCGGGGGATCGCACGAAGGCCATGTGCCCATCGCGCGGCGGCCGGTTGATCGTCACGCCCAGCTGTTGCAGGTGCGCGCAAGTTGCGTAGAGGTCATCGACGCGAAAGGCCAGATGCCCGAAGTTGCGTGCCGAACCATAGTCCTCTTCCGAAGCCCAGTTGTACGTGAGCTCGATTTCCGCTTCGGGGCTGTCCGGCGCGGACAGGAACACCAGGGTGAACTTGCCTTTGGGAACCTCCCTGCGCCGAACCTCGCACAGACCAAGTCCTTCACAATAGAACCGCAGCGACGCATCCAGGTCGCACACGCGCACCATGCTGTGCAGGTATTTCATATTTCCTCCTCGCGTGCATGCCGTGAACGTACTGGCTATCGTGGTCGCATCGACCCGGCACGCGCAAGTTCGGAGACAACAGAATGACCCACAAATTCGATACGCTGGCGGTGCACGCGGGCGCCGAGCCCGACCCCGTAACGGGGGCGGTCGCGGCAGCAATCCATCTTTCAACCACATTCGTGCACCGGCATACGGACAGCGGGGAAACATACAGTTACCAGCGCAAGGACAATCCGACCCAGCATCGCCTCGAAACCGCGCTCGCCGCGCTGGAGGGCGGTGAACGCGCACTGGCATTCGCGTCCGGCATGGCCGCGATCGCGGCGATGCTGGATACCCTGCAACGTGGCCAGCGCGTCGTAGTGCCGGAAGACTGTTACGTGGGCACGCGCGGTTATGTGATGGAGGTGTTGCCCGAGCGCGGGATCGAGGTCGTGACCGTCGACACGACTGATCTGGACGCGGTACGCGCCGCCTGCTCGGACGGTACCGCGCTGCTGTGGGCAGAGTCGCCCTCCAATCCCCGTATGCGCGTCAGCGACCTCGCAGAACTCGCGAAGATTGCGCATGCGCATGGTGCCCGTTTCGCCTGTGACAACACCTTTGCGACACCGGCACTGCAACGCCCGGTGCTACTCGGCGCGGATGTCGTGATGCACTCGACCACCAAATATTTCGGCGGCCACAGCGACGTGCTTGGCGGCGCGCTGGTATTCGCGCGGGCGAGCGATTTCGCCGACCGGATCGCTCAGCGCCGATTGCTGACCGGCGCGATCCTCGCCCCCTTCAGCGCATGGCTGACGCTGCGCGGCTGCCGTTCGCTGCCGGCGCGGATGGCGTTGCACTGCGCGAATGCGCACAAGGTTGCGGTGTTCCTGGCAGGTCATTCGGCCATTGAAAAGGTCAACTACCCCGGCCTGCCCGGGCATCCCGGTCATTCGGTCGCGACGCGCCAGATGCGCGACTTCGGCGCCATGCTGAGCATCGAGCTGCGCGGCGGCTACGACGCGGCGGTGGCGCTCGCAGGCAAGACGACGATCTTCACCAACGCAACCTCATTGGGCGGTTGTGAATCGCTGATCGAGCACCGCGCGTCGGCCGAGGGCGAACATACCCAATCGCCGCCCGCACTGGCGCGCCTGTCGGTGGGACTGGAAGACGCCGATGACCTGATCGCTGATCTGAAGCAGGCCCTCGCTTGACGACGGCTTGCTTGAGGCGAGCCAGGTTTGCCCGGATCAAGGCTTCTGGAAGCGGGGCACCGCGTTCCTGAGTTCAACCAGTCGTTCCAGCGGGTCGGTGATTTCGAGCAGGTGCTGGCGTTCGGTATCACCGAGCGGTAATAGCTCGGCGAGGCGGAATCCGACCCAGCTTGCATCGTCGTAGCGCTCGCGCGGACCGTTTCGCCACGACAACCCAGCCTGTTCGGCCAGACGTTCGAGCATCGTCGACAGCAGCGAGAACTCGACAGGCACCTGCACATCCGGTTCGTCGGGCCACCGGCGCACCTCGCCGATCACCAGCCCGTTGCTGCGGATTCGTGTTTTCTGCACCCGAAAGCGCACCTCGCCGGTGACGCTGATGCCAAGCAGGCCATCCGGCAGCGTATCGAAGTCTATGATCCGCGCAAGGGTGCCGACGGCTGCGGGCAACGCTGGCTCGCCGGCCTCCTGCCCATCCATGATCAGGCACACCCCGAACACGCCGTCGTTGCGCGCACATTCGCGCACCATGTCCACATAACGCAGTTCGAAGATACGCAGGCCCAGCGTGCTGCCCGGGAACAGCACGGCGTTGAGTGGAAACAAGGGAATCTCGTGGCGTTTCACGCTTCGAGTCTAGCCGGCACGCAGCGCATCGAGAAAACGGCGCGGCGCGTTCTCGAAACCCCCGTTGGACATGAATACAACATGGTCGCCGGAGCGCACTTGCGCGACCAGCCGCTTGACCAGATCGGTCACGGAAGGCGCGGCGTTCCCACGACCAGCGAGCGCGTCGGTGACGCGGTGCGCGTCCCAAGGCAGTTCAGGGCGTTGCAGGAGCCACACACAATCGGCATCCGCGAGCGAGGGCGCCAGCGCCGCCGCGTGCGCACCGGCACGCATCGAGTTGGAGCGCGGTTCCAGTGCGACAAGGATGCGCGCGTTGCCGACCCTCGTCCGCAGACCAGCCAGTGTGGTGGCAATCGCGGTCGGATGGTGCGCGAAATCGTCGTAGACATGCACGCCATCCGCCTCGCCCAGCGATTCCATCCGTCGCTTGACGCTTTCGAAACTCGCAAATGCAGGCAACAGGGCCTTCGGATCGACGCCCGCTGCGTGGGCCGCCGCCAGCGCGGCCAGCGCGTTCATCACGTTGTGGCGACCGTTGAGATTCCAGCGTATCTCGCCGATCGCATCGCCCATGCGGGTGATATCGAAGACGGAACCGTCGGGCTCGATCATTCGGGCACGCCAGTCACCCGTATCGATCCCGAAGGTCTCGACCGGCGTCCAGCAGCCCATCGCCAGTACTTCGGCCAAGCGCGCATCCTCGGCATTGACGATCAGACGGCCGTTGCCGGGCACCGTACGCACCAGATGGTGGAACTGGCGCTGGATCGCGGCGACATCGGGAAAGATATCGGCGTGATCGTATTCGAGATTGTTGAGGATCGCGATGCGTGGGCGATAGTGTACGAACTTGGAGCGCTTGTCGAAGAACGCGGTGTCGTATTCGTCCGCTTCAATGACAAAAGGCGTCGGCGCGGAAAGGGGATTAGAGTCATTTTTCCTGGATGCATCGCGGAAATCGGACACCGCAGAAAAATGACTCTGACCCCCTTCCCCCCCTTTCCCCTGATTTCCCAGCCGCGCCGAAACCCCGAAGTTTTCCGGCACCCCACCGATAAGAAAACCCGGCGCCAAACCCGCGGCGTCCAGCAAATGCGCCAGCAAGCTGGTGGTGGTGGTCTTGCCATGCGTACCGGCGACAGCGAGCACCTCGCGTTCGCGCAGCATCCGTTCACCGAGCCACTGTGGTCCGGACACATACGGGAGCTGCGCATCCAGCATGTGCTCGACTGCCGGATTGCCGCGCGACAACGCGTTGCCGACCAGCACCAGATCCGGTGCCGGCTGCAGATGTTCAGCCGACCAGCCTTCCTGCAAAGTGATGCCGAGCCCCCGCAACTGGTCGCTCATCGGCGGGTACACATTGGCGTCGGAACCTTCGACCTCGATGCCGAGTTCGCGCGCCAACGCGGCGATCCCGCCCATGAAAGTGCCGCAGATGCCGAGGATGTGGATGCGCATGTCGCTCTGCCGGACGCTCAGGCCACACCGATCAAGCTGGCGACCACGGCCGTGACGATCAAATTGAAGAACACCAGCATCAGGAACACCAGCACGCTGCCCGCGAGGGGGATCTCCAGCGCGCGGCGCAGGGTACCGACCCAAACGCACAACTGCCAGATTCCCAGCGCCGCAATCGCCAACATCACGAGCGTCTGGCTACCGGTCAGCGATGGCAAATGGGTGGGCTGCGACAGCAGATGTTCCCGCAGTTCCTTCATCGGAAGCAGCAGCGTCAGAAGGTTGGTAACGATGTCGAACAGCAGATACACGGCCGCCAGAACCGTCGTGGTCTGAACGAATCGCTCGGACTTGTCGCGCCCACGCAGCAGTAAAAACACGATCCCGACGATCGCCAGGCCGCCGATGAGCGACCCGATAACCAAAGCCGGGCTGGCGCCATCGCGGCGATTGAATCCCACCTGCAATACGCCGCACGCAACCAGCAGCGCGATCAGCAACGACGGCGAATAGGGAATGTCCTCCGGGCCGCGCCGAAACAGGCATAAATCTCGGAAGCTGGCGAGATACGCGTGCAAGATTACGTGCGGGCGACCGCACCGGCGCGTACGCGAAGCGCGACGAGGACCCTGTCGCCAATCGCAATAATGGCACCGACGCCATCGATCTCGGTCAGCAGGCCGCGCTGCGAATAGAAATCCGCCACGGGGGCGGTTTGCGCGGAATACACCGCCAGGCGCTTGCGCACGGTCTCGGGATTGTCGTCGGCACGGTGCTCTTGCTCGAAGCGGATTTCGCAGCGCTTGATGATGTCGTCATCGGGCACGTTCAACTTCACCACCGCGTCGAGCGGCTGACCCAGGCGTGCGAGCAATTCATCCAGCGCGCCGGCTTGCGCGAGGTTGCGCGGATAGCCGTCGAGAATGAATCCCTGCTTCGTGTCGGACTGCGCGAGACGCTCTTCCAGCAAACCCAGCACGATATCGTCCGACACCAGTTGCCCCGCTTCCATCACTGCTTTGGCCTTGAGGCCCAGCGGCGTACCAGCCTTGACCGCCCCGCGCAGCAGGTCGCCGGTCGAGATGTGGGCGATGTCGAGTTCCACCTTCAGCCGCTTGGCTTGGGTACCCTTGCCCGATCCGGGCGCGCCGAGCAATACGATGCGCATGCGATTCCTCTTCGGCCCGCAGGGAAAGCGGCGCCTTCGTTAACAAATTCAGGTTTGAGCAGTACGCTAGCGGTTGCTCAGCCACCCCGTCAACGCCACGCCCCGCGCGGAACACCGCATGAAAGCGACCCCGAAAGCAACAGGCAACCTATTGTACGCGCAGTCGGGCGGGGTCACCGCCGTGATCAACGCCAGCGCCGCGGCGGCGATCGAGGCCTGTCGGCGACACAAAATTACCGCGTACGCCGCGCGCAACGGGATCCTCGGCGCGCTCCGCGAGGACCTGATCGACACCACGCAGGAATCGCCCGCCGCGATCTCCGCGCTGAAGCACACGCCGGGCGGCGCGTTCGGTTCGTGCCGGGTCAAGCTGAAATCGCTGGCGGACGACCGCGCCAAATACGAACGCCTGATCGAAGTGTTCCGCGCCCACGACATCCGCTGGTTTCTCTACAACGGCGGCAACGATTCGGCCGACACCGCATTGAAATTGTCCAGGCTCGGCAAGACGACGGGTTACGACATCCGCTGCATCGGCGTACCCAAGACGGTGGACAATGACCTCGCGGTCACCGACTGCTGTCCGGGTTTCGGTTCGGTCGCCAAGTACACTGCGGTGTCCTTGCGCGAATGCGCGCTGGACGTAATGTCGATGATGGATACCTCGACCAAGGTGTTCGTGATGGAGGTCATGGGCCGTCATGCTGGCTGGATTGCGGCGTCGGCCGGCCTCGCGGGCGACGGCCGCGACGACGCGCCGCACATCATCCTGTTCCCCGAACTGGTGTTCGAACCGGAAGCGTTTCTGCAACGCGTGCGCGCAACGGTAAAGCGCGTCGGTTGCTGCGTGGTCGCCGCCAGCGAGGGCATCCGCTACGCAGACGGCAAGTTCGTGGCCGATGCTCACGCCGGCACCGATGCTTTCGGCCACACCCAGTTGGGGGGTGTCGCACCCGCGCTGGCCGGACTGATACGCGCGAAACTGGAATTGAAGACCCACTGGGCGCTGCCGGACTATCTGCAACGATCGGCCCGCCACATCGCGTCGAAAACCGACCTGGAGCAGGCCATCGCGGTCGGCAACGCCGCGGTGGAACTGGCGCTTGCGGGGGAGAACGCGGTGATGCCCGTGATCGAACGTACGTCCGATTCCCCCTATCGCTGGAAGATCGCGACGGTGAAGCTGGACCGAATCGCCAATCGCGAGAAAAAACTGCCGCGCTCTTTCATCGCCAAAGACGGCTTCCACATCACCGCCGTCGCGCGTCGCTATCTGTCGCCGCTGATTTGCGGCGAAGCGCTGCCACCTTTCGGCAAGGACGGCTTGCCGGAATACGTCGAATTGAAAAATCCCGCTGTTTCCAAAAAACTGTCGGACTGGAACGGATAGGGCCATGCAACGCCCGCCACGACTGCCTTCACTGCGGCCATGGATCGAAAGCGTCTGGATCGTCGCAAGCGCGCAATCGCGGCGCGAACATGCCATCGCGAGCGGCAACATGCATCTGGCCATCCGCATTCGCGGCCCCGCACTGCGGATATATACCGATACGAACGACAGAAGCGGCCGTGACGTGGCCGCGGCAGTCGTTGCGGGCGCACATGCCGGTTTCTACGTCAAGCGGGCAACTCCAGGTCGCATCGTGGGCGCGCAACTGAAGCCGGGCGCCAGCTGGGCACTGTTCGGAATCTCGGCCGCCGAACTATCGCAACGCCACACTCCGTTGCACGTGTTCTGGGTCACTGCAGCCCATGACTTGGAGACGCGACTCTCTACCGCCACCGAATCGGATGAACAGCGGGATCTGCTGGAGCAAGCTCTTCGGTCACAATTGCGGCCGACCTGTGGCCTGCACCCGGAAGTCGCGGGCGCATTGGCATGCCTCGATGCCTGCGCCGACGTCGAAGCCGCATTGGCCGATGCGCGGTGCAGCCATCGCCATTTCGTCGCCGTGTTTCGTGGCGCGACAGGTCTCGCGCCGAAGCGCTACGCACGAATCCGCCGTTTCAGCAGGGTACTGGCCGACGCGGCCGACGGCGCAACCGAATGGAGCACGCTGGCGCTCGACCACGGCTATTGCGATCAGGCACACCTGAATCGCGACTTCCGGGAATTCACCGGATTGTCCCCTTGTGCTTGGCGGCAGGCACAAGGTAAACACCCCCACCACCTGCCAATGGAATAAAGTCAACTTTCTTCAAGACGCCGCCATCGCCACGGCGCATACTGCGACGCGTCGTTCTTCAGGAGCGCGCGCCATGAGCGTCCACGAGCTGTTCGCGTATCTTTGCGTCTCCAATGCCGACCGCGCGATCGCGTTTTATCGAGACGCCTTCGGTGCAAAGGAAAAATTCCGCCTCACCGAACCGGGCGGCCGCGTCGGCCATGCCGAACTCGACTTCGACGGCATTACCCTGATGCTGAGCGAGGAATTCCCCGAGTACGGCCTGCGCGCCCCCGAAACCGGAGACAGCCGCAGCTTCAGCCTGCACTTGCACGTGGACGATGCCGACGCAGTAGTAAGCCAGGCGGTCGCCGCGGGCGCCACGCTGGAACGCGAACCCGCGGACGCGTTCTATGGCGAACGCAGCGGCGTAGTCATCGACCCCTTCGGCTACCGTTGGAACATCGGCCACAGCATCGAGGACGTGACGCCGGAGGAAATGCAGCGCCGCTACGCGAGCGCAATCTCTTCGTCATAGGGTTCCGCGGGACAACGCATCGAGCTCGCCGTGACTGGCGTTGTCGGCGAAACCATCGAAACGACCTTCGTTGAGTCCGCGCGCGGCACGCAGGAAGCCACCCCATGCTGCGCCGGCCAGGGCGCCGCCGACACTGACTCGGCGCACTCCGAGTTTGGCAAGATCGGCGAGTGTGTACGGCGCGGGACGGCCGACCAGCACGTTGACCGGCTTGGGCGCAACGGCTTTCACGATCGCCGCGATCTGTTCTGGCTCGCCGGCGCCCGGCGCGTACAGGCAATCGGCGCCGGCCTCGGCATAGGCCTTGAGCCGTTTCAGCGATTCTGCGAGCGGGTCAGGATGTCCGACCAAGAAACATTCGGCACGGCCGATCAACATCACGTCTTCACCGGACACGTTGATGGCTTCGCGCGCGGCGCGCATCCGCGCGACTGCCTCGTCGAAATCGTAAAGCGGTTTCCCGGCGTCGCCCGTCGAATCCTCGATCGACAGACCGGCTACGCCGGTTTCAACGCAGCGCCGCACATTTTTCTTGAGACCGTCGATATCCGGCGCGTGGCCATCCTCGAAATCGGCGTTGACCGGCAAGTCCGTGGCTTCGACGATTTCGCGGCAATACGCCAGCACCATGTCCACGTCGGGAGCGTGGTCGGGTCTGGCGCGCGACCACGCGAAACCGGAACTGGTCGTCGCCAGCGCCTTGAAGCCGAGCGCCGCCAGCGCGTGCGCGGATCCTATGTCCCACGGATTCGGAACCAGGAAACAGCCGCTCTCGTGCAGCTTGCGGAACGCGGCGCGGCGCGCCGACCACTTTGATGTACTCATCGCACTAGCGTACGTCCGCGAAACCCTGACAGCAAGCAGACCGCCGCGCCGACCGTGCGCGATTTCACCGCGAATACAGGACGTCGCGCACCCAGTGTGTGCCGTTGTTCCAATCGATACGGTTACCCTCGCGGCTGATCCTGCCCTCGATGATGCTGCCGTTCCAGTTGGCGCTGATCTGGTGACGGCGGAGGAACGAACCATTGGCAGTCTGACCAACCTCGTTCTGCAGCGAAAGGTTGCCTTGCCGCTGCCGGATCGAGCACACACGCGAACGATCGCAACGCCGCATGCCAAGCGTCCTGTCACAACCCTCTGCACGCTGTGGGCGCCGAAAGGTCTTCCGGCCGCCCGCGCAGCATACTCCCCGTCCGTCGCGCCTGAACGGGTACGATGGGCGGGCGCCGCGGAATACCCCGCGCGCCCATGGCATTCAGGCAAAGACCGGCCGCGATCCCCGTGAGATGCGGACTGGCTTCGGGCTACCGTTATACTGGTCGGATTGCCCATTGCGGGTTCCTGTGAAAGGGGTTTCCGATGTTGCAGCAGTATGGGATGTGGTTCGCGCTGGTTTGCGCGGTCATCGCGATTCTCTATGGCGTCGTTTCCACCAGCTGGATCATGAAGCAGTCGGCTGGCAACGATCGCATGCGCGAGATCGCGCTCGCGATCCAGCAAGGCGCCAAGGCCTATCTGAACCGCCAGTACACCACCATCGCGGTCGCGGGCATCGTGTTGTTCCTCATCATCGGCTTTGCGCTTAGTTGGGCCGCCGCCATCGGTTTCGCGATCGGCTCGTTCCTGTCCGGCGCCGCCGGCTACATCGGCATGAACGTCTCGGTACGCAGCAACGTGCGCACGGCCGAAGCCGCGCGTGGTGGCATCAGCAAGGCATTGGGCGTGGCCTTCCGTGGCGGCGCGATTACCGGCATGCTGGTCGTAGGGCTGGCCCTGCTCGGCGTCACCGGCTACTACGTGATCTTGACGATGGGCTTTCACTTTCCGCTGGAGCATGCCCTGCACGCGCTGGTGGGCCTGGCCTTCGGATCCTCGCTGATCTCGATCTTCGCGCGCCTCGGAGGCGGCATCTTCACCAAGGGCGCCGACGTCGGCGCGGATTTGGTGGGCAAGGTCGAAGCCGGTATCCCGGAAGACGACCCCCGCAACCCCGGGGTGATCGCCGACAATGTGGGCGACAACGTCGGCGACTGCGCCGGCATGGCTGCCGACCTTTTCGAAACCTACGTGGTCACGCTGGTCGCAACGATGCTGATGGGTGACGTACTCGCTTCGGGCAATCTTACCGCGGCGCTGTATCCGTTGGTGCTTGGCGGCGCGTCGATCATCGCCTCGGTGATCGGCACCTACTTCGTGCGCGCCCGCGCCGGCGGCAAGATCATGAACGCGCTCTACAAGGGTGTGCTCGCGTCGGCGGTGCTGGCGGCGATCGCATTCTGGTTCATCACCGCCAACATGTTTCCGCAGGGGTTCTCGATCGATGGGGGCGCCACGATCATCAGTAGTGCAAACCTGTTCGGCGCGGCGCTGAGCGGACTGGTGCTTACCGCATTGATCGTGGTGATCACCGAGTACTACACGGCGACCGAGTACAAACCGGTCAGGCATGTCGCACACGCCTCGACCACCGGCGATGCGACCAACATCATCGCGGGCCTCGGCGTATCGATGAAGGCCACCGCCCTGCCGGTGCTGGCGATCTGCGCGACGATTTATGCCTCCTACCGAATGGCCGGCCTGTACGGCATCGCGATCGCCGCGACCGCGATGCTGTCGATGACCGGCATCATCGTGGCTCTGGACGCTTACGGCCCGATCACCGACAACGCTGGCGGCATCGCCGAGATGGCCGGTCTTCCAGAGGACGTGCGTGGCGTCACCGATCCGCTGGACGCGGTCGGAAATACCACCAAGGCCGTCACCAAGGGCTACGCGATCGGCTCGGCCGGTCTGGCCGCGCTGGTGCTGTTCGCGGACTACACCCACAACCTGTCGGTGCTGCATCCGGGTTTCACCTTCGACTTCTCGCTGTCCAACCACATGGTCATCATCGGTTTGCTGATCGGCGGGCTGGTGCCTTTCCTGTTCGGCGCCATGGCTATGGAAGCGGTCGGCCGCGCGGCGGGTTCCGTTGTGGAGGAAGTCCGTCGCCAGTTCCGCGAGATCAAGGGCATCATGGAAGGTACTGGCAAGCCGGACTACTCGCGTGCCGTGGACCTGCTGACCAAAGCCGCGATCAAGGAGATGATCATTCCTTCGCTGCTGCCCGTGGTCGTGCCGATCCTGGTGGGCTTCATCCTCGGCCCCGAGGCACTGGGCGGTGTGCTGATCGGCACCATCATCACGGGCCTGTTCGTGGCGATTTCGATGACCACCGGCGGCGGTGCGTGGGACAACGCCAAGAAGTACATCGAGGACGGCAACTTCGGTGGCAAGGGATCCGAGGCGCACAAGGCCGCGGTCACCGGCGACACGGTGGGCGATCCCTACAAGGACACCGCAGGTCCGGCTGTCAACCCGCTGATCAAGATCATCAACATCGTGGCGCTGCTGATCATTCCGTTGCTGGCGGTACACTGAACGCTGTTGCTGGCGAACGATGAAAAAACCCCGCTTCGGCGGGGTTTTTCTTGCCTGACCAGCCCTAATGTCCGGCGGCACAGCTTCCACCTTTTTGTCATTCCGGGGCCGCCCGCGCCGTCTGCGGGCGGAACCCGGCATCCAGTTTTAATTCTCGTTATCGGAACGACAAGCTGGATTCCGGGTTCCATCGCCCGAGAGCCGGCGATGGCCCCGGAATGACGAACGAAATATTTGGCAACACGGCAGTGCAACTGAAGCCTGGACATCGTCAAGTTTCATGTTGCCCAGACTTTCGCCACAGATAGGCCGCCTTTCATCGCGTCAAGCTACAAGCGATACTCTGTGCCTTGGTCACCAGGGGAAACCCATGAACTCGCGCACGTTCCTGTTCACAATCGCACTTGGAGCTTCCGTCGTCACCATGGTCCACGCACAGGCACCCGCTTCCACCACGCCCGCCGACAGCGCCGCGTCCGCGGATCCATACCTGTGGCTGGAACCCAGCCACAGTCCGCGCGCACTGGAGTGGGTGCACGCGCAAAACGCCATCACGAAAAAAGCGTTCATGAATTCGCCCGAATTCACGAAGACGCGCGGCGAAATCCTGCAGGTGCTCGATTCCGAGGCGCGGATTCCCTACGTCTACCGGATGGGGAAGTATCTCTACAACTTCTGGCAGGACAAGGCGCACCCGCGCGGCATCTGGCGGCGCACGACCCTCGCCGAGTACCGCAAGGCCGATCCGAAATGGGAGACGGTGCTCGACATCGACGCGCTCAACAAGATCGAGAACAAGAAGTGGGTGTTCAAGGGCGCGCAGTGCATGAAACCCGACTACACGCATTGCCTGGTCTCGTTGTCCCCAGGCGGCGGCGATGCGGTGGAAGTGCGCGAGTTCGACCTGCCCTCCAAATCATTCGTTAAGGGTGGCTTTTTCCTTCCGGTGGCGAAGTCGGAAGTGAGCTGGATCGATGCCAACCATCTCTACGTCGGCACCGATTTCGGCCCCGGCTCGATGACCAAGTCGAGCTATCCGCGGATCGTCAAGGAATGGACGCGCGGCACGCCGCTGTCGAAGGCGAAACTGATCTACGAGGGCAAGCCGGATGATCTGGCGGTCAGCGCCTATCACGATCGCACGCCCGGCTTCGAGCGCGATTTCGTCTCCGTGTCCAGGGATTTCTACCACAGCGAGGAATTCCTGCTCAAGGACGGCAAGCTGGTGAAAGTGGATGTGCCGAGCGACGCGAACGCCGGCGCGCACCGCCAGTGGTTGATGGTGCAGACCAAATCGCCGTGGACCGTCGGCGGCAAGACCTGGCCAGCCGGTGCGTTGATCGCGACGAACTTCGATGACTTCATGGCCGGCAAACGCGATTTCGTCGCGCTGTTCACGCCCGATGCGCACACCGCACTCGCCGGGTATTCATGGACCCGGCATCACGTGATCCTCGATGTGCTCGACGACGTGAAGAGCCGCCTCGACGTGCTGACGCCCCCGGTTTCGGGCAAGGGCCCATGGACACGCGAGGCGATGCCGGGCGCGCCGAAGTTCAGCACCATCGGCGTGGTCGCGACCGACCCGGATCATTCCGATGAATACTGGCTCACCGTCACCGGTTTCCTCGACCCGCCGTCGCTGGAACGCGGCGTACTGGGCAGCCAGCCTGCCGAAGTCATCAAGCACGAACCGGCATTCTTCGATGCCTCGAAGTTCACGGTCAGCCAGCATTTCGTGAAATCGAAA
Organism: Rhodanobacteraceae bacterium; assembly: GCA_050737995.1. Classification (GTDB taxonomy): domain Bacteria; phylum Pseudomonadota; class Gammaproteobacteria; order Xanthomonadales; family Rhodanobacteraceae; genus 66-474. The sequence continues at coordinate 16,999 of JBOHYR010000031.1, forward strand.
GACGGCACCCGCGTGCCCTACTTCGAAATCGCACCCAAGGATATGCAACTCGACGGCAACAACCGCACGCTGGAATACGGCTACGGCGGCTTCGAGGTTTCGCTGGTGCCGTACTACTCCGGATCGATCGGACGCGCGTGGCTGGCGCGCGGCGGCGTGTACGTGGTCGCCAACATCCGCGGCGGCGGCGAGTACGGCCCCGCCTGGCACAAGGCCGCGATGAAGGCCAACCGGCCCAAGGCCTACCAGGACTTTGCCGCGGTGGCCGAAGACCTGATCAAGCGCGGCGTGACATCGCCGGAGCACCTCGGCGCCGAGGGCGGCAGCAACGGCGGCCTGCTGATGGGCAACATGCTGACCGAATATCCGCAGCTCTACGGCGCGATCTCGTGCGAAGTGCCGTTGCTCGACATGAAGCGCTACACGCACCTTTCGGCGGGAGCTTCGTGGATGGCCGAATACGGCAATCCCGACGATCCGAAACAATGGGCCTTCATCAAGACCTTCTCGCCCTACCAGAACGTCAAGCCGGACATGCATTATCCCGACGTGCTGTTCTACACGACCACCAGCGACGACCGCGTCGGTCCCGCGCAAGCGCGGAAAATGGCTGCGAAGATGGAAGCCATGGGCTACAAGAACGTGTGGTTCTACGAAAACACCGAAGGAGGTCACGGCGCCGGCGCGGACAACGCGCAAGACGCGACCATGCACGCATTGGCGTACGACTTCCTGTGGAACAAGTTGAAATAGCGATCATCACCAATCTGCCCCCGAAAGCCCCGCACTCGCGGGGCTTTCGCATGACAGTCCGCCTGACCGCTTTGCTGATCAGCTTCAAATCCTCAGCCGCACTGTCGCGCTGTCCAGAAACTTGCTCGTCATCCTGGTGGCCATCACCGACGCTTCTGGGACGGAACCCGGATTCCTTATCCACCCGGAACCTCCGATCAACGTCGCCCCGGCAGGCCGGGGCCCAGTCCGACTTTGTATCCCGGCCACAGCAGGGATTACTTTACACTCTGACCATCGCGGATCTACGGACCCCGACACCGTCCGCCGTTGCGCCGGAGCTTCACGGCGCACTCCGCGACTCTCTACCTTTGTCATTCCGGCGCTGCGCGAAGCGCAGAACCCGGAATCCAGCTTCCGTGCATGGGAGTATGAAAAGCTGGATTCCGGGTTCGCTCCTGCGGAGCGCCCCGGAATGACGAGGGGAGGAAGTCGCTCCTGTGGAACGCCCCGGAATGACGAAGGGAAGAAGTCGCTCCTTCGGATTGCCACGGAATGACAAAAGCAGAAGATGCCATGACTGAGGACTGGGGCGGATCAGGAATCCGTTTCAGGACTCGGCGACTACTTCCCCAACAGGTGCAGTTGCCACAGGTCGCGGCGGCTGGTGTGCATCAAGGGTTGCAACGTCAGCAGGCCGGCGCGGCCGACGCTGCGTTCGAGGAACGCCATTTCCTCGAGCTTGGAACGGGTTTCATCATCGATGGTCGCCTCGATGCCGTTTTCGCGCATCATCAATATCCCTTTTGCCCGCAGCGCCAGTTCGGCATAGAGCTGCAGATAGCAGAGCAGGTCTGCGACCACCTTGCCAGGGAATCGCTCACGCAGTTTGAACAGGTATTGGCCCGCGGGCGACTGCGAAAACGTGTCCGAGCCGAGCAGATTCAGCAGCTCTTGGTCGGCGTCGAAGCCGCTGCCGAGCCAACCACGCAGCGTTCCCTCGCTGCGCACGTATACCCACACCAGCAGCGGCGGAATGATGGCCAGCACCAATACCGTCTCGATGATCGGCGAGAGCATGAACTGGTTGAACGCCGCATGCACGAGGATGACCAGCACCAGCGGCGGCAGCACCGCTCGCGCATCGAGTTTGCCGCGCGAGTCGGCGTTGGTCAGTGCCAGCGCCGCGAAAATCGCCTGCGTGCCGCCGTGCATGATGGCGGTACCGAACCCCCGCACGATCCAGGCGGCCGAATGGACATCGGCCAGTTGGCCGAGGTAGTACACGTTCTCGACCGTGGCAAAGCCTGTGCCGACGGCAAAACCAAGTACGGATGCGTCCACCAGAAAGCCGATACGCCGCATGCGGATCAATGCAATGACCACCGCGGCCTTCAACGACTCTTCGATGAGCGGCGCAACATAGCGCGAGTAGTCCTCGAACCCGAGACCCGTCGCGTTGATGATGAAAGCGGCGATTGCATAGCAGATGCCGGCGATGACGCCGCCGGCCACCAGCACGGTAAAAACCATGCGCAGCCGCACCAGTTTGTAGCTGTCAAGCAACACCAGCGCGGCCAGAAAGCACAATACCGGCAGCAACCCGACACACGCCTGCAGCCACTTGGGATCAAACGTCATGCCGCGACTCTTGCCGGTATCGCCTGTAACGATCTCACTCGAACAATCCCAGCGATGCCATCCACTCGGTGTGGCCGGAGTTCTGGGGTCCGAAACCGACCGCGGAACCGATCGAAAACGTCATCCGCTGGTCGTGCAACACGGTGAAGCGGAAATCGATCTGGATGCCGACGTCCTGCGCAGTCTGCTGAAGCGTGCGGTTGCCGGGGTTGATCGACAAGGCGCTGACGAACAGCGACGTGCGCGCCCAGCTCAGGTAATTGGCCGGCGTGCCGATGTTGCTGAAACGTATTGGCGGCAGGTCCCATTCCAGCATCGAACGTGCGTAAGTGCGACCGTAGAGCTGATCGATGTTGAACCCGGGAAAACTGTAATACTCGCGATAACGCTGCACGTCCGTGTGGTCGATGTAGTTGTTGCCAAAGGCACCGAAGTAGAAGTTGGCGTACGGATCATCGGCATTGCCACGAGCCCAGCCGGCGTAGTTGCGCAGCCACAGCGACGAATGCTCGAACAGGAACGGCACCCCGAAGTCGATGTGGCCATACACCGCAGGAATGGTCCTGCCTTGCGCGTGGCCGAGTTGCAGGTTCAGGGCCCAGCGCAAGCCTTTTTCGTAATCGACGGCGCCGAGAGAATTGAAGGTATCGCTGTATTTGAATTGGGCGGTCGCCATGACCAGGCTGGATGAAAGTGTATTGATGTTCTGGGCGCCGGGGACCGTGTCCAGACCGTTATAGGAGTCCAGCGACAGGTCCATGCTCAGTGTGCGCGGCTGATCGTATATCAGATCGCGTTTCATCCCCACGAACCATTCATTGCCGCGCAGACTGGTTTTGGTGGGGCCGAACAAGTCATAGAAATCGGCGCCGTTGTGCTGGTAGCCGAAGTAGTAACCTTTGTTGTCGAAGCGCACACTGAAATGTGGCAGTTCGTAATTTGGCAGTGAGGAGGCCACGCTGTAGCCAGCGTCGACGCTGACGCGTTCCAGACCCAGAGGGTCGGCCCAATCGCCGTGAACGCCGACCGAGACGCTGTCCTTGTAACCCTGGATCATCGGATACAGGTCCTGCTGCCTGACTTCATGGAGCGGCTTGTAGTCGCCCTGGCTCGTGATCAGCTTCTTGAGGTCGACTTGCGAGGGTGAGCCAACGTCCCAGGACTTGACGATCGGATGCTTTTCCGCGATCTCGGCGCCGAGGAACTTGATCGCCGCCAGATCCTCGCGCGGTTTCGGGTTGATGAATCCCGGCACGAAACCCTGCCCGCTGTACTCGAATACGAGCAGGCGTCCGTCCGGCATCGGCAGCGGCCGGAAGAACCCGGTTTCGGCGTTGGACAGGGCCGTGATCTGCTTGCTGGCCAGGTCGTAGCGATAGATGTTGGACACCCCGGTGTAGTACGAGCTGCCGTACAGCGAACGTCCGTCCGGTGAAAACACGAAGCTGTCCGGCACCGCATTTCCAAAGTTGAAACTCGCGACCGGTTTCGTATCCCCCGCGAGCATCTGCGCAACCGGCACCACGTGCAACTGCTGGCTTCCGCCGACGTCCACGTGCGAGTAACTCAGCAGCTTGCCGTCCGGCGAGACGTCCAGATCGTAGGCGATGACGCCGAACGGCCACGAATGGACCTGATGAAACGTGGTGTACGGGTACGGTATGCGTACCAGCGTGACGATGCCATTGAGATGGCGGATACCCCAGAGCGAACGATCGGCGCGGTCGAAGGCGAGATCGCCGATACGCGCCTTGTCCAGCAATACGTGCGTTTGCCCGGTTACCGTATTCAGCGAAAGGATACTGCGAAAGGCGGTGTTGTCGGTGGTGTAGAACGCGGTCTTGGTGGCCGGGTCGTAGGCGAGCGACGTGACCTTGTAGAGCATCGGACCCTTGATGTCGACCAGCTTCGTGATCTTGCCGGTCTCGACCGACATCGTGCCGATGAAAGCTGCAACGCCGGGGTATTGGAAGCCGGCGATGATCACCTTGCGTTGCGGATCGTAATAGGCGCGCGAGGTCGAACCCAGGCCGTGATGCGACAATGGCTGGAATTTCGATACCGGATACTTGGCGATGCGCGCCAGATTCGCCTTCTGGAAACGGTGTTCCCAGACAATCCAGTTATTCCACGCCTCGCCCATCGGCAGCCCGAACACCTTCTTGAACTGATGGGAGTAGTAGCGGTCGCTGCCTTCGCGCCGCGCGGCCCACTGGATGATTTTCTGCGGCGAGTATTTCAGTGCTAGGTAGGAGATGAAGCGCGTGCCATACAGGTAGTTGTTGACTCCCACCTGAAAGTCGATAGAGGTGCCCTCGGCGACCAATCCGGCCGGATCGAAGAAATGCGCGTGGTCGCGCACCATCGCGCGAAATACCATTTCATCGTAGGCGCCTTGGGCGCGACCACGACCACCGCTCATCCAGGTTTCCATGAACACCGCGACGCCTTCCAGGTACCAACGCGGAACCACCGTGCGCGGGGCCGTGAGGTAGCGGTACAGCAACGTTTCCGGATGCACAGGATTGACATTGACCTTGCCGCCCAGCAGGTGCCGCCAGCGCATGTCGGCCTTGGTCCACTGGTCGAGGTTGGCGGCGTGCGTCAGCTCATGGTTGGCGAACCAGCAGATGCGCTCGTTGGAAACGAAGGTTTCCATCTCGTACGGCACCGGCGCGATATCCACCGTCATGAAGTTGATCGGCAGGGAAGTGGTCGCGGCATCGCCGTAGTCGCCGAAATCATCGAGCAATACGTTCTCTTTGCCGTCCGGGGTCCAACCCCAGAGGTGTTCGTGAAACTTGAGCGCGTTCTCGAAACAGCGTGCGGCGTAGGGCGCGAGATAGTCTTCGGCGGGATGGAACCAGATTATCCGCAAGTCCTTGGTCTGGAGTTGCTGGAGCACGGCCTGATCAGTGCTGGCCTGGTTGGCGCTGTTTTGCTTGGTGCTGGTTGATTCCGACTGGGCGTGAGCCGCTGTTGCGAAAGAGGTGGCAACCACAAACGCCGCCAGAACAAGGCTCGTACGCATTTCAACGTCCCCCCAATGATGCCTAAAGATACTCCAACGAAAAGGGCCGGGTTTGTGCCCGGCCCAACTCGATCTTGCTTACGTGTAGCGGCGTTCCCTGCTCTGGTCGGTGGAAGCACCGCTGCGATGAGTCACTGTCCGGCGCCTTCCAGAGGTTCTACCTGTTCATCATTGCCTGGAACTCGGGCTTGTTCATCATTGCCTGGAACTCGGGCTTGCTCAGCATCGCCCGGAACTCCGGCTTGCTCAGCATCGCCTCGAACGCAGGCTTGCTCATCAGTGCCTGGAACTCAGGCCGGCTCAGCATCGCCTGGAACTCGGGATGGCTCAGCATCGCCTGGAACTCGGGGTGGCTCAGCATCGCCGCGAACTCGGGATGGCTCAGCATCGCCTGGAACTCGGGATGACTCAGCATCGCCGCGAACTCGGGATGGCTCAGCATCGCCCGGAACTCCGGCTTGCTCAGCATCGCCTGGAACTCGGGCTTGCTCAACATCGCCGCGAACTCAGGCTTGCTCATCAATGCCTTGAACTCAGGCTTGCTCAACATCGCCTGGAACTCTGGCCTGCTCAGCATTGCCTTGAACTCGGGCCTGCTCAGCATTGCCTGGAACTCGGGCTTGCTCAGCATCGCCTGGAACTCGGGATTCCGAATCATCGCCTGGAACTCGGGCTTGCTCAGCATCGCCATGAACTTGGGCCTGCTCAACATCGCCTGGAACTCGGGCCTGCCCAGCATCGCCTTGAACTCCGGACTGGTCACCGTCGCCCGGAATTGGGGATCCTTGACCAAACTGTTGAAAAAGTCCGTCTGCATCAGCTGCTGGACGGTCTGGTTGCCGAGTTGCACATCGCCTGCCTTGATGCCTTGGCCGCGATAGACCTGCGCCGGAGCGATTGTTCCAGCCACCTCGTTGTGACCAGGCGGATAATTCAACCCGAAGTACGTGACCGCTGCGATCGCGACGGCCAAGCCGCCACCCACTGCAATCCATCTGCTGGTCTTCATTTGTTGATTCCTCGTTTTGTGGAAGCTGGATGTGGTTCGAATTGTCCGGCCGTTGGTTCCAGCCGCAACGTTGGGTCTTTGACTGATATACGTGTCAAATCGAGAAAAGTTGGAGTGTGATCGCCTGGCAGAGTGCCTGGTACCGCTCGCGTGCCAGCCGAACCAGTGCCGTGACCCGGGTTCGCGCATGGTCAGGCCCTCGGAAACCGCGGTGCTCAGACGCTGATGCAGGTCCGCGGATGAGGCAACCGGGGCCATCTCTCGCAATGCCGCTGCGACCTTTATCAGGTCGTCGTGCAGGGCACGGGCTTCGGGATCCGACAGCAATGCACGGTCGAGCTCGGCGGCCGCGGCCACATCGAGTTCGCCATCGATATCGGCGTTGATCAATTCCAGCGTGCGATCGGCGATCATGTCAAAGCTGTCCTCTGGACGCCAGGATGCTGCGCAGGGCCTGGCGTGCCGTGAACAGTCGTGATTTCACGGTCTTGACCGGGCATTCGAGAACCTCTGCAATTTCCTCGTAGCTGAATCCTTGCAGGTGTTTGAGTACGATGACCGTCCGGTATTCGGTTTTCAGTTCCATCAGGGCCGCCTGGATGACAACATCGCGTTGCTCGTGCATGGCTTCGACTTCGGGGCCGATCCCCTGATCCGTGATTTCGTCCGACAGCGCATCCTGGGGATGCCGCGAACGGGCCAGATCGACCGCTGCGTTGACCGCGATCCGATACAGCCAGGTTTGGAAAGACTGGCCCGGGTCATAGCGATCCAGATGCTCGTACGCCCTCATGAAAGCTGTCTGCGTCACGTCGAAGGCATCCTCGCGGTCGTGCAAAATCCGGAACGCTGCACCGAAAAGCTGTCGTTCATAACGGCCCAGAATGGCGTCGAAGGCATGTCGATCACCGCCACTGCAGCGGATCACCAACTCGGCGTCGGTTTCGTCGGTCATTGGTATATACGTGCCAGTACCCAAAAAGTTGGCAGCAACGTCAGCCGGAAGCCCGTTCGACGACGAACACCTGATCGAAGCCGGAGAAACGGAAGATGTCATGGATGTGGCTGTTGACATTGATCAGGCGCAGCCCGCTACCAGAGGCGAGCAGACGCTTGTGCAGCGCGAGCAGCACACCAAGGCCGGCGCTTGAAATGTATTCGAGGCCAGCGAAGTCCAATACCGACGGTCCATCGGCGGCATCCAGGAAGAGCTGGGCCTTGCCGCACTGGGCAGCATCGAGCCGCCCCGTCAGCGCGACAACACCGCCTTCACCGTAACCAATTTCGAACATTGCGCCCCCCGGTGATCGCGGGTCATCACCCGCTCAGTCCGTCCCCTGCGACCCATTGGACAGCCGCTTGACAAAGCTGACTGTGCTTCGCCGTTCAGTATAGTCGTAGCTGATCGAATCGACTACGCGGCGTATCAGGTGGATTCCAAGGCCGCCTGGCTGGCGTTGCTCGACGGCCTGGTGGATATCGACATCCGCGACTTTCGTGATATCGAAGTGATCGCTATCCGGGTCGCTGAGGTGACAGGTGATCGCATGTTTGCTGCATTCGACCTGCACGCCGAGGGGACCCCGCCCTGCGCTGTTGTACTTGACCATGTTGGTGAACAGTTCCTCGATGGTCATGACGATTGCGTACGTCGTCGCGGCGTCCACGCCACGATCACGCAGAATTGTCTCCACGAACGCGTAGATCGCTTCGAGCGAATCGAAGCTTCGGGCAAAATCGCGGCGTTCACAAAGTGCCTGTTCTGTCCCCCTGCTGACGTCGGAACCTGACTGTTCAACCATCGTGGTTCGACCTCCCCCGCCATTGAATTCGGGTCATGCTGCTGCGCCGTGCCAGGAAGCTCTCGTCGAATGTGCGGCAATGGCCTGCGCCCATTGCCGGGGTTCACGATTGCCTTCTTACCAGGACCAGAGTCACGTCATCGGCTTGTGCCGCGCCGGCGGCGAATTCGGAAGCGGAATGCAGCAGTTTCCCGGCCAACTCGGGCAACGGCAGATCGTGGTATTGCTCGAACACCCGCGCCACCCGGTCGTTTCCGAAAAGTTCGCCGTCAAGATTGGCGTATTCGTAGATGCCGTCGGAAATCAGCGCGAGCAGATCGCCGCGCGCCAGTTCCAGTTCTCCCACCTTGGGCGCCACTTCGACCTGAACAGCGCCAAATGGAAAAGTGGTCGGCGCGTGCCAACTCGGCGTGTTGCTCGCCGCCTGCCAATGCAGGATCGGGCCTTGCCCGCCGGAGTGGAATCGCACCCGGTGGCTGGCGGGATCAAGAAAACCCATGAACGCGGTGATGAAACGATTGTCGGGCAAATCCTCGCAAAGCTGGTTGTTGACGTGACGATAAGCCTCATCCATATCGGCGCCACAGCGAAAGGCCGCGCGCAGCATGGCCTGCATCTGGGTTGCCGACAGGGCCGGCCCGAAACCGTGGCCGGTGGCATCCCCAAGCAGGATAAACAGCCGGCCGTCGAGCATGACCAGGTCGAACAAGTCGCCGCCCGCCTGTTCGGCGGGCTGGAAATGGCCATGCGCCTCATAGCCGGGCACCTGCGGCATGACATCCGGCAGGGTGCTGATCTGGATCGCGCGCGCCAATTCAATTTCCTGCTCGAGGCGCAGATATTCCATGCGTTCCAGGTGCATTTTTACAGCCTGCAACGCCACTGCAGCCTGCGCGGCGAGCAGCTTTGCCATTGACTCGGCCCGGGCATCGAATGGCAATCCATCTTCGTCCAGTAGCTGCAGGACACCAATCAACACGTCGTTCGAATCGATGATCGGTGCGCTCAGCATCGATCCGAGATCGATCAGCGCGCCACCGTCCACGGCCGCGACGAACCGAGCGTCGGCCGTGACGTCCGGGACATTGATCACCTCACGGGCCAACGCACAGGCCCCCACCAATCCCGCACCCAACTCGCTGGTCAGCGGCGCATCCGACTGTGGAACGACACACACCAACTGCTTGCTGTCGGACTCGTACATCCACAGCGTCGCCAGTTCCGCGCCAAACAGTGTCTGTGCGGTGGTGACGATCTCGGTCAACACCGAATCCAGGTCGAAATGCGACATCAGGTTCTGCATCAGCGCGACGACGCGCTCCAGCGGCAGCTCGCCGTTCGCGTCGACCGCGCGCGCGATCATCAGGTGTGGTTTTTTGGCCTGCAAGTCCGGCATGGCACCCCCGCGTCCGGGATCAGCGCGCCCGGCGTCGTCAACATTGCGCCGACCGCGACGCGAAGACAAGGGTTTTTGCGGAACCGGGCGGCACTATTGTTGCCAGAGCAACGCCGCCGACAGCCACCCACGCTCCATCCACAACTCCGCACCGCGCGTCGACCCGGCCGCATTTGAATGCCTGACGGCATCGTGGGGTTAAACTCCGGGCCTGCGCGGGCCGTGTACCGATCGTCATACCTGCCGGGGTGGCGCGTTTGGAACGGGGGTTTCCGGGGTGCGAACAGGAAAGTTTCTTGCCGAACTCAAGCGCCGCAACGTGTTGCGAGCAGCTGCGTTGTATGCGGCGTCCGTTTGGGCGTTCGGCCAAGGTCTTTCGCAATTCAGCCCTGCGATCGGCCTGCCCGGTTGGGTCACACGTTGGTTCCTCGTCGCCTGCGTGATCGGTTTTCCGTTCTGGCTGGCGTTTGCGTGGATCTACGAGTTCACTCCCACCGGCCTGAAGCGCGAGAGTGAGATCGCGCCCGGCGATTCCATCGCGCACTCGACCGGCCGCAAGCTGGATTTCTGGATCATCGGGATCATGGCCGTGGCCATCGTGCTGCTGGCCACCAACACCTTCGTGCTGCACCGCGATGCCACCAGCACCGAAAACAAGGTTGACGCCAAGACCCTCGCCGCCGAGCTGGCCAAGCTGCCGGATAAATCCGTCGCGGTGCTGCCGCTGGCCAACGAAAGCGGCAATCCCAAGCAGCAATACTTTGTCGATGGGATGTCCGAGGAACTGATCTCCGATCTCGCCCAGCTCAACGGACTGAAGGTGATCGGCAAGTATTCCAGCTTCAAGTTCCGCAACTCCAGGGACAGCCCGGCGCAGATCGGCGCGACGCTGGGGGTGGCCCACCTGATCCAGGGCTCGGTGTTCCAGGAGGGGGACAGCATTCGCGTCACGGTCAGCATGATTCGTGCAAAGGACGGCACGCTCGTGTGGTCGCACAACTACGACGAACAACTGAAGGATGTTTTTGCGATCCAGACCCAGATCGGTCATGCCGTGGCCGCGGCGCTGAAGATCCAGTTGCTGGGCAAGGCGATCGTCTCGACGGACCAGCCGCCGAGCGGCAATGTCGAGGCCTACCAGTTGATGCTGCAAGGGCGCGCGCTTGCCCGACACGGCACCGAAGCCGGCTGTCGCCAAGGCATCGCGCTGTACCAGCAAGCGCTCAAGCTCGATCCGAACTACGCCTATGCTTGGGGCGCGCTGTCCAATGCCTGGGTCAACTTGGGTGTGCAATTCCTGACCGCCGACGCGCAGCAACAGGCCTGGGCGCAAGCCCGCATGGCGATGGACAAGCAGCAATTGCTGGCGCCGGACGCGGCGACGACCCACCTGGATCGCGGTTACCTGTTGACGATGGTCGACCATGACCCCGTGGGGGCGCTGGCCGAATACAAGCGTGCCTACGCGCTGGCGCCGAACGATGGCAACGTCATGAATTTCCTGTCCGGCGGTTATCAGACCCTCGGGCAACTGCAGCCGGCGGCCGAGCTGATGCGCAAAGCCATCGCCACCGATCCGCTGCGCCCCGACTTTTATTCCAGTCTGGCCTATGTCTTGTTGGCGCAAGGCCAGCTTGATGCGGCCGAGCAGGCGACCCGCAAGGCGCTGGCCTTGCAGCCGGATTACCCGGGGCTGTATTCGACTTTGGCCGAGATCGACATCCTGCGCGGCGATGCCGCTGCGGCGGTGCGTGACGCCAAGCAGGAAACGGACCCGGTGTACGGGCCGTGGAGTCGGGCGATGGCGCCACAGATCGGCCCGGATCGCCAGCAGGCCGATGCGGCCTTGCACGACTACATAGCCAAGTACGGCAAGACCCAGCCTTACGACGTTGCCGACCTGTACGCGATGCGCAAGCAGCCGGATGAGATGTTCGCGTGGCTGCAGCGCGCCTGGACGCAGCACGATCCGAATTTGATCACCGGCATGCTCAACGACCCCTTGGTGCTGGCCTACCAGCACGACCCGCGTTTTGCGGCGTTGTGCAAGCAGGCCGGCCTGCCGCTGCCGGGGCAAGTGTTGTCGGCCAGCGCGGTGCCGGCTGCGGCCGCGACGCGGTAGGGCGGAACCGTTGCGCCGAAGCTTGATGACGTCATTCCAAGGCGCTACGAAGGGGCGGCTTCACTTCCATTCGTCATTCCGGGGCGCTCCGACGAAGCGAACCCGGAATCCAGCTTTTCATGCGCCCCCATACATAGAAGCTGGATTCCGGTGTTCTGCGCCAAGCGCAGCCCCGGAATGACAAAGGGGGCGCCGAAGTAACCAGGATGAAATGGCTGGCTGAAAATTGCTGCGTATCGGACTACACCGTCTCGCGTAAAATCGTGCGTTTCCGACAGGATCACCACCATGGGCCTGGACCTGGTCACCGCCGGCCGCGACGTGCCGGACGACATCAACGTCATCATCGAGATTCCCAAGGACGCCGAGCCGGTCAAGTACGAGGTGGACAAGGCTTCGGGCGCGATTTTCGTGGACCGGGTTCTGTCCACGCCGATGCGCTATCCCTGCAACTACGGCTATATCCCGGGCACGCTGTCCGATGACGGCGATCCGGTCGACGCGCTGGTGCTGCTGCCCATGCCGCTGACGCCCGGTGCGGTGATTCGCTGCCGGCCGGTGGGATTGTTGAACATGGAAGACGAAGCCGGTGGCGACACCAAACTGATCGTTGCTCCCGCGGAAAAGGTCTTCAAGGGCTACGCGCACATCCGCGATATCGACGATGTGCCGCAACACTGGCGCGACCGCATCGCGCATTTCTTCCAGCATTACAAGGATCTCGAGCAAGGCAAGTGGGTGAAGATTTCAGGCTGGGGCGGCGCCGACGCGGCGCGCGAGGAAATCCGCACGTCGGTGGAGCGCTATCGCGACGCACCGGAGAGACCGAAGTTCTGAGTCGCGTGAAGATTCATCCTCA
>JBOHYR010000032.1:0-18113 GCA_050737995.1 Rhodanobacteraceae bacterium
CCCGTACCTCAGGTGAGTACCGCTTCTCTGTGTTCATGCCCCAATCCTCTCAAAGGTTGGAGCCTCCGGGAAAGCCGGGGCGGTTCAGTCAGGCCTTCGCGCGTGAGAACGTGTTTCCACAGGTAATCGGTCTTCAGGCCGTCCGGATTCGGCGGGTTGCCGGCGCCATCGTTCCAGCCGCGATTGAACGGCAGAAACCACGAAGCCTTGCCCTTCAGGTGCGTACAGAATCGCACCTCGCTGTCATCGACCGCGAAATGCACGATGCAACGCCCGAACTCGAACAATTTCTCGCGCGGATTGCGATCGCGCTGGTACTGCTCCACCGCATCGGCCACCGTCTGCTTGGTCAGGCTGTTCTTCAGCTCGAAGGTGGCGATCGGCAGGCCGTTGATGAACAGCCCGAGGTCGAGCGCACGCTGTGTTTCGTCGCGGCTGTAGCGCAACTGTCGTGTCACGCTGAAACGGTTCAGCGCGTAGTGCTCGACCGCCTTCGGGTTGCCCGGTGATGGCGTGCCGTAGAACAGATCGATGTGATGCGCGCCGCTGTCGATACCACGTCGCAAAACGTCGATGGTGCCGCGCTTGGTGATTTCCCCCTGCAGGCGCGCCAAAAACTTGCGGCGAATCGGACCATCCCGCCCCAGATCGTACGTCTCGGCGATTCGCGGCTGGCTGGCGCGCAGAAAAGCATACAACTGCGCCAAGTCCACGCAATACTCGCGGTCGTAGTCCAAGGGATCGCTGGCTAGCCAGCCAGTGCCCCCGTAGGGCACCGTAGACCGGGCGACGGTGTCCGGCGCGGCGGGCATGCCTTCGGTGCCCGTCATCTGCCGTACGATCAGGCTCTCCAGCCCGAACTCGCTGGTGTCGGTATGGCGCGGTGGATTCACTCGACAGTTCCCCTCACAACGTAGCCCCCAGGCAATACATGCAATGCGCGTGCCCGATTTTCCCTCTGATTCTTGCGACCACGTTTACACCTGCCGGCACACCGCCGGCCTTCCCGGTCCGAAAATGGACGCGCCGAATCGGGAAAGGCCACGACACGGGAGCCAACTGCTTGCGTCTGCGGCCCAGCTCCTCACGCGCCGGTAGCGGCTTCCACGCGATGCAGCCAATCGCCCTTACCCAGGGTATCGAATGCGAGGCCGATCTGTCGCTCCGTAAACCTGCGCTTGCGTTCGCCCCACGCGTAGGTGTGCGCGATGGCGTCCTTCGGTCCGGCGACGTGCTCATGCATCGCAACCCAATGCACTGTAGCCAGAAGCTCGAGCCCGAATGGCGACTCGAAGCCCTCGACCAGCGCGGCCACCCGGGCGAAATGCTCGCGGGTTGACACGTCATTCCGCAGAAGAGCTTCGGCGTCCCTCACCGCACCCGGTACCAGCTCAAGTTGCGTCTGTGGCGCGTCCTCGCCACGGTAACCGGACACCATGTAACCCTCGATGTCGCTCAGCACATGACGCAGATTTTGCGCGTATGGCCCGTATAGCCCTTTCTCGTAGCGCAGCCGCAACGGCTCCCCGGACTCCTGCATGAAGTACATCAATTTATGCACTTCCAGCAGACTCACGAATGGATCGAGCAAACCGTTGAGATAGCGGTTCATCAGAACCACCAGCGCAGCACGCCCCGCGGTCATCTTCGGCACGGCCTTGGGCCGGAACGCCTTGCCGCCATCCGGCTTGCCATTCGGTTCGAACACGATCACCCGTACATCATCCAGGCTACCCAGCGCCGTCTCGATGCGCGAACGTACATCTGCCCACTCCAGACCGCCGAGTCCGCTACCAAGCGGCGGGACGGCCACCGATCGGATGTCGCGATGGCGAATTTCATCGACCAGCGCCAGCAGGCCCGCTTCGAGGTCTTCCATGCGGCTTTTGCCCCGCCAGTGCCGCTTGGTCGGAAAGTTGATGATGAACTTCGGGCTGTGCAGAAAGCCCGTTTCGTACACGAACATCTGACCCGGCTGCACTTCATCGCGCTTGCATGCCTGCGCATATGCTTTGAAGTTGGCGGGGAACGTGTTCTTGAATTGCAACGCGATGCCACGCCCCATGATGCCGACGCAGTTGACCGTGTTGACCAACGCCTCGGCACTCGCGTTCAGGATATCGCCAGTCGTATATTCAATCATGGGTGTGCACTCTCCGCATCAATAGTACCAGTCTCTCTTGATCTCGACGCCCGGTCGAGGTTCCTGCCCGCGCAACACCTCCGCAACCCGTTGCGCCACGACACGCGAGTGCACCCCAACGCGCTCGACTAACGCCAACGGGAAGCTCTGCTCGATCAGAAACTCGGCCTGCTTGCCTTCCTTCACGGATCCCGACACACCTTGGCCGGACCACTTGTTCGTCTGTACCGCATCCCAGTTCACCTCGTCGAGCTGCGTCAGTTCGCAACGCGATTCGAAGTAATACGCGCCGGCATTGGAGAGCGTAAACGCCCAGCGCTTGCCTTGGCGGTTTGCCCATTCGACGGTACTAAGGAGGTCAGCCTCCAGGTGAACGATCGGTTCTTGTCCACCGTGATAGGTGAGTCCGGGATGATTGTCGCGATGGAACAGGTACAACATGACCGAACGAGGACAGAAGTAGAACGGCACGCAGTCGCCAACACTCAGACCAATGTGACAGCCTATCGGCAGGGTCAAGCGACGCTGCTTGATGTCGGTCATGCCAATGGTCGAACCACGGTCGGTCAGGCCATTCATTCGCGCGTCGCAGTACAGGAAGCCGTCCTCGATCACCGACGCCAGCCGATCGACGTGCAGAATGTGGTAAATCTTCGTCCTTGCGGGCGCAGGCATGCTCACGCGTCGGCTTCCTCGTCCACCGCCGCGAGATCGAGATCGCCGAGTTCTTCCTCGGCATCCGTCGATACGTCGGGTATGTCGCTGAGCGCCAACCGTTCATCCGGCTCTTCCGGCAACCGCGCCGCCGCCTCGCGCACGTCGAGCTTGCCGGTTACGACGTCTGCGATCAGGCGGGTGCGGAATTCGCGGAGGAGTGCAATTTCCTCTCGTGCTTTTTGAATGATCGTGTTCGGTCGTTCGGTCGACGCTTCGATCGCGGCAACAATTGCATCCTGCTCTGCTCTCGGCGGAAGGGTCAAATCGAAGTTCTTTATCCGGGCCACATTGACGTGGGGCGCCGCTGCGCCAATCAAGTCTGCCGCCGCCTGCCCGTACACGTGCTGACAGTTGATCTGCCACATGATGTACGCAGAGTTATGGTTCGGGTGAATCCGAAACACCATCATTCGCTGCGAAATGCAGAGCTGCACAACTGACGGAACAAGCGCAGCAACGCCAAACCGCTCGCCTTCTCGCGTGTAGAGGATGTCACCATCAGATGGAGTCATTCTTGCCGTCCATTGACGATAGTGCTCCTCGTCAACGTGACGGGCCGCATTTAATAGGAGTTCTCCCGGTCGCATATCCGCGGTTCGGATGGCTGGGTACGCCCCTTCGTTGGAGTAAACCGGTGTTGCGTGAAGGCAGTCGACGATCTTCGGAGCGACGAACTTCAGACGAGTGGACTTCCAATGCTCCGGCACATCGCCCAGCCACTCGACGCAGGAAGGCTTGAGGCGGACGTTAGGATCGAGGCCGCGGGTGACGGCGCGATGGATGATCGCCTGCTTCTGCTCCTCCAGCAGCTTGATCAGCTTCTGCTTGGCCCGGATCGCCCGCCGTATCCGCCGATCCGCATGATCCAGAAACCGCACGATCGCCGCCTGCTCGGGAAGCGGCGGGAGGCACGAGTAGATCATCTTGAAATGCTCCGGTCGCAGGCTCCACATGTCGGACGTGATGCCGTAAGACCACCGCTCAGCCTCCTTCGCGAATGCTGGCGTCCGCAAAAGATAGTGCAGATAGCGTGGATCGGCGTTCTGACGCGGGCGCTGCACGACGTATGCGGGGCTCACGATTCCCAAGTACTCGGAAATACCTACAGCACCCTGCCAAGCGCGCATCTTGTTGTAGGCGATGTCACCCGGGCGAACGAGTTTGTATGCCGACTTGTCCTGATTCGAGCTGTCCTTCTTGGAACTGTCTGCAAGCAGCGCCCGCTGTCTGATTACACCCTTCGCGATCGTCACCGACAGCATGTCTGCGCCGGGGTGCCCGCGCTCTTTGATCTCGGTGAAAACCGCTCGATTCGGCAGCACCTCCCAATCTACCGGCGCTTCCCCTAGCCACGGCACGCCGGAATTCTTCATCGTCGTATAGGGTCTCAGGTTGTCGATCATGCCTTACCCTCCATGATTGACCACACGCGATAGTAGCTTTCGCCGCGTTGCCCAAGGGCGGCTTTCCAAACATCGATATCGGCTTCGCGCAGTCTTCGCCGGACAGAGTTCAGGGGATCTGTTGCAGCGATACCCAGAGAGCCTGCGAGCGGTACAGCAGCAGTTCTAGGAACCCCGAGCAATCGGAGTGCTACGGCTTCATCCGAATTGACACCGTAGTACACACGCGCCGGGAGATTCCGAAGCATCCGTTGATCATCTTCTGACAGCGATTCGACCGTGCTCCCGATGGTAAGGGACTGAAGCGCAGATAGACCCCACGAGGCCGTTTGCGTCAATCGGCCAAAGATACTTTGGCAACAACGCGTCATTGCCTGAACAGAATCAGTCGCTATGTCACTGTTGTCCCTTGCGAAGTAATCTGTCGCCATGTCAGTGAGTGGACGACCCTGAACCCAGTCACCGATGATCCTGGCGAGCTTATTGCCATCTGGACTCGTTCCTCCGGTAACGGCTTTGAGCGGCTCTCGAAGCTCTGGCACCTGCAGTAACAAGCCCATCATTCGCCGGAGGTCATCTCGCCGTCCGGCGAACAGCTCGGGCGACCAAACGTCGCCCGGCAAATTCTCTTGACCAAGTCTTGCCAAAGTATTGCTCACAGATTCCCAAGAGAACCCCGTGGAATCTACGAGGCTGAGTGGCTTCCCCTTCAGCCTTTCCGCATAAGCACGTACACCTTGAACCAGACTGTCCGCCCATCCCTTATGGCTCTTACGCAACGCTTGGAACCCTAACGTACCCCGGAGTACCTGCTCCACTTGTGCGGCGAACTGCTCGTGGTTTCCGATCTGTCGGTATGTGTGCGCTAAATATTGGACGAATGCAGACCATCCTGGTTGATGCGATAGCGTCTCCAATCGCAGCAGCGAGCCGGCATCGGCCGCTGCCTGCACCATGTCGATGAGCGTGGAGTTGAGCTCACCTACCGAAGTATCGACGAACTGTTCCAGAATGCGCTGCTTAGCATCATCTTTCGCAGCAAGCGCTACAACACCGAGATCGCCTTGGTCGACACGGCCCGCACGGCCAGCGATATTCCAGAAATCCTGCGGAGGCATATCGATGCGATAAGGGAACGTTCGCGATCGATATCGGTGGCTAGCGAATACGACACCAGATACTGGGAAGTTCACCCCTTGCGCAATCGTGGTCGTTGCCACCAGAACACGCAGCCGATCGTTTTCTGTCAGCCACTCCACGAGTGCGCGCGTATCCTCAGACATGCCCGCATGATGAACTCCGACCCCATAGTCAAGTAGTGCAGCCAAGGGGAAGTCCTGCCCCATCTCGTCGACTAGGAATCGCTGCACGTGTCCCAGATCGTCTCCTTCTAGCGTCCGTCTGTTCTCCTCGACCTTGAAAGCATTGGCAATGCCCCATGTTGACGCGGGGGTATCGGCAAGCAAGATCACGGTGCCGCGCTTCTGAAGGACCTGAGCGGTTGCGGCTGCAATCTTGCTCGATGAGCTCTCCACCGCAGATCGTGAGAGACCAAGAGGGCGATTTCCTCCAATGCTGATCTGCTCAGGTATAGCGAGGGTGTTGCGAGTTGTGTGTTGACACTGAAGCGACAGGCTGAAGTCGCCTCTGTCATCGCCACGATCGACGCGAACTATCGTTACGACACGGTCGTTCGGAGTCCAGTCGACGCCGAGGTCGATGCTCTTGTTACTGTCGGGCGATAACCAGCGCGCGATCTCCTGTCCATTTCGAATAAACGGCGTCAGTAGCAGGAACTGTGCATAGCGGCACTCGCGGTTTATGGTCGCGAGAAGCAGCTCGAGCTTGAGTCCCCGCCCTTCAGAGGCCAAGCCATGAGCCTCGTCCACAATCACCAACGTGAGGGGGCGACCGATTCTCTCTTCCCACCCACCACGTAGCATGAGATCCAGCTTCTCAGGCGTGGTTACGAGAATTCGAAACTGCTGCGTTCCGTCAGCTTCCGAAAGCATCCCCGCCTCGAGTCCGTCCACCTCGAGCGCCGGGCTCACCTTCTCCACAACCGCGCCCAGCTGCGCGAAATCGCGACGAAGCCGCAGCGTCAGCTGATTTACGAGCGCTCGCGTGGGCGCTAAATACGCAACCCAGCCATTCTCGTGATCGAACTGGTTCAGCGCCTGGAGAATCCGAAATTCGGCGATAAACGTCTTGCCACTTGAAGTCGGCAAGCTCACTACGACAGACCGATGACTAGAGCCCAGAAGACCCTCTTCCTTCAGAGTCCGCCTCTGGGGCGGCAACATCTCAAAAATAGGGCGCGCCCGGCCGCGGGCCGTCAATGACTCAACGAACCGGGTCACGCGACTATTAACAGCGCGGGTGACCGTCCAGATGCTGTTGTCTACCATCACTCGAGCGGTTCGAGCAACAAGGCGTGACAGATTCTCACGCTCAATAAGTCGACCACGGGCGGATGCGTTAATCGCTTGGTCGAACTGCGCCTCAAGCTGCTCACGTATGTCGTAATGGCCATCGACAGAACCTTGGCCGAGATAGGCACCCAAGATCTCCGCAGCCTTCGCCAGATGATATTGGGCGATAAGTTCCCACGCTGGTCGGATATCTTTCCGTGCCTCTGCTACACGCAGGAACGCTGGCTCGACAGTGCGTTGGGCGTCGCGAATGGCGACAACTCGCTCCTGGACGGCGTCAAGATCCGCCCATCCGTCCTTTCTCAGAAGACGTAACCACATATCCAAAACTGACGACCAGACGCGGAGCCCCCAGTCCGGCGCATCGAGCGGTAGCACCGGAAGTTCGGTCCCTTTTAGGATGCGGTGAAAATCCGCCGAGCGATCACCAAGCACTGCAAGACAACCCAGGCGCACAAGCCAATGAGCAGCTGCTATCGGCTCCTCCGGCTGCGGCAGTATCCTTGCGATTTGGAATGTCTCAACAGCAACGGATCGTAGCTCCACCACCCGTTGCTCGTCGTCAAGGGCATCGAACAGCTGCAGTTCGAGCGCATTCATGACAAACCGAAGCTCTTGCTTATCCCCGTCTCGAGATGTGGAGTTCAGCGCGTTTGCGAGCCGACGCCGGCTCGCCTCGGTTGTGGTGTTGCGTAAACGATCCTCGCCAACCGCATTTCGAAGCCAACTACCTGCCGTCATGGTGTACCTCCATGAAGCAAAGTCGGCCAGTGCTTGATCGGGACAGGCAAATACCAGGCAGTGATCTCGATGCGCGTCGGGCTGCCAAGCTTCGTCGCAAGGTACTTCGCGCGAGCTTTGATATCCCGTTCATTGGGTGCAGTGTCTCGAAGCAAAATTCCAACCAGGAGAATCTCTTTGCCGAGAGACTGGAGGTATCGCGTGACCGCAGCTCGATATAGCTCTCTATGCTGCGGCACAACACACCTGGACCGCAGCCACTTGAGAAGCGCGTGCTGTATATCCAGGCGGGTCGCTTGACCCTCCAGTTGCCATGCCATCCCGCCGCTGCCGTTCATGACTCCCGGCGGTGCACCCGCATCCGAGGACGTTTTGACCTCCCCGAAAAGCAGCAGCACGGACTCGCCTTCCTTGCAAAACCCGACAAGGTCCGCGCCTGGCAAGCTGGCTCTGGGGGTACGACGATCCCGCACGAGGTTCCACGGCCAGCAGACCTCGCGATCGTCGTCGTCTGCGAGAACGCATTCAGCAAGAGCCTCCCCGACTGCCCACGACTTGTCATCCGGAACCGCACGCAGGAACTCCTCGACGAAATCGGTCACCATCCCCGTCGTAGCCATACCCCGCAACTCCGCCTCAAAAGCGGTATCTGCGTCTTCTACCCGGTTCTTTACCACGCTGCGAAGATATGAAGTAAAGCCCTCACAGTCCGTGGAAGCGCAACCGACCCACGATGCACTCAGATGGCTGCCTTTGTAGCAAACGTTGGAGTCAAGCGCGGCGACTTTCACGCCATATTCCCCCTGATAATCACCGCGAGCAATCCTCCGCTTCCGTTCTCCAACGCAACGATAGCCGCGCGGGTTTTCTCAAGCAGGCGCAGCAGCTGTGGCTTGAAGAAGTTATGGGTGAAGCTGATCTCGCAGCCGATTTTGACGCCAGCAGGGTCGTACCAGGCATCCGGCGCATACGGCAGCGCCTCGCGGCCTCGCGCTGCAGCGATACGCCGATGCCCGCTTCTTCCAGCGGCGGCGCTCTGGAATCCTTCATCTCCAAGTACCCGCGCGGTCCTTGGACATCATAGGCCCTCGAACCATACTTTGATCTTTTGCGCCATGAGCCTGCGGCGCATCTCTAGAAAGTCGTCGTAATCAGGAATTTCGCCGTCGAGCATCGTGTCCGGCACGCAGTTGGCGCGCAAATTAGCCTGCATCTCTTCGCGGTCGGTGATGCCGCCGTATCGTTTCTTGCCACCATTGCATTGCTCCGACAATTCGCTGAAGTACTGCTCAGGCGGTTTGTGACCGATCGCGATATTGATCTCGCTCTGGGCGATGACAAAATTGGCGATCTGATTGTAGCGGCGTGGGGTTAGCCCCTGATCCCTCAAATATTTGCGTGGAAACACATGATGCTTGTCCCCGCGGTTGAGCAGCAGATCGCGCACGGTGATGTCGCTGGACAGAAATCCCTTGTCACCAAGCTTCGCCTGCGCAGCCTGAAAGGCAAGAAAGTAGGGACTGATGGATGACGAGGTGTCCAGGTTCTGGGGAAGCATTCCGGCCCAGAAGGAAGCAGGCAATTCGTTTTCAATCACTGCAGGCGTATAGACAGTGATGCCCTGCGCATCGATCTGGCGGACGTCCAGGTCAATGGCTGTCTCCGGGTTGCCCGAATAGCGCCCAGTGAGTATGGACATTGCGTACCAGCGGCGCACGATACATTCAATGTCATCGGCGGGCACGCCGTCACGACGGCCACGCAGGTACAGAATGTAGGAAAAATTGACCGCATTTCGGCTGCGAATCAGGTCGCTTGTCAAGAACCCGGTCGAACGCAGGATCATGGTGATGCGATCGAAGTGGGTCTTGTTGATGAAAGCGAGGACACCGTGTTTGAGCTTGCCGAACGACTCTTCGACGATCGCATCTTCGAACTGTTTGGTCTCGAAGTTGCGCCCCGAAAGCAACGCGACAAGATCCTGCAACTTGCCGCGCCCGAATTCCGAGGCGAACGCCACGCGCAACATGTCCGTGTAAGTGGGATCGTACAGATCGTCGTTGACGTCCTTCAGCCAGCGCATCGGCTGTAGGAATTCGGAAGCAGCAAAGAGCTTGTCGTGCTTCTCGATCCGGGGAAGAAACTCCGGCGCCACGGCCAGATGGCAGAAGTAATCAATGGCCTTGCGTAACAGGTTACCGCCATAGGTTTCGTTGACGGCAATCTTGGACATCGCGAAGTCGGCTTGCGACAATTCGGTTCCGGCCGAGTTCACGCGGATAAAGATTTCGGTGACCGTCTCGATGTCCAGGTCATCGGCGAGCTCGATCACACCGACGTGATTGTTGATGATCCCGCGAAGGTTTATCAGCGCGCGTGAAACACGCTTGCGATCAGCGGTGGGATTCTTCGCCGTGTATGCCTCGATCAACTCGACCGGGTCGGCTTCGGGCGCGAACACCTCTGCCACGTCCTTGATCCACGCCGAATCTTTGCTGATGACTGGATTGGCAACTTCGAAGCGCTCTTCCTGCGGGTGAAACGCGATGCGAATGCGAACAGTGTCGTAATTTTTGGTGAGCACCTCGCGGCCGAGCAGCGCAGCCATCAATGCGGTCACACGCTGCTGGCCGTCGATCAGGATGCGCTTGCCGATCGATGGCGTACCGTCCTTGAGCTTGACGGTTGGGTTTCGCCAAGCGATCAGGTATCCGACGGGATAGCCTTGATACAACGAATCGAGCAGGTTGCGAACCTTGGTCGCTTCCCAGACGAAAGGACGCTGAATTTCTGGAACCGCGATCTCGCCCGACTTGACCCAGGCAAGCAGGATTTCTATGGCATACGGCGTGACTGAGTAACGCTGCGTTGACATGGTCTAGTCGTCTCCCCCAACGATGGCGCTCACCAGCCCACTTGTCTCCTTTTCCAACGCCACAATATCCGCACGGATTTCTTCCAACGTCCGCAACGGCTGCGGCTTGTAGAAATAGCGGGTGAAGCTGACTTCGTAGCCGATCTTGATGCTGGCCGGGTCGTACCAAGCGTCCCGCGCGTAGGGCAGCACTTCGCGGCGCAGGAAGGCATCGATGCCGCCTTTTTCCAGCAGCGGCACTTGCTCGGTGTCGCGAAGGTCGGAATCGGGTTCATGTTCGACCACCGCGGGTTTGCCATTGATAGTGGCAGCAACCATTCCGTGCAGCGGGTCGGCGGCGGCGTTCTTCTTGTGTATCCTGCGGATCACCGCCGGAGCGGTTTCGTCGCGCGTGCCGCTGTCCTTGAGCGCCTTGATCTCCTTCGGCGTGTAAGTGCGGTTCGTGTCGATACCTTGTAAACGCATCGGGCGCTCGACCGTAACTTTCCAGTAACCGAATGCGGCGTTGGGAAAAATTTTCGACTGCTCGGTTTCCTCGAACCTCAGGAAGGTGTCACAGATACGCGCGATGTCTTCTTCCGACAGCTCGCAGTTCTTCTTGCCAAGGTTCTTGCGCAGCGGCTTGTACCACTGCGTGGCGTCGATCAACTGCACCTTGCCCCTGCGGTGTTCTGGCTTGCGGTTGGTGAGCACCCACACGTAGGTGGCGATACCGGTGTTGTAGAACATGTTGAGCGGCAGCGCGACGATGGCTTCCAGCCAGTCGTTCTCGATGATCCAGCGGCGGATGTTGCTTTCGCCCTGCCCCGCATCGCCAGTGAACAGCGAGCTGCCGTTGTGGACTTCGGCGATGCGGCTGCCGAGTGGGGTTGCATGCTTCATCTTGCTGAGCAGGTTGGCCAGGAACAGCATCTGGCCATCGGACGACCGTGTAATTAGCGAGTATTCCGGATCGTCGGCGTGGTTGATGATGAAGCGTGGGTCCTTCATGCCGCCCTTGCCGCCCATGCGTTCCAGATCGCCCTTCCAGCTTTTGCCGTAGGGTGGATTGGACAGCATGAAGTCGAATTCCTGTGACGGGAACGCGTCGTTCGAGAGCGTGGAATATTCCGGGCCACCGATGATGTTGTCCGCGGCATCGCCCTCACCAGTCAGCAGAAGATCGGCCTTGGCGATCGCATAAGTTTCGGCGTTGATCTCTTGGCCATAAAGATGCGTGGCGACCTGTTTGCCCCGTTTGGCCGCAAGCTTGCGCAAGGTCTCCTCGGCCACGGTCAACATACCGCCGGTACCGCAAGCGCCGTCGTACAGCAGATAGGTGCCAGATTCGATGCGGTCGGCGATCGGCTGGAAGATCAGGCGCGCCATCAGTTTGACTGCATCGCGCGGCGTCCAGTGTTCGCCGGCTTCTTCGTTGTTTTCTTCGTTGAAGCGACGCACCAGCTCCTCGAAGATCGTGCCCATTGCGTGGTTGTCGAGGCCGGCGTGCTTGATTGAGCCGTCGCCGTTCAATACTGGCTGCGGGCTGAGGTTGATGTCCGGCGAGAGCAGCTTCTCGATCAGCGTGCCCAGTGCGTCGGCCTTGGAAAGGCGCGGAATCTGGTGGCGGAACTCGAAGTTCAGCAGGATCTCCTGCACGTTGGGCGAAAAGCCATCGAGGTAGGCTTCGAAGTCAGCTTTGAGCTGTTGCTGGCTGGCGCGGGCACGTAGATCGCGCAGTGTGAATTTCGAAGTGTTGTAGAACGCCTGACCCGCAGCCTGGCGCAACGGCAAGTCCTGGTTGGTAATGCCGGCCTTGTCCATGTCGGCCTTCATCTTCAGCACCGCCGTCTTGGTCGGCTCCAGCACGGCATCCAGTCGGCGCAACACCGTGATCGGCAGGATCACGTCGCGATATTTGCCGCGGACGTACAGGTCGCGCAGCACATCGTCGGCAATGCCCCAAATGAAGTTGGCAATCCAGTTGAGGCTTGCTTGGTTGCTCATGATTCCCCTATCCCTCGGCACCAGACCATACACCGCCATGCAGGATACCAAGGCCGCCTGCCTATGCAGCACGACATCGTAAGCCGGCGTGTTCTCGCCTGCTGAGACAAGCCGATGGCCACGACGGGAATGTGGCCGTGTATAACAACGCTGCCACATAACGTGTCTGAACCAGCCATCCCTGCCTCGTGGAATCTTCAGCATGCTGAAGATTCCCGGATGCCGACTTTGCGATTTGTATGACAACGCTACCGAAATCCGTGTCGTGCCCAAGCCATTCCTTGCTGCTGAAAAAGCTAGCATGCTGGCATTTCTGGAGGTTCTTGTCATACAACGCTACCGCGAAGCCTATCCTGCACTAGCCCATTTCTCCTTGAAAAAAGTTCAGCCGGCTGTACTTTCTGTCATACAACGGCCCCGCGATCCCTATCCTGCACTAGCTCATTTCTCCTCGTAAAAAGTCCAGGGACTGGACTTATCACTCATCTCATGAGGCCCGCAAAAAGTATGGCGCGCCATACCTTTTCGAAGTCCGAGCCGATGAAAGTGGCCCGAGGTGGCTCACCCGCCGAGTCACGCCACCCCGCGCTTGATCGGAACCACATTGCCGCCGACGCGGAGGCTGTCGAGGTAATCCGCCCACGCCTGCATCATCTTGACCCGCTCGCCCATGTACTGCGCCCGGTTGTAGACAGCTCGCACCTTGTTGCGCTCGGCATGCGCGAGCTGGCGCTCGATGACATCAGGTTTCCAGCCCATTTCGTTCAAGCGGGTCGAGGCCATCGCACGGAAGCCGTGACCGGTCATGGTCTCCTTGTCGAAGCCCATCCGGCGCAGGGCCGCATTGATCGTGTTTTCCGACATGGGCCGCTGATGACTGCGCAAGCTGGGAAAGACGTAGCGACCGTCGCCCGTGAGAGGTTGCAACTCGCGCAGGATCGCCACGGCCTGACTGGCGAGCGGCACGACATGTTCCTCGCGCATCTTCATCCGCTCGGCGGCAATGCGCCATTCGGCATTAGCCAGATCGAACTCGGACCACTCGGCGGCACGCAATTCACGCGGCCGCACGAAGACGAACGGCGCCAGGCGCAACGCGGCGTGCGTTGTCGGTTGTCCCGTGTAGGCCTCGATCGCACGCAGCAGGCCCGCGACATCCGCCGGGGCGGTGACAGCGGCACGAGGTTTCGAAGCTGGCGGCGTCAGCGCCCCGCGCAGATCCGCGCTGGGGTCGCGTTCGGCACGTCCCGTCGCGATGGCGTAGCGGAACACCATTCCGATGCATTGCTTCGTCCGCCGGGCGGTTTCATGCCTGCCGCGCGCCTCGATCTTGCGCAGGGCCGCCAAAACATCCGGCGCCTTGATGTCTGCAATGGGGCGCGGGCCGAGAGAGTTCGCGACTAGTTCCAGCAGCCACGCGTTCTTCTCCTGTGAAGAGGCGGCGAGCTTGCCTTCACGCTTCTCCATCCATTCGGCAGCGATCGCGGCGAATGTGTTGGCCGCCGCGATCATGGTCCTTCGACGTTCGGCTTGTCGCTCGATGCTCGGATCGCGACCGTCGCGCAACAGAGCGCGAGCATTGTTCGTGCGCTCACGCGCCTCCGCCAATGTGACCTCGGGGTAGCTGCCAAGTCCCATGCGGCGCTCTCGGCCAGCGAATCGGAATTTCAGGCGCCACCATTTCCCGCCGCTCGGCGCGACGGTGAGGTACATACCATGGGAATCGTAGAGATTGAACGGCTTGCCCTGAGGCTTAGCCTTGCGTAGCTCGGCATCTGTCAGTCCGCGTGAACGTGTCATTCGGGGGTCCTTGGTTTTTGGGGATACCGATTTCGCGCGTGGTATCCAAGTATCCCCAACGGTATCCCCTTTAGCTTCCGGATTCAACAAAACGCCTAGGGACGCCAAGGCACGAAAAATCCAGCTGTAATGCGGGACTCAGAGGATTTCTTGGATGTCGCGGGATGCTGCGGGAGGGTCAATTGGTGGCCAGGGGCGGAATCGAACCACCGACACGAGGATTTTCAGTCCTCTGCTCTACCAACTGAGCTACCTGGCCATACCGGCATGGATTGCGCGGCCGCATTGCACGAGTCGCGGTGCCGGCAAGGCACCTTCGGCAACCATGAACCGCGTATTAGACCGGTCACCGTGACAAGCGTCAAGCAGCAGCCGCTTAATCCATGCCCCACAAGGCCCGGTCGAGGTCGTGGTCGAGACCGAACGCGTGCATCGGTACGCGGCCATCGCGAACTGTAACGCCCTCGGCGCGCAGGCGCCGGCTTTGCTCACGGAAACCTCGGCTGCCGCGCGGCAAAGCGATCGTGCCATTGGAATGCAGAACTCGATGCCACGGCAGCTCCCTGTCGTCCGGCGTCTCACGCAATGCCGTGCCGACCAGCCGCGCACGCCCAGGAAGCCCCGCGCGCGCCGCGATCTGGCCGTAGCTCGCGACACGACCACGCGGAATCGCGGCAATGGCGGAATAGATGCGCTGGTAATGTTGATTCAAAACGCAACCCAGGCCGGCGAAACCGCAGCATACCGGTAGAGGCGTGGTGATTGGCGGCGCATGCAGGCAGGTCTATGCTGCGCGACGCACTCCCCAAAGAGTATCGCCGCCATGCACTTCGACCGCGCCTGTCAACCCGATGCACCACACGAAAAATTGCACACGCCGAACTGGTTCGTGTCCAGCCTGATGCTCGACCGCGCGCTGGACGCGATTCTGCGGCGCGTGAAGAAACTCGACCGCAGCCACGACATCCCCTATCTCGCCGGCTACAGCATGGACGGCAAGACGATCTACATCGATCGCCACCTGCCGACCAGCTTCACCTGGCGCGGACGCACCATCGAGGTGGACCGCTTCCTTATCATGCACGAGGAAGTCGAGAAGACCCTTATCGACCAACTCGACTTGCATTACCTGCACGCCCACCAGATCGCGACCCGCGCCGAGGAGGCTGCAATCCGCGCTGAAAGGATTTCATGGCACGCCTACGACCGCTTCATGCAGAAATACGTCAAGAGCGTCGGCGACGAGCGTCTCAAGAACGTGCCGAAGGATCTCGACCTCAAACCCTATCGCGATTACCACGACTGGGATCTGATGAAGCGCATGGAAAAGGCCATCGCTGCCGGCAAGTTGCCGAAGGCATCGCAAGCTTTGCGCAAGGAGATTGCGGCTTACAATTCGGCATTCCGCGAACAGCACCGCGACGCTTCCCGCAAGTCGAAACATGCGACCGCACCCAAATCGAGCCGCAAGCGACATTGATGCGCGCGTCAGGTGCGACTGCGTGAGCCGCGCGCAAGGCCATAAATGCTGATCGCCAGCCATGCGATTTCCAGCAACATCGCGGCAAGGTTGAACTGGTGGAAAAGCGAGATGATGATCGCCGCCGCGCCGATGGCATTCAGCAACTGATAGACGGGACGGTTGCCGTGCAGTTTGCCAGCCTGCAGCAGGAAGAACGCCATCAGAACCAGCAAGGTGCCAGTAAGCCCGACAATGGTCGGCCAATGAAACGTGACGGTCATGATTTGCCCCCGCGCTGACGCATCGCTTCGAATAATGCAATGCCTGTTGCCACCGACACGTTCAGGCTTTCCATGTCCCCCGGCATCGGGATGCACGCGAGATGATCGCACGCTTCGCGCGTGAGCCGGCGCATCCCTTCACCCTCGCCGCCCATCACCAGCGCGATACGCCCGGTCAGGTCGACGTCGTACAACGAAGTTTCCACGTCGCCCGCAAGACCCGTCAGCCACACGCTTGCATCCTTCAAGTCGCGCAGAGTCCGGGCGAGATTGGTTACCTCGAACAACGGCACTTGGTCGACCGCACCGGCCGACGCGCGTCTCACCACGGGAGTGATGCCGACCGCGCGATCCTTCGGCACGATCACCGCGCTGGCTCCGGCCGCCGCCGCGGTGCGCAGGCAGGCGCCGAGGTTGTGCGGATCGGTGACGCCGTCCAGCACCAGAAACAGTGCAGCGGCGTTCGCGTCCTCCAGCAACACCGCGAGGTCGTGTTCCGACTTCGCCGGCGGTACCTCGTAATGGGCGGCGATGCCCTGGTGGCGCGCATGTCCCGACACCTTGTCGAGCATCGCGCGCGGTCGCGCGTGTACACGTACGCCGAGGCGCTTCGCCTCGCCCGCCAGTTCCGCGACCCGTGGGTTGTGGCTGCCCTGCTCGACCAGCACCTCGCGCACCCGCGACGGGTCGTTGGCGAGCGCGCCTTCGACCGCATTGATGCCGACAATCCAGGTTTCGCTCATTTTCCACTTGTCCCGAAAGCCCGTACCCGCCAACTCGCAATCCGTAACACCAGACCACCCACCCCCTTCGCCCGCGAAGGGAGTAATCCAGGCGCAGGTGCGCCCTAGGAACCCCGCGCGACGCGTTTGTGCGCGCGGCCACTGTCGTCATCCCGCACAAGCCGGAAATCGATCTTGCGGTCCTCCATGCTGGCGCGCAGCACCTGTACCCGCACCGCGTCGCCCAGCCGAAACACCGAGCCCGTACGTTCGCCCTTCAGTTCGTGGCGGGTCGCGTCGAACTGGTAGTAGTCGTTGCGCAACTGGGTGATGTGTACCAGCCCGGAAACCTTCGACTCGTCGAGTTCCACAAACAGTCCGAACGACGTCACGCCGGTGACGATGCCATCGAACTCCGAGCCGACGTGCTTTTCCATCCACGCGCACTTGTAGCGATCGTCGACATCGCGCTCGGCTTCCTCGGCACGCCGCTCGGTGCGCGAGCAATGGGCCGCCATGGTCGTCATCTTGCTCTCGGTGTAGAGATACGCCGACGGCTTACCACCGGCCAGTGCATAGCGGATCGCGCGATGCACCAGCAGATCCGGGTAACGCCGGATCGGCGAGGTGAAATGTGCGTAGGCATCCAGCGCCAAACCGAAGTGCCCGTGATTGGCCGGCTGGTAACTCGCGAGGCTCTGCGAACGCAATAGCACGGATCGAAACAATTCTGCATCGGGGCGATCCGCCAAGCGCTTCAATAATGCGGCGAAGTCACGTGGCTTGACCTCAGACAAAGGTGGCAACCTCAGCTTGTATTCGCGCAGGAACTGCAGAAGATCCTCGTACTTCTCCGCGGGCGGCGGCGCGTGCACTCGGAACGGCGCGGGGATTTTTTTCTTCGCCAGGAACTTGGCCGCCTGCACATTGGCCGCGATCATGCACTCCTCGATCAGCTTGTGCGCGTCATTGCGCGGCTCGGCGCCGAGCTGCACCACGTCGCCGGCCTTGTCCAGGCGAAACTTCACTTCGCGGCTGTCGAAATCGATCGCGCCGCGGCGCTGGCGGGCCTTGGCCAGAATCCGATACAACTGGTGCAGGTGCTCCAGCTGCGGCAATACGTCGGCGAGTTCGGCGCGCGCATCTGCCTGCTTTTCGCCCAACGCCTGCCACACGCGCGTGTAGGTCAGGCGCGCGTGCGAGCGCATCACCGCGGGATGAAACTTCGAGCGCACGACTTCGCCGTCATGGCCGACGATCATGTCGCAAACCATGCACAGGCGCTCGACTTTGGGATTGAGCGAGCAGATGCCGTTCGACAACGTCTCCGGCAGCATCGGCACGACGAAGCCGGGAAAGTACACCGACGTCGCGCGCTTCACGGCCTCGTCGTCGAGCGCGGTGCCAGGGCGCACGTAATGCGAAACGTCGGCGATGGCGACGACGAGGCGAAATCCTTCCTTGGTCGGCTCGGCGAACACCGCGTCATCGAAATCGCGCGCGTCCTCGCCGTCGATGGTGACCAGCGGCAGCTTGCGCAGATCCACGCGC
>JBOHYR010000033.1:0-23984 GCA_050737995.1 Rhodanobacteraceae bacterium
TCAGTCCGAACTTGCTCTTGTCACCGCCGGTGTTCTGCCACTTTCCGGCGCCGATGGACGCCAGCCGCACGCGCACGCCGAGTTTCGATTCGACGCCGAGGCCGCCGCCGACGTCGACGTGGTCGAGCGGCAGCCCGGCCGCGCGCAATTCGGCGAAATGCCGCACCGCCTCGCGCATGCCGGCCGCGATGTCGCGCAGGTTGGAAATCTGCGAACCCATGTGGAAATGCAGCAGGCGCATCGTGTGCGTGAGGTTGGCTTCACGCAGCCGTGTGACCAGCGCAAGGAGTTGCGTCGGCGTCAGTCCGAACTTGCTCTTGTCACCGCCGGTGTTCTGCCACTTTCCGGCGCCGATGGACGCCAGCCGCACGCGCACGCCGAGTTTCGGTTCGACGCCCAGGGCCTTCGATTCCTCGATCACGTGTTCGAGTTCGGACGGTTTTTCGATCACGATCACCACATCGATGCCGAGCTTGCGGCCAATCAACGCGATGCGGATGTATTCGGCATCCTTGTAACCGTTGCACACGACCAGCGAACCCGGTTCGGCGAGGCCGAGCACGGCGAGCAGCTCCGGCTTGGAACCGGCTTCGAGTCCGAATCCCGTGCCCGCCGCTCGCGGCGATTGCGTGCCCTGCGCGAGCGTGCCCGCGACCGCGCGTTGCTGGTTGACCTTGATCGGATACAGCGCGGTGTAACCGCCGGCATAGTCGTGGGTGCGCATCGCGTCGGCGAACGCTTCGCGCAGGCGCACACGGCGATCCAGCAGGATGTCGGGAAAACGCAGCAGCAGTGGCAGGCGCAGGCCGAGTTCGCGCGTGCGCGCGATGGCATCGTCCAGGGCAATCGCGGGACCTTCGGCACCGCGCGGGCGCATCACGGCGCGGCCGTCGGCGCCGATGTCGACGTAACCGTCGCTCCAGTGCCCGACGGAATACGCAAAACGGGCGGCATCGATGTTCCAGGCATTCGTCATCGTGGGTCTCCGGATAACGAGGGGTGGAACGTCGCAGCGGCGGGCCTTGACGCGAAGGAATGGTCGACCGGAAGCCACCATCGCCGCGGGATCGACTTGAGCCATTGTAACGCGTGGGCCCGGTCCGGCCGTTACAATCCGCGGTTCCCCGACAGGATTCCCGGCATGCCGTCCGACTGGTTCACCGAAAAGCACGAAGCGTCCGGCTCGTCCATCGGTTATCGCGTGGACGAAAGGCTCGCGGACGCCTCGACGCCGTTCCAGCACATTGAGATTTACCGCACCACCGATTGGGGCAACCTGATGGTGATCGATGGCTGCACGATGCTGACGACGCGTGACAACTTCCTGTACCACGAGATGATGACGCACCCGGCGCTGTACACGCATGCCGCGCCTCGCAACGTGGTGGTCATCGGCGGCGGTGATTGCGGCACGTTGCGCGAGGTGCTGCGCCATCCGGAAGTCGCGTCGTTGGCGCAGATCGACATCGACGAACGCGTGACGCGCCTCGCCGAAAAGCATTTCCCGGAACTGTGCGAGTCCAATGCCGATCCGCGCGCGAAACTGCTGTTCGACGACGGCATCAAGTACATGGCTGAAGTCGCGCCTGATTCGCTGGACGTGGTGATCATCGATTCCACCGATCCGGTCGGGCCGGCCGAGGGCCTGTTCAACCCCAGGTTCTACGCCGGCTGCTTCCGCACGCTGCGCGAAGGCGGCATCCTGGTGCAGCAATCGGAATCGCCGCTGGTGCTGCTGGATCTCATCCAGTCGATGCACAAGGCGATGCGCGAAGTCGGGTTCTCGACCACCCGTACGCTGCCGTTCCCGCAACCGTGCTATCCGACCGGCTGGTGGAGTTGCACCCTCGCGCGCAAGGATGGCGATCTCACGACTTTCCGCGAGCACGATGCCACGAACAAGTCGTTCACGACCCGTTATTACAATGCTGACATCCACCACGCGGCGCTGGCCCAACCGGAGTTCATGCGCGCGACGCACGGCTCGTGAGGCGCGAGGGATCCCCCTTGCGAGTCACGCCGATTGGTAGCCGGCATCCTCCCTTTCCAGCTGCGGCCAGTAGTCGTTCATGTTGCCGCCCTTAGCTTCCCACAGCCCTCAAATCGGTATCAATCATGCGCCAGTCCGTTTCCGTTGCCTCCGCCCTCGCAACATTGCTGATAGCGGGCACCACGTTCGCGGCGGCGCCGCCCGAGCAAACAGCACAGGCCACCTCACCCGCGTCAGCCGCCAGCTCCGGTGCATCGCAAGGCCCGAAACTCTCGCCCGCCGACCAGAAACGGATCGGGGCCATCCAGCAATATCAGCATGACCTGATCACCGTGGTGGCCTTGCGCGCGCAACCCGATTACCTGCTCGGCGCGTCGATCCTCGCCAAACCGTTCAAGGAATCGACACCGGGACTCGATTTCGACGCTTTGAGCGAACGCGCCGCGGCGGCCACCGACGCCGGTCCCGCGACATACTGGGAACGCTTGGGTGTGTGCAAAACAGAGACGGATTGCCCGAACGGCAAGGCGTTCGCTTACCTGAAACAACACGCCGCAGACAACGCCGCGGTGTGGCTGGTTGCTCTGGACGTCGCCGCCGCAAAAAAGGACAGCAAGGCCGAACATGCCGCATTGGAAAAAGCGGCAGCCGCGAAAAACTACGACGACTACTATGGCCAAGCGCTGGCCGGCGTCGCCAAGGCAGTCGAGATCTTGCCGCCTCTGCCGGACACGACCGATGGCGCACATGATGGTCAACCGGACAATCCCGACGGCGTCCGTGTGCTCGTTGCCGTCAACGCGACCCAGTCGCATCCGCGCCCTGATCTCGACCCGTTGATCGCGCTATGCGACAAGGCTGCCGCCGGCAAAAACACTGACTCCCGGAAGGCATGCCTGAAACTCGCACATACGCTGCAATGGGGCAGCAGCCCCATCGCGCGCGCGGCGGGCTTGCGCATTCAGGGGCAGCTGAGACCCGGCGACCAGGCCCAGACAGAGCAGGCCAGCCGCAACCTCGCCTGGCAGGTGCATCAGTATTCCGGCCTGCTGCAACGCTCACTCACCGACCCTACGCTGTCTTCACGGTGGCTCGCAGCCGCGCGCAACGGTGGCACCGAACTCAGCCTGATCCTCGCAACCCTGCGCGACAATCAGATTCCGCCGGACGCACCCGCGAGCGGCTCCTCGACGGCGGCGGCCGCCGGAAGCGCTGCGCAATGAGCCGTCGTCATGCGTGAGTTGCTACTTCTGCGTCACGCCGAAGCGATGTCGGCCGGTCCGGATACCCGCGACGCCGAGCGGCCGCTGAGCATGCACGGCGAAGGACAGGCGCGCATGGTGGGCAGGTGGCTCGCCGAACAGCAGGCTGCCCCTGATGCGGTGCTGTGCTCGCCGGCACGGCGCGCCCAGATGACTTTCGACGCGGTCGAGAAGGCTCTGCGTTTACCTGCTCCGCAGTTCCTGCCGGCCATCTTCCACGCTACGCCTGGCGAATTGTTGACGCTGGTCGAAGCCCACGCCCCTGAATCGCGCCGGGTCCTTCTGGTCGGCCACAATCCCGGACTCGAACAATTGCTGGCGCTCCTGACCGAGGGCCGTTCGACGGGTGCGCGTGGCCTGTCCCCTGCCACATTGGCGTGGATCGAGCTTGCCGACGACGCCCTCGAACCAGGCCACGGTCGATTGCACGCAATCTGGTCGCCGTGAACCCGGCATTTGCGCTGGCTTTGCTGTTGCCGAGTCTCGCCATCGCGGCCGTGCAGGCGCCTACACCGCAGACCTGGCCAATCGACCCGGCCCAGTCACAGGCGCAATTCAGCGTTCGCAAGTTCTGGTTTGCGCACGAAAGCGGCACCTTTCCGCAACTGCACGGCACGCTGCGCCGGATCGACACCCACATCGGAGCCGATCTCGTGGAAGTCGATGCCAACCTGGATGTAGCCGAATTGTTGATGGACGACCCCGGCCATCGCGCGCACGCGCTCGGACCCAATTTTTTCGACGCCGCGCACTACCCGCGGATCCGTTTCGATTCCGATCCGTTCCCGTTGAGCGCACTGACGACCGGTGGGATCGTGCACGGGATGCTGACCCTGCACGGCGAACGCCACCCGGTGGCGTTGAAATTACAGCCATCGGATTGCCCGCGCCAACCGCTGGCCTGTGTGATCCGGGCGCGCGGCACGATCGCGCGGTCGATCTTCGGGATGCGCGGGTGGCGTGGCGTGTTGTCCGACAAGGTCGAGCTGGATTTGCGGATTTCATTGGATGATCGTCCGTGATGGCCCCGCGTATCATCCTTGCACGATGAACCACAGTTTGCGAACAAGGCTCGGTACATGTCTGTGCGCCTTCACGCTGGTGCTCGCCGCCTGTGCGCCGCTGACCGCGCGCCGCATCGAACGGGCCGACCATATCGTGGCGATGTCGACCGACAACCGGATCGACTGCTCGCAACCCGATCATTGCGCCGAACCCTCGCCTTTCATCGCTCAGGCCGACGCCGCGATCGCCGCGTCGACGCCCGACGACCCCCACAATACCGTCACCCTTCTCAATATCGGTCAGAACGCGCTGGCGGCGCGCATCAACCTGATCCGCGCGGCACAAAAATCCATCGACATCCAGACCTACATCTGGGCCGATGACGATGCCGGCATGCTGGTGCTGGACGAACTGGTCAAGGCCGCCCGACGCGGCGTGGTGGTGCGCATCCTCGCCGACCAGCTCGGCTCGCTGAACAATCCCAGGTTGCTTTCGCGGCTCGCACGCGCGAGCAGCAACCTGCACATCAAGCTCTACAACCCGACGTTCGACAGCGCCCACAGCAATTACGTCGAATACGCCGCGAGCGTGCTGTGCTGTTTCCGCAAGTTCAACCAGCGCATGCACAACAAGCTGTTCCTGGTCGACGACAAGGTCGGAATCGTGGGTGGTCGCAATTATCAGAACGCCTACTTCGACTGGGATTCACAAATGGATTTCCTGGATCGCGACGTGCTCGTTGCGGGGGTCGCCGGGCAGCAGATGGAAAAAAGCTTCAATATTTTCTGGCACAACAACCGATCGGTCCCCCTGACGCACCTGAAAGACGTCAACGCCGAAATCCTCAAACACCCGTTCGATGCCGAGCCGTGGACCGAGCCGCGCTTTGACGATCCGCAACGTGTCGCGAAGGTGCGTGCGCAAGCCGAGGATTCCGGCTTCCTGCAGTCGCAACTGCTCACACACAGCCTCAAGGTCGGGCTGGCTGACTACTTCTACGACCTCCCGTCCAAGGACGAGGCGGTGCACGGCCCGGATTCGCGCGAATTGACACACGATCTGATGGCGATGATCTCGGGCGCTCAACACCAGATCGTGCTGCAGACTCCGTACCTCGTGCTGACGCACCGTGCCGGCAAGATCTTTCGCATGCTGCAGAAAAAGCAGCCACCAATAAACGTGATCGTGTCGACCAACTCACTGGCGTCGACTGACGCCGTGGCGGTGTACGCGCTGTCCTACAAGCACCACAAGAAATTTCTCGTGGACTTCGGTTTCCACATCCACGAATTGATGCCGCACCCGGCCGACGCGCCGGAAATGCTGGCCGACTACAACCGGCTGTCCGGCATCGGCTCGGAGAGCTCGTCGCCGCATCACGGCGGCCGCGCGCCGATCGAGGCCGGCCATCCGGGTCCGCGCATCAGCCTGCACGCGAAGTCGCTGGTCGTCGACGGCAGGATCGCAATGGTCGGCTCGCACAATTTCGATCCGCGTTCGGATGACCTCAACACTGAATCCGGCGTAATCATCCACGACCCGGCATTCGCCGAGCAGGTGCGCGCCTCGATCCTGCGCGACGCGGCGCCACGCAATGCCTGGCTGGTCGCGCCGCGTCGTCCGACCCCGATTATCGGCGACGTCAGCCGCGCTATCGGCGATGTCTCGCGAACCCTGCCGATCTTCGATATCTGGCCTTGGGCCTACACCACCGATTATCAGTTGAAGCCCGGCGGCACGCCGGTCCCGTCCACCGACCCTGCCTTCCTGGACAACTGGAAACCAGTCGGCGATTTTCCCGAAGTCAGCCTTTCGCTGACCTCGATCATCGCGCGTTTCATAACGGCCTTCGGGGCCGGCATCCAAGGCATACTGTAAGCCCAATTGACGCCGCCGAGGCCAGTCGGTAGTCTGGCGTATTCAGCCGCCCAATCGAGGAACCCCTCCATGCCCATGGACATCAACATCCAGCTGAGCGACGACGATCTCCAGTTCTTCGTCAAGGGCATGCGGGACGTCGAGGCGAGCGTCAACGACACCCCTGCTGATCAGATCATTGCGGCAGCCCAGAAACTGCTAAACGAGACCCGTGGCACGAGCGTCCCGCCGTTCATCGCCGAGCGGCTCGGCAGTGTCGAATCCATGATCTCCATGGCAAAGGACGTGGGCTTCGGTCTGCCTGATGCCGACCGCCAACGGGTTCTGGCTGCGCTGGCGTATCTCGCTGATCCCAACGACGCAATCCCTGATTCGGTGCCGGTACTGGGTTTTCTCGACGACGCCATCATGATCGAACTGTGCCGGCAGGATCTGCGTTTCGAAATCGAGGCCTACGACGACTTCTGCGAATGGCGCGCCGACGAGGCGCGGGCACGCGGCGAGGATCCCGCCAAGCTGTTGGTGCAGCGCGCAGACTGGGCGGATGCTCGTGCGGCGGAAACGATCGCGCGCATGCATCGCCGCCGCCACGACTCCTACGCCAGCGGATCGTGGAAGCCGACGTTGTTCAAGGTCGGATAGCTAGCATTCCAGGATCGCGACGACGCCCATTCCACCGGCGGTGCAGATCGAGATCAGCCCGCGGCCTGAACCTTTCCGTGCCAGCAGTTTTGCCAAGGTCGCCACGATCCGCGCGCCGGTCGCGGCGAATGGATGACCGGTTGCGAGACTGGAGCCGTGGACGTTGATCTTCGCCGGGTCGATCGAACCCAGCGGCGCATCCAGACCCAACCGGTTCTTGCAGTAGTCCGCCGATTCCCACGCGCGTAACTGGCACAGTACCTGCGCGGCGAAAGCTTCGTGGATTTCGTAGAAATCGAAATCCTGCAGTTTCAGTCCGGCACGTTGCAGCATTCGTGGCACCGCGATGGTCGGCGCCATCAGCAGACCTTCACCATTGACGTAATCCACGCCGGCGATCTCTGCGTCGGTGAGGTAAGCCAACACCGGCAATTTGCGTTGCGCAGCCCAATCTTCGCTGGCCAGCAACGCCGCTGCCGCACCATCAGATAGGGCAGACGAATTGCCGGCGGTCAGCGTGCCGTTGCCCGAGCCACGATCGAATACCGGCTTCAACGCAGCCAACTTCTCCAGGCTACTGTCGGCCCTGAGCAAGTTATCGCGCGCGACGCCGCGAAACGGGATCACCAGATCCTCGAAGAATCCCGCGCCGTAGGCGGCGGCGAGCTTGCGATGACTTTCGAGCGCCCACTGATCCTGGGCGGCGCGCCCGATTTTCCATTCGCGCGCCATCTTTTCGCAGTGCTCGCCCATCGACAGCCCGGTGCGCGGCTCGACCACACCCGGCACCTGCGGCTTCAGTTCGCGCAACCGGAAACCATGCGTGGCCATACGCAATTTTGCGCCGAAGGTTTTCGCACGATTCAAATCCAGCAGACGCTCGTGTAGGCGATTGGAGTAAGTGAGCGGCACCTGGCTCGTAGTGTCCGAACCGCCGCCGATGCCGGCTTCGATTTGCCCGACCGCGATTTTCTGTGCGACAAGGATCGCGTTGTCGAGCGATGTGCCGCAGGCGCGTGCGGTGGTGAACCCGGGCGTGGTCATCGCCAGACCGGAGGATTGCAATGCCTCGCGCGCGAGGTTCCAGTCGGCGGGATGCTTCATCACCGAACCGAACGCAACCTCGCCAAGCTCCACACCATGCAAACCGAATTTCTCGACCAGCGCGCCCAGAACCTCCACCGACATCCCGAAATTGCCGAGGTCGATGTAGGTCGTGTCGCGTTTGCAAAACGGGATGCGCACGCCGCCCAGCACGGCGACACGGCGGGTTTGCGGAATCATGGCCAACTCCTTGCAAGCGACATGAACATTGTAGGATCGCGCTTGCGTAGATCGGACGCTTTCATGCAGAGCGGAAGGGCCGCATCGCTGCGCATCCCGCCGACGCCAGGGAACGCGGGATTCACTTGGCTGCTACCACCTTACTCGAATTCCACGAACCCGTGCCGCAGCATCCGGTAGTGCTCCTCTTCCATCCCGAGCGACGCATAGGTTTGCTGCGCGCGCGCATTGTCGCGCTCCACATACAGTCGCAATCCGACTGCACCCGCTGCGCGTGCGCGGCGTTCCACCTCGGAATGCAGCGTGCGAAATACGCCGGTGTGCCGAGCCCCGGACACGACGTACACGCTCTGAAACCACCACCAGTCACCGTTGCGCCAGTCGCTCCATTCACGGGTAATCAGCAGGCAACCGACCGGTTCGCCATCGCGTTCGGCAATCAGATAAAACCCGCGGCGTGGGTCGTCGAATACTGCCGCGACGCCTTGCGCCAGTATCTCGTGGTCCAGGGTTTTGTGTTCGGTTTCGTAAGCCATTGCAGCGTTGCATGCCACGAGGAACGGAACGTCTGCGGAATTCGCGTTACGGATGACAATGTTCGTCGGGGCCATCGAGGTCTCGAAAGTGGCGTGTACCGTATTGTAGGAGCGAGCCCGCTCGCGACCATGGCGTTCTTGGCCACGAACGGCGCCCGTGCCGCCCGCAAGGAAGCTCCTACGGTCTGCGCTTTCGCGAACTGCCCAACTTGCGGGTCAGCGTGTTGCGGCCAAGCCCCAACGCCTGCGCGGCTTTCTGTCGTTGCCCGCCGTGCATTGCGAGAGCAACGTCCAGCAACACACTATCGAAACGTTCGCGCGCCCTCGCGTGCAGATCGAGCATGCCGTTTGCGAGTTCCGCTTCCGCCCAGATGCGCAACGCCGGTTCCCATGACGCGACATTGCCTCCGTTGGCGGTTGCATGCGCCGCGCCGATATCCAGATCTTCGCGCCGTATGCTTATACCCGGTGCGATCACCGCCAGGCGGCGACACATATTTTCGAGTTGCCGCACGTTGCCGGGGAATTCCATCCTCGCCAACGCTTGCAATGCGGCCTGCGTGAAGTGCTTTTCCGGCAGCCCCAGTTCATGCGACGTCCAGGCCAGGAATTGCGTTGCCAACAGTA
Organism: Rhodanobacteraceae bacterium; assembly: GCA_050737995.1. GTDB lineage: Bacteria > Pseudomonadota > Gammaproteobacteria > Xanthomonadales > Rhodanobacteraceae > 66-474. The sequence continues at coordinate 9,225 of JBOHYR010000033.1, forward strand.
AAATATCGGCGCGCCGCTCGCGCAACGCCGGCAGGTGGATGCGCACTACGTCCAACCGATGCATCAAGTCGGCGCGGAATTCGCCGCGTTGTACTTTTGCATCGAGATCCTGATGCGTGGCTGCGAGCACGCGCACGTCCGAGCGGATCAACTCGCGACCCCCGACACGGTAGAACTCGCCCCCCGCGAGCACCCGCAACAAGCGTGTCTGCAATGCCAACGGCATATCGCCGATCTCATCCAGGAACAGCGTGCCGCCTTCTGCCTGCTCGAAGCGCCCTGCCGTGCGTCGCTGCGCGCCAGTAAAGGCCCCCGCCTCGTGCCCGAACAGTTCCGACTCCAGCAGTTCGGCCGGAATCGCGGCGGTGTTGAGCGCGACGAACGGCCGCGACGAGCGTTCGCTTTCCTCATGCAACGCGCGCGCGACGAGTTCCTTTCCGGTGCCGGTTTCGCCGGTGACAAGGACATTGAGATCGCTTGCGGCGACACGGCCGATCAGCCGGAATACCTCGCGCATCGGAGCGCTTTCGCCAAGCAGCGCATGACCCGGAGCCCCGGCTATTTCCGACAACACGACAGTCGCTGACTTTGCCAATGCACGCCGCGCCGATGCCACCGCCTGCACCAGATCGAACGGCTTGGAGAGGTAATCGGCCGCGCCTTGCCGATACGCCGCAGCGGTGGTGGCGACATCGGTGAACGCGCTCATCACGATCACCGGTAACTCTGCGTGCACACCCTTCGCTTCGCGAAGCAACGCCAGACCGTCCGTGCCCGGCAGCCGAACGTCGCAAATGAGCAATGCCGGAACTTCATTCCGGAGTGCCCTCCGGACATCTTCGGCACTCTTAAATTCAGTGACGGCAAGGCCGGCATCGCGCAGCGCGGTCGCCAGCACGAAACGGACCGCACGGTCGTCATCCACGATCCAGATCTCGCTCATGTATCTTTTGCCCCCGTACGCGGGTGCCGTGGCAGCAGCAGCACGAATCGCGAACCGCTGTCGCTCGGTTGATGAGTCAATTCGCCGCCGTGCTCACGGGCGATCTCGCGCGCCAGCGCCAAGCCCAGTCCGCTGCCGTTGGCTCGCCCCGACACCATCGGTTCGAACAGCGTATCCGTGATCGCGTCAGGCACGCCGTCACCATCGTCCCCGATCTCGATGCGTAGCGCCGGCACCCGCTGCCCGCGCAAATCGCGCCAACCCGCCTCGGCGCGGCTACGCAACACAATGGATCGGGCGTTCGCCTCGATGGCATTGCGCGTCAGATTCAACAGTGCCTGCAACAGACGATCGGGGTCACCCTGCCATGCCGGCAGGCTTGGATCGTAGTCGCGCACGACCGTGACATCGGCACGCTCGGCAGACAACAATTCCGCAAGACGTTCCAGCAATGCGTGCACGTTGACCGCGCGTGTCGTCATCGTTTTGCGCGGGCCGAGCAGGCGCTCGCTGAGCGCGGCGAGCCGTGCGGCCTCGCCGTGGATCAACTGCGCAAGGTCGCGCTCGCGCGCGCCGCTCGCCCGTTGTTGTAACAGTTGCGCCGCACCGGAAATTGCCGCAAGCGGGTTGCGCATCTCATGCGCAAAACCGCGCAGGGATTCGGAGACACGTGGGCTGTTCGCGTTTGGCCTGGCGGGCCTCACTTCGACCAGCACGCCGCCGACGCACGGCGCCGACACGACATCAAGCCGCGCTTCGCGTCCGGGTGCTGCGCACAGCAGCACATCGCGTAATGTGAAAGTACGATTCTCGTCATGAACGCGCAGCGCAAGATCATGCAGCCGTTCGCCTCCTGGCTTCAACACCGCCAACGTATGGCCGACAAGCCGTGACAAACCGAATCCCGTGTGCTCGGCGAACGCCGCATTGACCCGTACTGCTGCCAGATTTCCGTCCAACCAGGCGAGACCGGTCGCCATCTGCTCGACCAGCTCGGTATCCAAAATGGTGCGGATGGGTGGCATCGCACCAATTTAGTGCAACAAGCACTGACCGGCAATCAGCGGGCGACCCGGAAGGTGAGGTTGAACCGGAGTGCACCGGTCGACGGATGCTCACCGCCCTTGACCGGCTGCACGCCGTGATAGCGCATGCGAGACGGGCCACCCCAAACCACCACGTCGCCGTGAGCGAGCGGGATGCGCCGCTGGGGATCCTTGCGGGCCACGCCGCCGAACAGGAACGTCGCAGGCAAACCCAACGACACCGACACGATCGGCGCGCGGCGGTCGCGTTCGTCGTGATCCCGGTGCAGGGTCAACCGCGTGCCCGGCTCGTAGCGGTTGATCAGGCATACGTCTGGCGCGTAATCGTAGAATCCCGCTTTGCTTGTTGCGCCGCGCGCAAGCTGCACGAACGACTCCGGCATCGCCGGCCACGGTTTGCCTGTCTCCGGATCGGTTTCGATGTAGCGATAGCCGTGCCGGTCACTGAACCAGCCGACCACACCGCAATTGGTCATCGCAACTGACATCTGCCGGCCGCCGGGCGTCATTAGATGTCGAAACGGCGCGGCCGCTGCGATACATCCAATTTCCGCCAGCAACCGCTCCGCGACGTCCAATGCAAAGCCGCGCAGCACGCAGGCGCCGGGCGCGAGTTCTTCGCGGGTGGCGAGCGGCGGCATCTCGAAAAGGGGCAGGGTTGCGGTCACTGGCAATCGACGGCTGGTGCAAGCTGGATATGGGTGCACGGTCGATCGGGCGCAAGCCAATATTGCACGTATGCATCGGATGGTGTTGCGTTACAACAGGCGCTGCCAGTACGCCACGTCGATCCAGTGGCCGAACTTGAACCCGTTCTCGCGAAAGTGTGCGACCTGCGTGAAGCCAAACTTTTCGTGCAGCGCCACGCTGGCGGCATTCGGCAGCGCGGCGCCACCGATCACGCAGTGGATGTGCCGCGAGTGGAGGTGATCGAGCATGGTTGCGTATAACACCGAACCGAATCCATGTCCGACATGCGCGGGCGCGAGGTAGATCGAGCTTTCCACCGCAAATCGGTAGCCGATGCGCGCTTTCCATGGCGATGCATACGCGTAGCCGGCAATGTCGCCGTCGCATTCGAGCACCAGCCACGGCAATTTTTCGAGCACCACGGCCATGCGCGACTGCATTTCGTCTGTCGTGACCGGTTGTTCCTCGAACGTCACGATCGTGTAGGTGACGTAATGGTTGTAAATCGAGGCAACCGCCGCGGCATCGTCAATCGTCCCAGCCCGCACCCGCGCGGCGTTCATGCGGGCGGCTTCGACGCTGCCATGCCGTCGTGCCGCGACGGGTTGGTCAAGTGAAGGAAATGCGTGAAGGTATCTGCAGGACGATCGAGGCCGTGCACGGCGAGCACTCGTTCCGCCATGCCTCGGCGAATATTGCCGTGCGTGAGCAAGTGCAACAGGATTTCTTCCGCACACATGCAGCCGCGGTCGCCGTCGGTAAATTCGAATTCGATCTCGCGTGCCAGCTCTCCCACCGTCGCACCGGCCGCGTAATCGACCAACCACGCATCGGCTTGCGCAATCGCCGTCCGCAATTCGGCGACAGTGGGGGTGGCAAGGGTGTTGTCGGCATCGAAGCCGTGCGGCTTGCCGGTGAGATGGCCGATGAAGATGCGCTCGACCACGTGTGCGTGGTTGAGGATGCGCACGAAGAAGCGCGTATCCTCGTCCGGCAGCGCCGGCCATTGGCGCTCGCCATCCTCCAGCAACGCATGGTTGGTCCAGGCCTGGTGGCGAAAGCCATCGGCGAAAAGCCTGAACATGGTCGTCCGCCCTCAGATCGAGTAGTACATCTGGTATTCGAGCGGATGCGTGGAGGCGCGGTAGGCGGTGACTTCCTTCATCTTCAGGGCGATGTAGGCGTCGATGAAGTCGTCGCTCATCACGCCACCAGCTTTCAGGAATTCGCGGTCTTTGTCCAGCGCTTCCAGCGCGCCGTCAAGGCTGGAACACACCTGCGGGATGCTGCGCTCCTCTTCCGGCGGTAGGTCGTAGAGGTCCTTGTCCATCGGGGCGCCGGGGTCGATCTTGTTGAGGATCCCGTCGAGGCCGGCCATCATCAACACGGTGAAGGTGAGGTACCCCGAATTCATCGGGTCCGGGAATCGCACTTCGATGCGCCGTCCCTTGGGGTTGGACACGTACGGAATTCGGCACGACGCCGAACGGTTGCGCGCGGAGTAGGCCAGCATCACCGGCGCCTCGAAACCCGGCACCAGGCGCTTGTAGGAGTTCGTCGTCGAGTTGGCAAATGCGTTGATCGCGCGCGCATGCTTGAAGATGCCGCCGATGTACCACAACGCCGTTTGCGACAGTCCGCCATAGAGTTCGCCCGCGAACAGGTTCTTGCCGTCCTTCGCCAGAGACTGATGGACGTGCATGCCGCTGCCGTTGTCGCCGACCAGGGGCTTGGGCATGAACGTGGCGGTCTTGGCGTTGGCGTGCGCGACGTTGCGGACGACATATTTCATGGCCTGCAATTCATCGGCCTTGTGCAACAAGGTGTTGAAACGCGTGCCGATTTCGCACTGGCCCGCGGTGGCGACTTCATGGTGGTGGACCTCCACAACCTGCCCAAGCGACTCCAGCACCTGGCACATTTCCGCGCGCAGATCTGCCAGCGAATCGACGGGCGGCACCGGGAAATAACCGCCCTTCACGCCGGGGCGGTGGCCGTGGTTGCCTTCCTCGTACTTGTAGCGCGAAGCCCACGTCGCCTCCTCCGAACCGATTTCATAGAACACGCGCCCCATGTCGTTTTGCCAGCGCACCGAATCGAAGATGAAGAACTCGGGTTCCGGACCGAACAGCGCGGTGTCGGCGACTCCGGTGGACTTGAGGAACGCTTCGGCGCGACGTGCGATCGAACGTGGGTCGCGGCCGTAGGCCTGCATGGTGGACGGTTCAAGTACGTCGCAGACGATGTTCATCTGCTTGTGCGCGGCAAACGGATCGACGAACGCGGTCGCTGGATCGGGCATCAGCACCATGTCCGATTCATTGATACCCTTCCAGCCGGCGATCGAGGAACCGTCGAACATCTTGCCATCCTCGAAGGTGTCGGCGTCGATCGTATGCGCCGGGAAGGTCACGTGGTGCTGCACGCCGCGCATGTCGGCGAAGCGCAGATCGACGAATTCGATGTTTTCGGATTTGATGGTTTCGAGGAGAGTGTCGGGGCTCATGGGTATCTCGGGCAGACGGGAACAACGATGCAGAGCATCTTACATGCCATATTCGATCCATGCGAATTCAATGACTTGCGATTGGATGTCATACAAATTGCACCATAATAGGTCAGCATATGCACAAATGTGGTGATTTGTTGCGTAACGAACCGTCAGGGATTTGGCCAGCGATCGCACAAGCACATTTGCATCAGCGCATAATCCCGATCAACAGGATCCACGCTGTCCAAAGCGATACCACGACGCACAGGATCAGTCCCGCGGCCAGTCAATCGAGACCGCCCCGTGCACGACCGCAACGCCCCCGCCATCACCAGCGGCACCGCCGCAATCTGGCGCAACGTGAAAGCGGGTCATTTCGAATCCTGGATGCTGTCTGCGTGAGCCTCGGCGGCAACCGCGCCAACACCTCAACGATCAGGACCAGGGCACCCGACTGCGCGGTCGAACGGTCCGGTATCAACGTCAGCAGCGCAACGATCAACGCCGCACCCAACGGCATCATGGTTTCCGTGGCACGGCTGGTGAGCGCGGCCATCTCGAGGATGTGTTCGAAATTGATCGATAGCGACACGAACAGCAGGCCCGGCAACGCGGCGCTGGAGCCTGAAGCCGCAACGAAGAAATCCGCCTAGCTTGCATTGGGTTGCGATTTCCGTCATGGCTCCCCTTCCGAGTCTGGTCATGGCGTTGATCACGCCAGTTTCGCACCCAGCGGCACCGGTTTGTCGGGCACGCACAGGGCAACATTGCCGTCGGCGTCGTGAAAGCCGGTGACCAGGCACTCGGACATCAGGGGCCCGATCTGCTTCTTAGGAAAGTTGACGACGCCGACCACCAGTTTGCCGATGAGTTCTTCGGGCCCATACAAAGCCGTGATTTGCGCGCTGGATTTTCTGACGCCGATCTCCGGTCCGAAATCGACCTGAAGCACGTAGGCCGGTTTGCGCGCTTCGGCGAACACCCGTGCATCGACGATGCGGCCCACCCGCAACTCGACTCGGGCGAAGTCATCCCAAGCGATCGTTTCCATGCGATACCTCCGGGCAGGCATACTAGCCGCCGGCGAGGGGAGTGTGCATGCAGGCAACGACAACCGGCAGGCGAGGGTGGTTCGGCGAATGGCCGTTGCCGGCCGCGCTGATGATCCTGATCGTCGGCTGGCTTTTCAAATCGGCGCTGACGTCGAGTGACGTGGCCAACTTCGCGGTTGGTATTGCGTTCGTCGCGTTTTTCATCGGCGCCCTGTTGGCCGCAGTCTGGGCCACGCATCATGCCGAGCACCTTGCCATGCGCTTCGGCGAACCCTACGGCACGCTGATGCTGACGCTTTCAGCCATCTCGCTGGAAATCGCGACGGTGGTGACGGTGATGCTCTCCAACACCGACAATCCGGCCTTCGGGCGCGACACCATGTTTTCGGTGGTGATGATCGTGCTGAACGGCATCATCGGCATTGCGCTGCTGGTCGGCGGCATCCGTCACCACGAACAGACCTACAACCTGCGCGGGGCCAAGGCGTTTTTGAGCCTGCTGATCCCGCTGGCGACGCTGGCGCTGATCTGGCCAGATTTCACCGTCAGCTCCGGCGTCGGCACCCTGTCGCTGGTGCAGAAGTTGTTCCTTCTGGTGATGTCGTTGCTGCTGTACGCGGCTTTCCTGGTGATCCAGACTCGCACCCACACCAACTTGTTCGTCGCCGAAGGCGAAGCCATGGAGCAGATCCCCGCGCACCCTGACTCGCCGCACGGCTGGCCGAGGCACGCCGTGCTGCTGCTGGTGTATCTCGTACTGGTGGTGCTACTGGCCAAGTTGTTCGCGCTGCCGCTGGAAACCGGGGTCACGCGGCTTGGCCTGCCAGCCGCGCTCGCGGGGTTCGCGGTGGCGGTTCTGGTGCTGGCACCGGAGGGCATCGCGGCGATCCGCGCGGCGCGCCTCAACCAGATGCAGCGCGCGATGAACATCGGTCTCGGCACCGCGCTATCGACCATCGCGCTGACCGTGCCGGCGATCCTGCTGATCGACCTGTTCCAGGGGCGCCCCGCAGTGCTGGGCCTGAGCGCGGCCAACATGATGATGCTGGTGCTGACCTATTTCGTGTCGATCCTGACCTTGGGCAGCGGCCGCACGAATGCGATGCAGGGGCTGGTGCATCTGTTGTTGTTCCTCGCTTATGTGGTGTTGCTTTTTTCGCCGTGAAATGCAACCCGACTATCGCGACAAATCGCTGCAGCGGGGGTCCGGCATGCTGACGCTGTGGCTGAAAGCCTTCCACGTGATCGGCGTGGTCACCTGGTTCGCGGGCCTGTTCTACCTACCGCGCCTGTTCGTGTATCACGCCGAAGCGACCGAAGCGACAATCCGCGAACGTTTTCGGATCATGGAACGGCGTCTCATGGTGATGACACACATCGGCGGCGCATTTGCCATCGCGCTCGGCATCGCCACGCTGCTGACCGAGCCGTTCTATCTGCATGCCGGTTGGCTGCACGCAAAACTGGCATTGGTTCTGTTGCTGGTGATTTACCACGGCATGCTGGTGAAACTGATCCGCGACTTCGCCAGCGATCGCTGCCGCTGGCGTCCGCGCACCCTGCGCTGGTTCAACGAGATCCCGATCGTCCTGCTGCTGGCGATCGTGATCCTGGCGGTGGTAAAGCCGTTCTGAGCATGTTCCGGGCACCCGACCGACCTTAGCCGCGGGGCGCTACGCATCCGAGAGACCCGGGAGCCTGTTCGATAGTCGGAATGGGCCGAAAACTTGACCGATTCCTCGGTTCCAGAGATACCAACATCACGCCCATCGCGCTACAGCACCCCGGCTTGCTATAGTTTCGCCGAAGCGGGGAGTCCCCAAATGGCATCGCTGTTATCCCGGCAAAACCCCGATGCGGAGCTGCAGGCGGCATTCCGCCATCATCTTCCGCAACGATTGCGTACGCTGCTCCGGCGCGCGCGGGCGCAATGCCGTGCCGGATGGGATTGCAACGTGCTGCGCTCGCTGCACGACGAAATCGCTCAACTGGCAGGCGCCTGCGGGCGGTATGGGATGCTGGAAACCGGAGAACGGTTGCTGGCGCTGGAATCGGCGCTGGCGCCTGCAGTGGCCGCCCACGAGGTCCCGGATGCAGCCACCAACATCCGGATCGACTCGCTCCTCGACAGCCTGCGGCCGCATTTGCAACGAGCCTCAGTAGGCCCCGGCCTTCCGGTTTGGATGCAGGATGCCGCCCCGGCCGCGGCGAAAGCGCCATTCCCGCGTTGCGAACTCCCCCCGACGAACTACTGGCTACAGCTCGGCGTTGCCGCTGGCGACGACGAGAGCGCGGCACCCGTGGCCGCCAATGAAGCGGCCGTGGTGCCCTCCGAACTTGCATCCCTGCCCGAGCATCCACGCGGGCCGCGCGTAAGCATCGTCAACGACGACGACGCGCTGGTGAACGAACTTCTTGTGCACCTCGACCAGCAGGGTTGCGACGTGGCGCTGGTCGAACGCGTGGAGGGCCTGTTCGACGTATTGCGCGGCACGCCCCCTGATCTGGCGGTGCTGGTGGCCGATGCCCGCACACCGCTCGAACAACTCTCTCCCGTGCTGCGCGACGCACGACGCGACCCCGCCCATCGCGTGCGTCTGCTGGTGCTGCTGCGTGAAACCGACGTCGAACTGCGCCTGCGCGCGTTGCGCGTCGGCGCCGATCGCTGCATCGTACTGCCCGCAACCGCCGGCGACGCAGTCGCGGTGGCCATCGAACTTGCGATGGTGGATCAGGAAAGTCCCTATCGCGTCCTGATCGTAGACGACGATGCCCCGCAGGCTCTCTTCGCCCAAGCCATCCTGCGCCGTGCCGGCATGGAAACGAGGGTGCTGGGAGAGTCCCTGGCAGTGCTTGAGGAACTCGACCGCTTTCAGCCCGACCTGCTGCTGCTGGATCTCAATATGCCGGACTGTGACGGCTTCGAGCTGACCGCGCTGATCCGCGAACGTGACGGCTACGTTAACACCCCGATCGTCTTTCTGTCAGGCGACCTGGATGAAGACCGCCAGTTCGCTGCGCTGGATGCCGGTGGCGACGATTTTCTGATAAAACCGATCCGGCCGGCACACTTGGTCGCCGCAGTCACCAACCGCGTGCGGCGTGCGCGCGCCGCCGCCTCGCGCACGCGCCGCAAGCGCCGGCGAGATGCGGCCACCGGCCTGCACGAACGCGTGCAACTACTGGACGCGCTGTCGGAACATCTAGCCGCCAGCGGTGGATACCCCGCGCTTGGCGGCCTGCTCGCGGTTGAAGTCCAGGATGCGGTTGCGCTGCGGGAACGAGTCGGACTCGCCGCCTTCGACCAGTTGCTCACCCAGGTGGGTGAGTTCATTGTGCGCCAAGCGCGGGCTGGCACCATGACTGCACGTCACGGCGAGGCGGCATTTCTTGTCTTCGCCCCCACCCGCAACGAGCAGGGATTGGCCGCGCTGGCTTCTGAACTGGCCGCCGCCGTGGACGAGCAGCGCTTCGGCACGCAAGCAACGGCGGTGCGACTGGCGTTTGCAGCATGCAGCTTCGACGCGGCGACCAGCGAATCTGCAATCGCACTGGCAGCGGTCGAACAAACTCTCCGCACGGCGCGCGCTCGACCCGACAGGATTGCAGTCCACTCCTCGCTCGGACCGGACCCCAACGCGATCGCCGAGCGTATCCGGTCGGCCTTGGCCAACGGATCGTTCGATTTGGCTTTCCAGCCAATCATTCCGATCAGGGGAGCCGCGGGCCCCCACTACCAGGCTCTGCTGCGGCTGCGCCACGGCGAACGTGAATTCCTGGCTGCCGAATTGGTTCCGGCTGCGATCCGCGCTGGATCGATCGCAGGGGTCGACGCGTGGGTGGTCGAGCGTTGCATCGGTATTCTGTCTCAACATCACCACGATGGCGATCCGGTGTGCCTGTTCGCCAGTCAGTCGCTGCAGGGCTGGGACGACGCTGGACGTCGCAGCCAGCTGACGGCACGACTTGCCGCGGCGGGCATCGCCACCGCGGACGTGCTGGTACTGGAGTTCCGCTGCGAAGAGGCGCAAGCGAACCTGCGCGCATTGGTCGACCTGGCACCCGAGCTGAAACAGGCGGGTGTGCGTCTTTCTCTCGCGGGCGTGGATACTGAGGCAATCAGCGCCGGCCTGATAGAGCATCTGCCACTCGACTACGTCAAGCTCGCCCCCGATCTCGCCGATGCCGACCTCGAAAATGTGGTGTGCATCGCCCACTCGCACAACATGCGCGTCATCGCACCTCGCATCGAAACCGTCGCTCGTGCCGAGCGGCTGCGTGCCGCGAGCGTCGACTTGTTGCAAGGTAATTACTTCCAGCCGCCCGCCGCCGCACTGGATCACGCGTTCCCCGGCGAAGAGTCATGAACGTGGCAGGCCCCCGCGGCGGCTTGTCCGTTTCGTGGCCGAGGGTGGCCGGTAGCGTGGCGTTGGCTGCGGCCGGTGTGCTGGCTACGCTGTGGGTGGCGTTTCCGCAGGTCATCGCATTGTGGGGCCTGCTGCTGGTTGCGCTGGCACTGGTGTGGCTCGTCCAAGTCCCGCAAGCCAACCCGGCGCAGGTCTCGTCAGCGGTGCCGGTACAGGACCCCGTCGACGTGGCCCTGCGCACCCGCTTGGCATCGGCGCAATCGGAACTGACGTCACTGCGGGGGGTGCAACGCGAATTGCTGGCAGCCAAGGTCGCCGCAGAGGCCGCGATGCTGGCCAAAAGCGAGTTCCTGGCCAGCATGAGCCACGAAATCCGCACGCCCCTGAACGGCGTCCTGCCGCTGCTGGACATCGTGCTCGGCACCGACCTTTCGCCCGCCCAGCGCGAATACCTGGTCACCGCCAACGCCTCGGCCAAGGAGCTGCTGCGCATCGTCGATGACATCCTCGACTATTCCAAGGCCGAAGCCGGCAAGCTCAATCTGGAATCCGTCAGCATCAACATCCGCGAGCTGGTGGATAGCGTGAAGCGGTTACTGGAAAAACCCGCCGAAGCCAAGGGCTTGGCCATGCGCGCGGTGGTTGACCCGGACGTGCGCCCGGTGGTGCGCGGCGACCCCATGCGCATCCGCCAGATCCTGACCAACCTGATGGGCAATGCCATCAAGTTCACCCAGCGCGGCGGCGTCTCGGTGCGGATCAGCCGGCGCAACGAAACCGCGACCCAGCACGAACTGCTGTTCGCGGTGCGCGACACTGGCATCGGACTCGCGCCCGATGCGGCCGCGCGCCTGTTCCATCCTTTTACGCAGGCCGACGCTTCCGTAACGCGTCGCTACGGCGGTACCGGCTTGGGTCTCACGATCTGCAAGAAACTCGTCGACCTGATGGGTGGCAAGATCGGCGTGCGTTCGGAGCCAGGGCGCGGCTCGGTGTTCTGGTTCTCGATTCCGTTCGAGAAGATGCCCGGCGACATTGCGGGGGCGCGTCGCGAGATTGCCGGCCTGCGTACATTGCTCGCGTGCAGTACGCGGCAGGCGCAACGCCTGACGCCGATGCTCGCGGGCTTGGGACTGGAAACCACGCACATCGCCAATGCGGCCAGTGCACTGGTGCGCTTGCGGCAAGCCGCGCCGCTGGGCCGCACCTTCGGTTTCGAATTGCTGGTGCTGGATGCGGGCAGCGTGGACGGCGATGCGACCGCGTTGCTGCGCAATGTGCTGCGCGATCCGAAATTGGCATCGATCCGCGTGCTCGCACTCGGCGGCGCGGCGGAAAACGATCCGCGCATCGTCAGCGCGCCGCGCGAAGTCGATGACGAAGCACTGCGCAACGTGCTGCAGGAAATCTATGGCCTGCCCGCGCGCGGCCGTCAAAAACCATTGCTCGGCGGCGCGGCGCGACCGCAAGTCGCTGCATCGGCCGATCGTCAATTGCGAGGCCAGGTCCTGCTGGTGGAGGATCATCCGGTCAATCAGCAGGTCGCGCGACGTCTGCTGGAAAGACTCGGTTTGAAAGTCGAGTCTGCCGGCAACGGCGCCGAAGCATTGGACAAGATCAAACAGCAGCATTTCGATCTGGTGCTGATGGATTGCCAGATGCCGGTGCTGGACGGCTACAGCGCGACGCGACGTTTGCGCGAGCGCGAACAGGCCCAGACGGTGCCGAGGATGCCGGTCATCGCCATGACCGCGCATGCGATGGCGGGCGATCGCGAACGCTGTCTCGAAGCCGGCATGGATGATTACCTGACCAAGCCGCTGGATCGCACTCTGCTCGCCGACACGCTGGCGCGTTGGCTGGATCTTGCCGGAACGCCGCCCGCTCCACCGGTGAAGCTGGCGGTGCGGACCGCCGCATCGGCTTCGCAGTCATCGACTACGGGCGCGGCGCCGTCGCCAGCCATTGCCCCGGCGACCCTTCGCGCGGACGCGACAACGGTCGCGGCACCGGATGGAGTTCTCGACGAGGCGACGCTCGATGACCTGCACGAAATCATGGGCGATGAATTGCGCGGCCTCGTCGCAGCCTATCTGCACGACGGTGATCAGCGTCTGGACGCGTTGCGGGTGGCCGCTGATCGCAACGACGCGGTCGAGGTCGGCAAACTCGCGCATTCGCTGAAATCATCCAGCGCCAATCTCGGCGCCAAGCCGCTGGCGGAAGCGGCGAAAGCGGTCGAGCACGATGCGCGCAGCGGCATGCTTGTCCATCCTTCGGCGCGCGTCGAAGTATTGGAGAAACTCTACGCTGCCACGTCGCGCGCGCTGCGTCAGCGTTTTCCTGTCTGATCTTCTCGCGTCTCGCGTCGACGTGACGGTGCGGACACGACGCGCTGCAAGGTCATTTCGCACAGCGTTTCCACCAACGGCGCGAAATGACGCAACGCGCGTTCGTACACATCGCGCTTGAACGCGACCACGTGATCGGCCGGATACCAGAAATCGACCCAGCGCCACAGGTCGAACTCCGGCGTCTCGTGCGCATCCAGGCGCAACGCACTGTCGTCGCCGAGCAGCCGCAACAGGAACCACACTTGCTTCTGGCCGACACACAAAGGTCGCTCGTCCCGGCGCAGGTAGCGATGCGGAAGCTTGTAGCGCAGCCAGCCGTGCGTGCTGCCGACGATTTCGACCTGATCCGCGCGCAGGCCGGTCTCTTCGTGCAACTCGCGGTACATCGCTTCGTCCGGCGTCTCGTCGGTGTTCATGCCGCCCTGGGGGAACTGCCAGCCGTCGCGACGCACGCGCCGCGCCCAGAACACCTGGCCGCACGGGTTCAACAACACAATGCCCACGTTGGGGCGATAACCATCGAAATCGATCATTGGAAAATCCGATCCACTTGCTCTGATTCAAACACGTTGCACAAACCGCAGGCAAGCGACTTGCACGACATTCGTCCGCACGCGATGTGGTTGCAAATAGGCGCGTGTTACACTTGCCGGCCTTTTTTGTCGTATCGGCACGCGTTTGGCTAGGTAGCTCAGCTGGTCAGAGCGCGGCACTCATAATGCTGAGGTCGGCGGTTCGATCCCGCCCCTAGCCACCATCTCCCGTGCCGACCGACATCTACAAGATTTTCCATATCGAAGCGGCGCACCGGTTGCCGAACGTGCCGGAAGGGCACAAATGCGCGCGTCTGCACGGGCATTCGTTCCGTGTGGAAATTCGTTTGCGCGGCGAACCGGACCCCCAGCTGGGCTGGGTGATGGATTTCGCCGATCTCAAGCGCACGTTCGAACCGGTATTCGATGCGCTGGATCACCGCTATCTCAACGACGTTCCCGGCCTGGAGAATCCCACCAGCGAACGGCTGGCCGCGTGGATCTGGGAGCGCCTGCGGCCGTCACTGCCCTTGCTTCAGGAGGTGGTGGTGCACGAGACCTGCACCGCAGGGGCACGCTACCGCGCCACGTAGCCTGTTTCATGCACTGCCGCACATTCGTATGGCACATAACAAACTGATTAATAATGATTAAATAAGCAGTTCTTGTTCTTTTTCAAAATTATTGTTGCAATGCAACATGAACTGCGGTAGAGTGCATGTCAGTCACCGCCACCCCAATCGGGAGTACGACATGTACGCACAATTCCAGAAGCAGACGCTCGACCTCGGAAAGCAGTTCGCCGAGCAATCCTACAAGGCCCAGCTGACCGCGTTGCGCGGCTTCGCCGAAATCCAGGGCCTGCAGGTCAAGGCGCTGGAAGCGCAGGCCAAGGCCAACCTCGCGTTCGTCGCCGACTCGCTGAATGTCAGCGAGATCGAAGACGTCAACGCGCTGTGGCCAAAAGGCATGGATTTCGCGCGCAACAGCGCGGAAGCCGCCTATGAGACGAACCAGCAGGTCGCCTCCGTCGCGCAGAAGACCGCCGAGCAGATCGGTGATCTGACCCGCGGTAGCGTGAAGGCCGCCAACGACGCAGCCGGCAACGCCAAGAAGGCCGCTCGCTGAGTTTCAGCAACAAGCATTCAGAACAACAACAAGGCAACACGCGCGACGCAGACTCCCCCTCCCTGCCTACGCGCTATCGCAAACGGACGGCTTTCGCCGTCCGTTTTTTTTTGCGGTTTTTCGGTTGCGGGTTGCCAGCAGCTGGAAGCTGGAAGC
>JBOHYR010000034.1:0-4787 GCA_050737995.1 Rhodanobacteraceae bacterium
CGCCCGGAGAACCGGCCACCGCAGGCCACCCACACAGGTACTCGTCCGGCTCCGAACAAAACCAAAGCCAAACATGAGCCGAAGAAGAAAAAGCCGAAAGACCAGGACGGCGGTCATTGAGCGTCTACATGGAAAAGGGACGGGTGCGCCTGGTTTTTTGTAATGACATCCGTTCCCTTGACGCCCCCACGCGGTAGGCGTATCGGCGGCAACCCTACGACGAAGCGACGATCCGACCCACTTCCTCCAGCACATGTTTGCGTGATGCAACATCCGTCGTATGGGTCATGTAGTACGCCGTGACCAGCAGCGGCTTGCGCCGCGGCGGCCAGACGATGGCGACATCGTTGTTTACTCCGATCCCTTGCCCATCCCACTGTCCCGTCTTGTCACCGATGCGCCAGCCCGCCGGGAATCCCGCACGCAATGATTGCAGCCCGGTCTGGCAACCGACCAGCCAGTTCGTCAACTGCCTGCGCGAAGCTTCGGAAAGCGCATCGCCCAGCAGCAACTTCTGCATGTCGGCAAGCATAGACCTCGGCGTGGTGGTATCGCGGTCGCCATCGAGCCGATTGAGGAAAGGCTCGATGCGATCCAGCCGCGTGCTCGTATCGCCCAGACTGCGCGCGTAGGCAGTCACCACAGACGGGCCGCCGATCTCACGCAACAGCAGATTGGCCGCCGTGTTGTCGCTCAAGGTAATTGCCGCTTCGCACAGTTCCGCGATCGTCATGCCAGGCGGCCCGACGTGCTGTTTGGTAATCGGCGCGTATTCCAGCAACGCGTCCTTGCCGAACACGATGCGACGCCCGATCCACTCCCTGCCATCGTCCACGCGCGACAATAGCGTGGCCGCGAGCAACAGCTTGAAAGTACTGCACATCAAGAAGCGTTCGTCGCCACGATGCGCAACGCGATACCCGCTGCCCGTGTCCAGAACTGCAACTCCCAGACGACCGCCATGCTCGCGTTCCATATCGGCGAGCCGAGTAGCCGCGCGGATGAGTTGCGACGCATGCAATCGCGGTGCGATCGCAAGCGCCATCGCGCCGAGCGCCGCGCCTTTCAGCAAGTTTCGACGGTTCATTGGTTCCTCACGATGGGCAGGATGAGCATTCGTATCATGGCGTCAAAACGGGGGGTTGCTGGAAACGACCAGACCGATTCATGGCGCGGACCCTTTTGATCCCCGCATTCGTCCCCAGTTTGGTGGCGTTACGTGCCACACGAGGAAATAGGCCAACATGACCCGCACTGCCGCCTATGCCACCCAATCCGCCGACCGACCGCTCGGTCCGTTCGCCATCGAGCGCCACGCGCCCGGCCCGCGCGATGTGCAAATCGAGATCCGCTATTGCGGCGTCTGCCATTCAGACCTGCACACCGTGCGCAACGAGTGGGGCAACACCTTGTACCCGTGCATTCCCGGCCACGAAATTGTCGGGACAGTGACCGCGGTTGGCAGTGACGTCAGCAACCACAAGGTCGGCGACACCGTCGGTGTCGGCTGCATGGTGGACAGTTGCGGACACTGTGGATCGTGCAGGGACGGTGAAGAGAACTACTGCGAGAACGGATTTGTCGCCACGTACAATGGATCGCTGGCGGACGGCAGCCATACTTTCGGTGGCTATTCCGGGCAAATCGTCGTGGATGAGAAATTCGTGCTGCGCATCCGCCACAAGGACAACCTCGCCGCGGTCGCGCCGCTCCTGTGTGCCGGCATCACCACGTATTCGCCACTTCGTCATTGGAACGCCGGACCCGGCAAGAAAGTCGGCATCGTCGGCTTGGGCGGCCTCGGCCACATGGGTGTCAAGATCGCCCACGCCATGGGGGGCGCACGTGGTGCTATTCACCACGTCGCCCGGCAAGACAGCCGACGCGAAGCGCCTGGGCGCCGATGAAGTGGTGATTTCGAAGGATCCCGACCAGATGGTGAAACACACCGCGAGCTTCGACTTCATCCTCAACACGGTGGCTGCGTCGCACAATCTCGACGCTTTTCTTAACCTGCTCAAGCGCGACGGAACCCTGTGCCTGGTCGGCGCGCCTGCCACGCCGCACCCCTCGCCCACCGTGTTCAACCTGATCTTCAAACGCCGCCAGTTTGCCGGTTCCCTGATCGGCGGCATCCGCGAAACCCAGGAAATGCTGGATTTCTGCGCTGAACACGGCATCGTCAGCGATATCGAGATGATCGCGATGCGCGACATCAACACCGCTTACGAACGCATGTTGAAAAGCGACGTGAAATACCGCTTCGTGATCGACATGGCGACGCTGGGGCAGGAATCAAATGCCGCATGAGCGAAGCGCGTACTCATGCAACTTGTCTTTAACCGGTCGACTCGATCGAGACTCGCCATGACGAAATACCAAAAAACCCCCGAAGCGCTGGCCCGGCTGACGCCACTGCAACACCGCGTGACCCAGGAAGCCGCCACGGAACGACCGTTCGACAACGAATTCAATGACAACGCCCACGCGGGCCTGTATGTCGACATCGTCTCGGGTGAGCCACTGTTTACGTCCATGGACAAGTTCGCAAGCCATTGCGGCTGGCCCAGCTTCACCAAGCCGGTTGAATCGGCCAACGTGATCGAGAAGCACGACGCGAGCCACGGCATGGCGCGCACCGAGGTGCGATCCAGCCACGGCGACAGCCACTTGGGCCATGTCTTCGACGACGGCCCGCGCGAGTCCGGCGGCCTCCGCTACTGCATCAACTCGGCCTCGCTTCGCTTCATCCCGCTCGATAAACTGGAAAGCGAAGGTTACGGCGAATACCGCAAACTGTTCGACTCCGAGGGAAAGCATCCATGACTACACACACCGAACGCGCCGTGCTTGCCGGCGGCTGCTTCTGGGGCATGCAGGACCTGATCCGCAAACAACCAGGCGTGGTTTCCACGCGCGTCGGCTATACCGGCGGCAAAGTGCTCAACGCGACCTATCGCAACCATGAAGGTCACGCGGAATCCATCGAAATCGTGTTCGACCCGGCCGTGACCGGTTACCGGGCGTTGCTGGAATTCTTTTTCCAGATCCACGATCCGACCACGCGCAATCGCCAGGGCAACGATGTCGGCAGCAGTTATCGTTCGGAAATTTTCTACACAAACGACGAACAGAAACGCATCGCCGAGGACACCATCGCCGACGTGGACGCATCCGGCCTGTGGCCCGGCAAAGCCGTCACGGAAGTCGTTCCCGCCGGGGAGTTCTGGGAAGCGGAGCCCGAGCATCAGGATTACCTCGAGCGCATCCCCGACGGCTACACCTGCCATTTCGTGCGGCAGGGCTGGAAATTGCCGAAGCGCGAGACGGTGGCTGGCTAGATCACGCGTGGCCCGGATTACTGTGGAGCAGAATCCGGGGTTGGCGCTGGCAGCTCCGGATTGAGGCGCTACATGCCCCCATCCAGACTGCAGACTGCTCCTACGCAGCCGGACCTGTCTGCAGCGGCTCCGCCTTCGCCGCTGCCGCAACAAGCCGCCCCTCGGTTGCGGCAACCATCGCCTGATAGCGTGAATCGTCGTGCAGCGGTTCAAAATCAGGGTCGGCCTTCAGGTAGTCGAGTAAGGGGCGGGTGGCCGTATCCAACAGGGTTTTGATCATCTCGAGCGTCCCTTCCTTGTCGTTGAGATACATGCCAAGGGCGCATGCGAAGTTGTATCGCATGTTCCAATTGTCGGGATCGATAAGCATTGCCCGGTTCATGCGGGCCTTGGCTCGCTCAGCCTCACCCAATGCACCGAGTGCATTGGCGCTGTAGGCGATCACCCCTGCATTACTCTGATCGTGCGCCAGAAAAGCATCCGCGCGCCTCAGCGCAACCTCGGCAGCACGGTGCATGCTCGCAGAGTCGCCAAGTGCCCGGTAGGCACTGACCAGCATCATCGCCGAGTTGACATCCGTTTCCATCAGGCTCACAGCCTTCTCGTACAGTCGCGCTGCATCTTCGAACCGGTGTCGCGTGTAATTGAGTCGAGCCGCCGTACGATTGGCCTCATAAGACTCTGGAGCCAGCTTTAGCGCAATCTCGGCTTCAATGACCGCGCCGTCCATGTCACCGCGCATTTGCAGGATGTAACCCTTGACCGCGTGCGCCTCGGCAAGGTTGGAATCCAGCGCCAGTGCCCTATCGGCGGCGGCCATGCCATCGTCCGTTTCCAGCCCAAGTTCGCGCAGGCTTCGATAGCCTGCGGCCATCAGCGCCCAAGCCTGCGCATAGTTCGGATCGATCCCGGTGGCGCGCGCGCAGGTGCGCACGATGGCCCTCGACGCGTGCTCGTCTTCCTGATTGGTGATGTAGAGTTGCCGCGCCATCAGATAGAGGTCATGCGCCTCCACGCTCTCGGTGCCGCGCCGCTCAATGGCCTTCTTCTCCTCGGGCAACAACCGCAACCGCAGCGCCTTGGCGATCGCACGGGAAATCTCGTCCTGCAGTTCGAAAATGTCGCTGGCGTCTCGATCATAACGCTCGGCCCACACATGGTTGTTGCCTACGCCGTCGATCAACTGTGCGCTGATCCGCACCCGGCCGCCTGCCTTGCGCACGCTGCCCTCGAGCACGTGGCTGACTTTGAGGTCGCGCGCGATTTTCGGGATATCGACCTGCTTGCCCTTGTACAGGAAGGAGCCGTTGCGCGAAATGATGGACAGCGCCGAAATCTTGCTGAGGTCGGTGATGATGTCCTCGGTGATGCCGTCGCTGAAGTATTCCTGCTCCGGGTCGCCGCTCATGTTGGTAAACGGCAGCACGCAGATCGAGAAGCGTGCCG
>JBOHYR010000035.1:0-4662 GCA_050737995.1 Rhodanobacteraceae bacterium
CCATCCGCTGGTTTTGATCAAACGCAGCGAACACGATGGGGCGGTGCGCTCGGTGTACCGCGTCGGTGCAAAAGGAGATACGCGAATCATGCTGGTAGAACTGGACGCGAAGGGAAAACTGACAAACTTGGCAGTGGAGGCAGATCTCGACAATCGATAGAAAACGGTGTTGGAGTGACCAACAAGTTGTTGAATACTTTATTGATCTATGGTGGTGGCCATAAGCAGCGATCTTCGCTTCTGGCAAATGCGGGTCAAGTCAGGTTTTGCCCTTCGATGCAGGTTCGAATTCCGCCAGCGCGTCGCGAATCACTCCTCGCGGCAGTGTGATGGCCGGCGCGGTTGGCATGACGCGCATGTTTACGGCGGCGGCAACCTGTTTGAGCTGGTCGGCAGATTTGGTGCCGCTATGGCCGCCATAACTCACGATCACCGCAGGCTTGTCTCGCCATTCATCGTAGAGATGGACGATCGCGTGCTTGAGCGCGGCCGGGTAGCCCCAGTTGAATTGGGGCGTGACGAATATCACGGCATCCGCACGTTTGATTTTGTCGCTTCAGGCCCGCGTGTGCGGCTGGGTGTACCTGCCCGATGCGGGGATCGCCGGCTCGTCGTCCATCGGCAATATCCAGTCCGCCAGATCGACGATCTCGTAAGTGAAATCGCTGCACGCGCGCCGTGAGCGGACCGCCTTCAAGACTCGTTCGCCTCGTCCGTGTTCAACCACCGGGTCGAAACAGAAGTCCAGCACAGCGGTCGGACACCTGATCAGGTGAATCGGGTAAGGTTCGCCCATGAACGTGTCCGTCACGCACGACCCATCCACCCAACGATTCGTCGCCGTTGTCGATGGGCAGGAGAGCGTGATCGACTACCGGCTGGCCGATGGAACGATGACGATCACGCATACGCGCGTTCCGCCCAGCCTCCGTAACCGCGGCATTGCTGGCGAGCTCACGCGGTTTGCACTGGAGACGGCGAGGGAACATGGTTGGAAAGTCGTTCCGGTTTGTCCTTATGCCGCGAGCTATCTCAAGAAACATTCCGAATACAGCGACCTGCTGGCATAACGCAGCGACGCGACAGCGAGACGCCGGAACGCGGCACGAGTTCCAGGGATCGGCCGAACACGGGCTGTCGATGGACGGGTTTCGCGCGACGAGAAGATTGCCGTCCGCATCGATCAGTCCGCGCGCCGGACCAGCCACGCGTCGATGGTGGCGTTGGGCAGTGGGAAGTAGCCGTTGGCGACAATCGGATCGCCAGCTTCAGGGTCTGGTTGCAGGTGGACCTGCCATTCGCCGACGTTGGTCACCTGCAGACAATCGTCGATGACGTACAAATCGTCCTTGTGGGTCTGGGTGTGGCCTTGCAGCAACGTCCGTTTTGCGCGTGCCTTGCCCTCGGCCTTGTGCTTGCCACCGAAGAATCCCCATGCGTGATCTTCGCCGAACGCGCCCGGTCGATAGCCGCCGATGTTGATGAAGTACAGGTGCAGGCCGTTGTCGGGCGGCGTGCGCGCAAGGTGCACTCGGTAACCTTGCACGCTGTCGAGAAAGGCCCAGGCGTCCACGTGCAGACCGCGCGGATTGCCGAACCAGCTATCGAGAAGCTGTGGGTGCACGGCTTTCAACGACTGGCCAACTGCGAAAGCCACGTCGTGCAGTTCGGTTCGTGCGCCGGGTGCGGTGCCGCCCAGCACGCATGCAACAAGGTGATCGGTCATGCGACTTCGATGTTCAAGAGTTTGGATACCGGCAGGAGCTTATCCGTAACGCCGTCTACGCGCGCGATGCAGCGACATGGAACCGCAGTGGCCCGAACGTCGCATAGCCGCCGATTGTTGTTTTTGGTTCAGGCATTTTTCACGCCGTTGTCGCGTTGTCGGCACGACACTCACACCCGGTGTTGCGAACACCCGTATGTGCGGCAATCGTCCGTACCACAACCGCTGGAGAAATGACCATGGGCGACAAGAAGGTGCAAGGCGAGGGCGACTACGACGCCGCCCGACGCTATCGCAAAGAGGCAGGAGAGTTCGTGAAAGAGCACACGAAGGAAGGCAAGACCATCAAGGGCGATGCCTCGAAAGCGAGCGACAAGTTGACTCCTGCGGAGCGTGAAGGGCGTTCGCACGCCAAGACGCCGGGCGAGGACAAACGTGACGCGAAACATATGGAGGAACTGCAGAAGAAGAGAGGGAAGTGATTACCGCTCCGGAAACCGTCTGCAAGTAGTTGGGCAGCGTGAATTGACTGGATCGCGCAGGCGAATTGTGGGCGCGCCGGCACGACCTGCCGAAGAGCTGTCGTGCCGATTTCATGTTGAACGCTGGAGGATGGCGACATGCGCATGAACGTGGCGCACAAGTTGATCAGCTCGCATCTGGTCGAGGGCAAGATGACGCCCGGCGACGAGATCGCCGTCCATATCGACCAGACCCTGACCCAGGACGCGACAGGCACGCTGGTGATGCTGGAACTGGAAGCGATGCAACTGGATCGCGTGAAAACCGAACTGTCTGCGCAGTATGTCGATCACAACCTGATCCAGGAAGATTACAAGAATCCCGACGACCACCTGTTTCTGCAAAGTGCCTGCCAGCGTTTCGGCGTGTGGTTCTCGCGTCCCGGCAATGGCGTGTCGCATCCGGTACACATGCAGCATTTCGGCAAACCCGGCAAGACGCTGCTCGGTTCGGACAGTCACACGCCGGCGGGCGGTTCGCTGGGCATGCTGGCGATCGGCGCCGGCGGGCTGGAAGTGGCCATGGCGATGGCCGGCGAGCCGGTGTACACCAAGATGCCGCAAATCTGGGGCGTGAAACTGACCGGCGAACTGCCGGACTGGGTGTCGGCCAAGGATGTGATCCTGGAAATGCTGCGTCGCCACGATGTCGATGGTGGCGTCGGCCGCATCATCGAGTATTACGGTCCGGGTTTGGCGCACCTGTCGGCGATGGATCGCCACGTGATCGCCAACATGGGTGCGGAACTCGGCGCCACCACCACGGTGTTCCCGTCCGACGAAGCGGTACGGCGTTTTCTGGTGGCACACGGACGCGGTAACGACTGGGTTGAACTGGTCGCCGACAAAGGCGCCGAATACGACGTGCACGAAACCATCGACCTTTCCAATCTGGAACCGCTGATCGCCAAGCCGACCAGCCCCGGCAACGTGGTGCGTGTCAGCGAAATTGCTGGCCAGCCGCTGTACCAGGCCTACATCGGTTCCTCGGCCAATCCCGGCTACCGCGATTACGCGATGGCTGCGGCCATCGTCGAAGGCAAGACCGTCAGCGGGCAGGTTTCGTTCGACATCAATCCGAGTTCGCGCGGAATTCTGGCCACGTTGATGCGCGATGGATATCTCATGCACTTGATCGAGTCCGGCGCGCGCCTGCATCAGGCCGGATGCAACGGTTGCATCGGCATGGGGCAGGCGCCGGCCAGCGGCCGCAACAGCCTGCGCACCACGCCGCGCAATTTCCCCGGCCGCTCCGGTACCAGGGAAGACTCCGTGTTCCTGTGCAGTCCGGAAACCGCCACCGCCTCGGCGCTGAATGGCGTGATCACCGATCCACGCACGCTGGACATGGACTATCCGGATATCCACGACAGCGACAATCCAGTTGTCGATACCCGCAACCTCGCCGAGCCGTCGCCACTCTCAGAATCGCGAAACATCGAACTGGTCAAGGGCCCCAATATCGCCTCGCTGCCCGAGTACGAACCGCTGCCTGACAGCTTCGAACTGCCGGTGCTGCTAAAAGTCGGCGACGACATTTCCACCGATGAAATCATGCCAGCCGGCGCGCGCGTGCTGCCGTTCCGCAGCAACATCCCGAAGATTGCCGAGTTCGTTTACGAACAGGTCGACGAAGACTACGTCAGACGCGCAAAAAAACAAGGCGATCATGTGATCGTTGGCGGCGGCAACTACGGACAGGGCTCGTCGCGCGAACACGCCGCGTTGGCGCCGCGTTATCTCGGTTTGCGTCTCGTGGTGGCAAAGGGGTATGCGCGCATCCACTGGCAGAACCTGGTCAATTTCGGCGTGCTTCCACTTACGTTCGCGCATGCCGACGATTATGAAAAGCTGGAGCAGGGCGACGTGATCGCGCTGGACGGGGTGCGCGAAAATCTTGGCAACGGCAATACGCTGATCGCGTCCATAAAGGGCAACGGCAAGATCAAACTCAAGCACCAACTCTCGCCGCGTCAGGTCGACGTGTTGCTCGAAGGCGGCCTGATCAACTGGATGCGGGAACGCAACGCGGCCTGATTATCCTGCGCGCACTTTGAAAACGGATCGGTTTTTACGCCCAGGCTTGCAGGTCCCTGTTTTGCCAAATGGGTGAAGAGTGTGATGTCGGCGCGCATCGTGGTTCGCGAACCCATGGAGTGCCTTGGAGGCGCCGTCTCACTTGGCAAATAATTGCTTGCGATCCGCGAACGCCTTGAATTCCAGAGCGTTGCCGGAGGGATCGAGCAGGAACATCGTGGCTTGCTCGCCGGGCTGGCCCTTGAAGCGTACGTGCGGTTCGATCACGAAGTGCGTACCCGCCGCGTTCAACCGCGCGGTCAGGGCTTCCCAATCCGCTATGTCCAGCACCAGCCCGAAATGCCGAACCGGTACGTTGTCGCCGTCGACGTCCTGTGC
>JBOHYR010000036.1:0-5305 GCA_050737995.1 Rhodanobacteraceae bacterium
GGGATGCTCCTTCCATGCGAACGCGATCACGCACATCGTGTGAGCATCGCGCACGGCTGCGCGTGACGTGACCGTGCGGGCGGCATGCCGGGCCTGACAGCCGCCGCATCCCCCACGCGCACGATTCCATGCACCCGTACGGAGCGATGCGGTTGCAGCGATAATCGCTGCGCATGCACCTGCCAATTTTCGACTTTCGACGCCATGTAACGATGATAGTGCTCTGCGCGCTGGTCGCGATCACGTGCGGAGCCCATGCCGTCCAGCCGCCCGCAGCCTCGCCGCCGCCGCAGGGTCACGTTTCGCGCGAAGCCGCCACGCGCACCCAGCTTGCCGCGGTGCGGGCCGAAATCGCGAAGATCGCCTCCAGCCAGCATGAGACCGCGGCGAAACGGAACGCGATCAACGCAAGGCTGTCCGCGCAGGCTGCGCAACTCGACGAAGCGGCCAAAGCGGTGCGCGAGACCGACGCCGCGATCGCCGAAAAGTCCGCCGCGCTGGCCGACCTGCAAAAACAGCGCGCCGGTCTCGATGCAAAGCTGTCCGGGCAGCGTGCAGCGCTGGCGGATCTGTTGCGCGCTACTTACACACTCAATCGCGGCACGGACCTCTCGCTTTTGCTGGGCGACGACGACATCGCCAGAATCGATCGCGCGCTCGCCTACTCGCGCTACTTCCAGCACGACCGGGCCGCACGGATCCGCGCGCTGCTTGGCGAAGTCGCGCAACTCGACAAGCTCGAAGCGTCGATCGAATCGGAGACGACAGCTTTACAGCAACAGCGCGACCAGCGCGCGGCGCAGACAACGCAGCTCGAACAGGCGCGCGCCGCCCAGCAGGCGCTGCTGGCCAAGGCCGCCGCACAACTCGCCCGGCAGAAAGACAAGCTGGCAGCCCTGAAGCAAGACGCCGAGGCACTGGACCGGTTGCTCAAGCAGCTCCAGAACGTATTCGCCGACATCCCCGCACAGCTCGGCAAGAACATGCCATTTGCAAAGTTGCGCGGCAAGCTGGCGTGGCCTGTGGCGGGCACGCCGCGCAACGGCACGGGTTCGCTGGCGCACGGCATCGTGATCGCAGCCAAACCGGGCGCCGAAGTACACGCAGTCGCTTACGGCCGCGTGGCCTGGGCGGATTTCATGCGTGGCTACGGGATGCTGGTGATCATCGATCAGGGCAACGGCTGGATGAGCCTGTACGGCGGCAACGAATCGGCGTTGGTCGAGGCCGGAGACTGGGTGAAACCCGGCCAGCCGATCGCGACGGTCGGCCCCGACTCCGAACAGGGCGGGGCGTGGTTCGGCCTGCGCAAGGACGGCAACCCGGTGGATGCCCAGGGCTGGTTCGCCGCGAAACATTGAGGCGCGACACGCCTACAATGAACCCCCCGCCCCGCGCGCGGTCTTGATTGATCATGACTCGACTTGTCCATGGTTTCCTGGGGTGCCTGCTGTTCGCATGCGCCGGCGTTGCCCTCGCGGCACCCCCTGCCGCGCCCGCGGCTGCGTCGAGTGCGCCGACCAAAGCGGTGCCTGCACCCGCCGCGTCGAGCACGAGCAACGCCAACGATGTCCCCAGTCTCGAACAAATCCAGACCTTCACCCGCGCCTTCGAGATGATCAAGCAGGCGTATGTCGAACCGGTCACCAACAAGCGGCTGATGGAATCGGCCATCCGCGGGATGTTGGCGGGACTCGATCCACACAGCGAATTCCTCGACAAGAGCGAGCTGAAGGACTTGTCCGAAGATACCTCGGGCGCCTATACCGGCCTCGGCATCGAGGTCGCCGAAGTCAAACATCAGCTCGTGATCGTCGCGCCGCTGGACGGAGGCCCGGCCAAGCGTGCCGGCATCCAGCCCGGCGATGTCATCGCGGCGATCAATGGCGTATCGGTACAACCAGACGCGATCGACGCAGCGATCAAGAAGCTGCGCGGTCCGATCGGTTCGAAGATCACACTGTTGATCCTGCATGCCGACGCCAGCAAGCCGGTCACGATACCGCTGGTGCGCGAGCGCATCCATGTCGCCAGCGTGCGCACGCGCATGCTGGAGCCGGGCTACGCCTACATCCGTGTCAGCGAGTTCCAGGAAGATACCGCCGACGAACTGACCCGCAAGCTGGAAAAGTTGCAGAAGGAACATGGCCCACTGCACGGCGCAGTGCTCGACCTGCGCTCCAACCCAGGTGGGCTGGTGAGCAGCGCTGTCGGAGTCGCCGACGATTTCCTCAATTCCGGCGTCATCGTCAGCACCCGTGGCCGGCTGCCGCAATCCGACCTCAAGTTCAGCGCAACACCGGGCGACCTGCTGAACGGTGCGCCGATGGTGGTGCTGGTCGACAACGGCACGGCCTCCGCCGCGGAAATCGTCACCGGCGCGTTGAAGGACAACCATCGCGCGCTGGTGATGGGACGCCGGACCTTCGGCAAGGGCTCGGTACAGACCATCCTTCCACTCGGCAGCGGCGACGCGGTGAAACTGACCACCGCTCGCTACTACACCCCAAACGGCACCTCGATCCAGGTCGCCGGCATCACTCCGGACATCGCGCTCGGCAACGTCACGGTCGAAGCCAACCGCGACGCGTCGTTCGACGACGACGAACACGAAGGCGATCTGCCCAACCATCTAGCCGGGTCACAGGCCACGGCCACCTCGCCGGATACGGGCGAACTCGCGATCCAGGACTACGCACTGTCCGAGGCCTTGCACGTCCTGAAGGGGATTGCCGTGGCACGGCGCGCGACTGGCATGCCGTCGCCGGCAACGTCAGCGGCACATTGAGCGTGCCGTCATCCGCACCTGCGCAAGAGGCGGCATCAACCTATGTCGACAGCGACCCATACTCCGCATGGAATCAGCGTCATGCCGACGACCGTAGGCGGATCCGTCGGTTCCACCATGACGTACATTGGCAGTTGCAGACACGCGCCTGCTCCCACCGCGTGGAAGCCAAGCCAAAACGTGAAGGGATGGTGAAACGCGACGGCGGCTCGCTGGATCATTTGAACACTTTCGGTAATGTGCAGCCTGGCACGTGGCCCGTAAATGAACGCGGGCTAACGGCAATGGCCGGGATTCACCGCGCGTTGATTCGCGCGCGCCCATGCTGACTGCTGGTTTCGAACGGAGGTACGCGATCATGCAGAAACACATGCTTTCGGCAGCCGTGGCCGCTTCATTGTTGTGTGCGGGTGGCATGGCTTTCGCACAGAACGCGCCGATGAAATCCACGCAAACCACCACGACCACCACCACCGTGGCCACGACGTCCGGTGCGCTTAGCGAAAGCGCCATCAAGAGCCACGTTGCCACCGCCGGCTACAAGGAAGTAAAGGATCTCAAGTTCAAGGATGGTGTATGGCAGGCCAAGGCGCGCGGCGGCAACGACCATTGGGTGAGCATCAAGATCGGCCCGACCACTGGCAGGGTTTACCAGGCCGATGCGCCATCCAGGCTCAACGAGAACGAGATCAAGGCGAAACTGACGACGCAGGGTTACCAGAACATCGGCCATGTGAAGTTCGATGACGGCCTGTGGAGCGCCGATGCCAAGAACGCCCGTGGCAAGGACGTGGACCTGCTGGTCGATCCCAACGACGGCAGCGTGGTCGCCATTGAGCAGGATTGACACCGAAGCACGCAGGAAATGAAAAAGCCGGCGCGACACCGCGCCGGCTTTTTAAGGTGTCGCCCGATTTCAGGTTACGCACTACGCAGCGGCTGGCCCGGTTGGTCTACCCCGCCAGTGCCCCGGCCATTCTTCTTCGCCTTGTCGTCCGCAGGTTTTGCTGGTTGCAGCGGTTCGACCGATACCGTGCCTGTGCGGTTTTTCAGGAATACCGGATCGTAGGGATTGCTGCTTTGCTGGAATTGGCGGTAAGCAACCGAACCGTCCAGTGAGCCCCCTTGCATGTAGCCAAACCCTGCGGCGAACATTTGACCGCTGCCGCTTTTACCGGCCTCGACCGGCGACCCGCCCGTGTCGTAGGCACCCACGAACAACTCCCCTACTGTTCCACCCACCCGCGTGCCGGTCTGATGCGTTTTTACCCACGCCCACTGCGCTTTAGCCCGCCGCAGCGCCACCTTGTCACCATAGGTTTGTTTCAATTGACCCCACAGCTCATCCGTGCGATCGAATTCCGACTTGCTCAACAGCGTCACCATCATGTCGCGAGCATGGACATAGCGCGCATCACCGCGCTCCGCCGCCAGCACCATCCACGCTGCACCCAGCGATCGCTCCGCGGGCACGCCCTGCCCTTTGAAGTACATCACGCCGAGGTTGTACTCGGCCGGCTTGTACGCCCACGACGCCGCAACCTTGTACATGTCGACTGCGTGCCGGAAATCACCCTTGCGGAACGCCTGCACCCCAAGCGTGAAGAACTTCACACCCGGCCGCCCATCGGACTCAGGCGTATTGAAATGGCTGTTGGACATCTGTCCGGCGGATGTCCCCGAGCCGTAATCCGGCGCAACAAGCACGCTCGCGTCCGCACTTGCTTGCGCCATGGCAAACGGACTGACCACCAGCATGACCGCGCCTGTTGCCAACGACGCTATCAGTAGGGACTTCACGAACATGATCGTGCTCCTCAGTTGCTGGACGGAATTGGATCAGGTTTCTTCGGCTTCCGATTCGAGTCTGAAGAACCTGACTGTGACCCTTTCCCGCGAACCACTTGCAAAGGTTCCACCGTCGCGGTCCCGCTGCGATTCTTGAGGAAGATCGGATCGTAGGGATTGTCACTGTGTCTGAACTGGTTGTAGGCAACCGATCCATCCGTGGAGCCGCCGGTGAGCACGTTCAGCCAGCTCGTCGTGCCAAACTGGATAACGCTGGAGCTGCCGCTATTACTGGTCATCGCAGTTTTGAATTGGCCGTGCGGATTGGTGGTCCCCACCCGGAGCTCCCCGACTGTTCCGCCGACCCGCGTGCCTGTCTGGTTGGCCTTCACGTAGGCCCATTGCGCCTTGGCGCGCCGCAATGCGACTTTGTCGCCATAGGTCTGTTTCAATTGGCCCCACAATTCATCGGTTTGGGCGAATTGAGCGTCGCTCATCGAGGTGATCACCACATCGCGCGCCGCCACATATTGCGGGTTACCACGTTCGGCCGCCAGTACGAGCCACGCGGCGCCAAGCGGCCGGTCCTTCGGCACGCCCAGACCCTGGAAATACATCACGCCGAGGTTGTATTCCGCGGGCTTGTACGCCCACGACGCAGCCACCTCAAGCATGTGAATAGCGTGCTTGTAGTCTTTGCGGGTGTACGCAAGCATCCCCTCCTTGTAG